>JAOPZJ010000240.1 GCA_025964155.1 Solirubrobacterales bacterium
ATGGATCTCGCACGGATGCCGAGAACGATCATCGGCTGCCCCGCACGGATGCCGGGGACACTGATCCGCTACCCGCTGCAGTGGTTCGGGCTCACCGACGAAGGCTTGTCGCGGCCACCGGCGTCGCCCATCGCGGAGCCGGAATGGCACGGGCGCGCGGCACCCGGCTATGAGCCGGTCGCCGAGGCCTTCGCGCTGACCCTGGCCGGGCACGGCCGTGGCGGCGCCCTGACCGTCCGCCGTGGCACGCAGACGCTCGTCGACGTGTGGACCGGCTGGGCGGACCCGCGGAGCGAGCGCCCGTGGACGCCGGACACCCCGTCGCTCTCGTTCTCGACCACCAAGGGCATCACCGCGACCGCGGTCCACGTCCTCGTGGACCGGGGGCTGCTGGCGTACGACGAGCCGGTCGCCACGTGGTGGCCGGAGTTCGCCGCGGCGGGCAAGGAGCGCATCACGCTGCGGGACGTCCTGACGCACCGCGCCGGGCTGCACGACGTGCGGGCCCTCGTCCGCAAGCCGACCGACATCCTGGACGCCGAGCTCATGGAGGACCGCCTGGCCGCGGCTCGCCCGGACTTCGGCGACGGCGCGCCGGGCTACCACGCCTATACGTTCGGCTGGCTGACGGGCGGCATCATCCGCCGCGTGACGGGGTTGTCGGTGGCCGACGCGGTGCGCGACCTCGTCGCGCGCCCGCTTGCCTTGAACGGCCTGGACATCGGGCTGCCACCGGACGGCCCGGCGTCAACGCCACCGGCGGAGGTCGTCGGCTCCGCCCTGCGCCTGTACAGCGCCACCGAGCGGTTCATCGTCCCGGTCTGGGGCAACGTCCCGTTCACCCGCGCGACCGTGCGCGCCCTGGTGCTCCCCGGGCTGAGCGACCTCGTCTACGGCCGGGACGCACCGATCTGGACGACACAGATGCCGGCTGTCAACGGCGCCTTCACCGCCCGTGGCATCGCGGGGATGTACGCCGCCCTGGCCAACGGCGGCGCGGTCGGGGACCGGCGGCTCATGCGCAAGACGACGGTCCGGCAGCTCGGGAAGGTGCAGAGCCGCCAGCGTGACCGGGTCCTGGGCCTCGAGATGCACTGGCGCGTCGGCTACCACCACGCCTTCATGGCCGGGGCACCCGCGCGGCAGGCCTTCGGGCACTACGGCTACGGCGGCTCGGGTGGCTGGGCGGACCCCGAGAGCGGGCTCTCGTTCGGCTACGTGACGAACGACGTCGGGGCGCTGACGTCCCCGGTCGGCGACCGCGCGCTGTTCCGCCTCAGCGGGGTCGTGCGGCAGTGCGCGGACCGCGAGCAGGTGCGGTTGGCGGCGTAGCGTTTAGCCTGACGCGCTTGTCCACCCTCCCGCTGCGCGCATCGTTCGCCCACACCAAGGCCGGCCACTGCGGCTCGGGCGCCCTCCGCGACCTGCTCGCGTTCCATCGCCTCGACTACGGGGCCGGGCCGCTGTCCGAGGGCGCCGTCTTCGGCCTGGCCGGCGGCCTCGGCTTCCTCTACCTGCAGCTGCCGCAGATGCGCCCGCCCGTGTATCTCGTCGGGCGCACCGGCACGATGGAGGAGGACGCGGCCGGGCACCTGGGCCTCGGATTGGACGTGCGCGAGACCGACGACGCCGCACAGGGCTGGGCGTGGGTGCGCGAACAGATCGACGCCGGCCGCCCGCCGATGGTGTGGGCCGACATCAAGCGCCTGGAGTACCTGCGCGTGCGGATGCACAACACCCGCCACGACATCGTCGTCGTCGACTACGACGAGGACGCAGGCGTCGCCTGGATCGCCGACAACGACCGCGAGGAACTGCAGCCCTGCTCGCTGGCGTCGCTGGCGCAGGCGCGCAGCTCGACCGCGTTCCCCGGCCCCAACCGGCACCGCATCTTCGTCTACGACTGGCCGGCGATACTCCGCGATCCGCGGGAGGCGACGCGCGCGGCGATCGCGCGCGCCGTGCGCAACATGACCGAGGGCGGCGAGGCGCTGGCGAACCTGACCGGTGCCAACGGCCTGGATGGCGTCGCGGCGTTCGCGGCGGACTACCCCACGTGGCCGGACGCGTTCGGCGAGGCGCTGGACGACGCGCTGAAGGGCCTCTGGGTGTTCGTCGTCAAGGCGGGCACCGGCGGCGCGATGTTCCGCTCGCTGCACGCGACGTTCCTGCACGAGCTGGCCGGGCTGCTGGAGGACGAGCGCTTGGAGCGGATCGGCAGCCTCTACGACGAGCTGACCGCCGCCTGGATCGCGCTGTCGGTGACGGCGGGCGAGCGCGACCACGCGGGCGGGCTCGTCCACGTGGAAACCGTCGCGCGCCTCGAGGTTGCCGGCGTGGACGCGATGCGGGAGTGGCTCGCGGCGGGTTCAGCCGAGACCAGAAACTAGGGCGCTCCTGCCGCCGACCTGCAAAGCTTCGTTTGGCGACGCGCGATGGCGCGCATCCGTCACCCAGGAGAGACGATGCAGCAGCTCACAGGCCTGGACACGCAGTTCCTCGCGATGGAGACCGACACGACGACGGGGCACGTCGCGAGCCTCGCGATCCTCGACCCGTCGACGGCACCCGGCGGCAAGCTTGGTCTCGCCGAGCTGACGGCGGTCCTGCGCGGACGGCTGCACCTGCTGCCGCCGATGACGCAGAAGCTGCAGAAGGTCCCCTTCGCGATCGCCCGTCCCTACTGGATCGAGGACCCGCACTTCGACCTGGGCTACCACGTGCGCGAGCTCGCGCTGCCCGCTCCGGGGTCCCAGGAGCAGCTGTCCGAACAGGTCGCCCGCCTGCACGCGCGCCGGCTGGATCGCTCGCGGCCGCTGTGGGAGATCTACCTCATCTCCGGGCTGGCGGACGGGTACGTCGCGCTCTACACGAAGCTGCATCACGCGGCGATCGATGGCGTCTCGGGGAACGAGGTCCTGTCGGTGCTCTTCGACCTGGGGCCCGAGGGTCGCACGGTGGCCCCGCCGCGTGAGCTGCCGGACGCCGAGGCGCCGAACACGCTCGGGATCTTCGCGCGCGGCGTCCTGAACCTGCCGTGGCACCCCATCGAGAACGCGCGCGCGCTCCCCCGGATCCTCCCGCACCTGGACATCGTCCCGGCGATGGTCGGCGTGCCCGGCAGCCGTGCGATCAGCCGCACCCTGTCCCGCGTGCGCAACGCGATCGAGCCCGGCGACAAGGCGGTCATCGAACGTCCGGCGCTCCGGGCGCCGCACGTCCCGTTCAGCCGCCGCATCTCCCCCCACCGCCGCTTCGCCTTCGGGAGCGTGTCGCTGGACGAGGTCAAGCAGATCAAGAACCACTTCGACGTGACGGTCAACGACGTCGTCGTCTCGCTCGTCGCCGGGGCGGTGCGCACGTGGCTCGTGGCGCACGACGCGCTGCCCGAGCGTCCCGTCGTCGCGATGGTCCCCGTGTCGGTCCGCACCGAGGAGCAGCTGGGGACGTACGGCAACCGGGTGTCCGTGATGATGGTCGAGATCCCGACGCACATGCCGGATCCCGTCGAGCGCCTGCGCGCGACGCACGAGACGCTCAAGAGCGCCAAGCAGCAGCACAACGCGATGCCCGCCAGCGCGCTGCAGGACGTCACGAACTTCATCCCGTTCGCCGTCCACGCGCGGGCCACGCGCCTCATGATGGGCCTCGCCGCGAGCCCGCAGGTGCGCCCGCTGTGCAACCTCGTCGTCTCGAACGTCCCGGGCTCGCCGATCCCGATCTACTTCGCGGGGGCACGGATGAAGGCCATCTATCCGGTCTCGGCGATCGCCAACGGAACCGGGCTCAACGTGACGATCATGAGCTACCTGGACCGCATCAACATCGGCGTGGTCGGCGACCGCGAGCAGATGCCCGACCTGTCGGTGATCGTCGAGGGCATGCGCGCCGACGTGGAGCAGCTGGTGACGGTGATCGCGCCGACCGTCGACGGCGACGGCGAGGGCGACGGCAACGGGCAGGGCCCGGAACGGCAGGGCCCGGAACGGCACGGCGCCGGTCAGGCCGGCACGAGTACGCCCGTCTGAGCGCGGCGGATGACCGGCGCCGGGGCGGCGTGGTGCCGGCCAGGTGGGCACGAGCACGTCCGCCTGAGCACGAGGCACGACCGGCCGGGGCGGCGTGGTGCCAGCCAGTCGGGCGGGCAGGACGGACGACCGGCCCCAGGTTGGAGGGGGCCGGCCGTCCGATGCTGCCCGTCGGGTGGCGTCGGGGGTCGGGTGAGCGGGTCGGGTCGGTTACCGCCCGGCGGGCGCGGCGGGCCGGTTGGCCTCAAAGGCGGCCTTGACGGCAGCCTCGTCGAGGCTCAACGCCTTGGCGATCGCGGCGAAAGGCGGCGCGTGACGGGCCTCGTGCTGTGCCTGGTGGGCGGCCTCGAGCTTCGCGAGCGCGGCCTTCACGGTCGCCGCGTCGAGGTTCAGGCCGGCGGCGAGCGCGGCCACGAGCTTCGTGTCATCGGGCTTGGCGCCCCTGGCGGGACGGGTGCCGTCGGCCGGGCGCGTGCCGGGC
>JAOPZJ010000268.1 GCA_025964155.1 Solirubrobacterales bacterium
CCCTGGCCCGTCGCCCACCGACGGCACGTCACCGACCTTGAAGTGCGGGTTCTCGATGATCCCCAGGACGCTGCCGCCGACCTCGCGGACCTCGCCGACGCGGATGCCCTCCCCGACCTCGGTCACCGCGCTGTGCTCCGTGGCGCCGGCGGCGACGAGCGCGGCGAAGGCCACGTCGGCGTCCGGCACGCCCCAGTAGGTCACCCCGCCGTCCGCCACGTTGGCGTTCGGGTTCAGGCCCAGCTCGTACCCGCCGACCTGGAAGCCCACGAAGAACGGCTTGTCGAAGTACGGCTCCTGGCCGAGGACCTTCGTGAACCACGCCTTGGAGGCGTCCAGGTCCGGGGCGGGATAGATGACGGTGCGCAGTCCGAGGAACATGGGGGACAGCATCGCGCCTGCGAGCGCCGCGCGTCTTGACCGAAACGGACGCCGCTCCATACTCCTGCGTGTGGTCACCTACCGCGAGCACCCGGTCCCCGCCGCCCTGAGGTGGGCGGTCGCGTGCGGCTGGACGCTTGAGGTCGGGCCGGCGCCGGTCAGCGGCTGGCGTGTGCTGCCGGACACGCACATGGACATCGTCGCGGTGAGCGGGCAGGCCGTGCGGTTGGCGGGACCCGCCACGACGGTCCAGCTCATCGACCTGCCGGCGGGCGGTGGCGTCGCCGGACTGCGCCTGGCGCCCGGCACCGCGCCGGCGTTGCTGGGCGTCCCCGCCGACGCGGTCCGCGACGCCTCTCCCGACCTGGCGGACGTGTGGCGGCCGGCTCGCCGCTGGGACCAGGACCACCTCCGGGGCCTGACGGACACGCGCTCGCGGCTGCACGTGCTGTACCGCCTGCTCGCGCTGGAGCTTCACGACGCCGCGACGCCCGACCGGCTCGTCCGCCGCGCCGTGCACGCGTTGTCCGCCGGGCGCCTGCCGGTCGCCCGCCTGGCGCACGACACCGGCCTGACCCAACGCCAGCTGCTGCGGCGCTTCGACGCCGCGGTCGGCTACGGGCCCAAGCGCCTGCAGCGCATCGCACGGCTACAACGCGGCCTGGCCGCCCACCAGCGTGAGCCCGGCCTCGGTCTGGCGGAGCTTGCCGCGGGCATCGGCTACGCCGACCAGGCGCACCTCACCCGCGACTGGGTCGCGTTGACGGGCGTGACGCCACGCGTGCTGCTGCACGAACGCCGGGTCACCCTCGACTCCTGAGGCCTACAACCCCGCCGGATGGCGCACGACGAACCCTGCGTTGGTCCGCGTCGCCGTCTGCCAGCGTGAGCCGCTCTGCTTCTGGCCGCTCGTGTCGAAGCGCAGGCCCGCGACGAACATGTAGACGTGATCGGCGTTCGCGTAGATCGTGACCCAGCGCCCGGCACCCGGCGAGCCCCACGTCGCCAGGTCTCCGGAGACGAGCGGGCTGTCGAGCAGGTCGGCGCCGTGGAGCGCGTAGGACACGGAGCCCGAGCAGTCGTAAGCAGTGTCGTCGAAGCTTGCGTGTCCGCCGCCGTAGCGGTAGGGCAGCGTGGCGATCCGGTTGGCGGCGTCGATCATCGCCACGACGTCGGGCGGCGCATCGGCCGGAGCCACCGCGGTGCCGTCGCCGCGCAGCGTGGCCGTGCCGGCCGGACCGGCCGTGCTGACCGGCGTGGGAACGGCGGCCGCCGCGCTCGCGGGCTGCTGCTCGGCGGGCCTGGGGGTGGTGAGCGCGGTCACGCCGCCGTCGGTCGCGGGCGGGGCGGCGTCGGCAGACCGTCCGGCCGCCTGCAGAAGGCGAATCGTCCCCGGACCGGCCACGCCCGTCGGGCGCAGCGTCGCCGCGCGCTGGAAGCGACTCACCGCGCGGCGGGTGCCCTGGCCGAAGGTGCCGTCGGTCGTGGCCGTGAACCCCGAGCGTGTCAGGAGCCGCTGCAGGCTGCGCACGTCGTCACCGGTGCTGCCCACCCGCAGCGTGCGGTCCCCGAGGTGCCGGACTGCCGCCGACGCGGGTGCCGCACCGAGGAGGACGGCGCACGCGATCAGGGTCACACTCAGGCGCAAGCGGGTCATGTGCCCTGCAGTTCGTGCGAGATCCCTCACGATCCCTGGGCGAACCTCACCATGCGCAGGCTCAGCGGCACAAAGCTGCAGGTTTCGCGGGCAAAGCTGCAGCGCGGACGGCGTGCAACGTCCGTTGCGCCGACGAGGAGCCGACCGCGGAAGGTGGAACCGACCAGCATGCGCAACCGCCAGCTCCGCGCCGTCCTCGCGGCCTTCGCCGAGGAGGCTGCCTGGCAGCTCGCCTCCGACATGGCCGACGGCCACGAGCTCCCGTTCGAGGTCGTCGAGTCCGCGAGGTCCCGCCGGCAGCCGACGCTCTACTGCTACCGGCCCCTCACCGGCGCGTTCATCGAGGAGCGTGTGTCGCTCCTCGCGCGCCTGGAGTCCTACCTGCCCGCCGTCCACGCGCTACAGGCCGTCGGTGGCCTGGACGCCTACCTGCAGACGCGCGTCGCCCAGGGCATCCCGCGTGACGCCCGCGAACGCGCCGAGCTGGCACTGCGCGCGTTCCTGGGACGGATCTTCGAGGACTCCACCGACTTCGTCCTGCACGGCGAGCGACTGGACCGCGCCTACGAGGAGCTCGAGGCGATCGTCCACGAGGGCGTCATGGAGACCGTCGTCGTCTGCGCGGTCCTGGGACTGGAGCTCGAGTCAGGCGAGGTGGCGATGGGGGACGGCCTGACGCTCATGCGTGCCGAGGTCCTGGAGGACGGCCCCGCCGACGCGGTGCGCGGGGACGGGTCACGCACGCTCGCGGTGCTGCGCTGGGACGGCAACATCGGCGCGCCGGCCCACGACACGCCGTACGAGCACGGGCGCCTTCGCCTCGCGCGGCTGGTCGCTGCCCTGCGCCTCTTCGACGCGGCGGGCGCGGCCCTCACGCCGGTCGGCTGGACGCGGTCCGCCGGTGGTCCGTGGCAGGTCGTCTCGCTCGGTGCCGCCGCCGGCGGGCGCGTTCACGGTCGCTGCCTCGTGGCCGCCGACCAGGAGGACGAGCTGCGCGCGTTCTGCAACCTCGTGGGGCGTCGGATGCCTCGCTCGGGGGAGGTGGCGTGGGCTCTGCGGCGGTTTGAGCTGGGCTGCACGCGCGAGCGTGCCGACGACGCGCTCACCGACCACCTGCTCGCGCTGCGCGCCCTGCTGGAGCCGGAGGGCCCGCTGAGCGGCCGCCTGCCGGGGCGCCTGGCCGCGCTCTGCGCCCAGCCCGATCAGCGCGAGGCGTTCGCCGCACGCGTGACCCACATCGTGGCCCTCGAGCGGTCGTTCATCAGCGGGACCGGCGTGCCGGAGGCCGACACGCTGGCGGCGCTGACGGGTGAGCTCGCCGGCCATCTGCGGGCGGTCCTGCGCGACGTGCTGTGCGGCCACCTGGACGCGCGCGTCCGGGACGTGGCCGACGGATTGCTCCTGCAGGAGTTCGCCGAGGTCCCCACGCAGGCGTAGCCTCAGTCCGGGACGAACATCGCGTCCTCGGGGTGGGGAAGGCGGTCGCAGCGGTAGCAGACGAGAGCCGGCCCCTGGCTGGCGAAGTCGTCGTTCTCCTCGAGAGAGACGGTGGCGACGGGGCAGACGCAGTGGCTGCAGCGCTTCATGTCCAGGGCATCCATGGCCGCTGGGATCCTACCGACCTGGGGTCCGGATCCAGGGGTGGGGGCAAGTTCCCACCCCAGCGGGTCAGCCCAGGCCCGCCGCGGCCGACATCATGCGCGCGCGCTCGTCGTCGGTGGCGAACAGGTGCTCGTGGACGAGCGCCAGCCCCTCGAGATCGTGGATGTCGTCGGTGAACTGCGGCACGAGCAGCGCCTCCGCCTCGCCGATGGCGTCCTGCAGATGCAGGATCGACGCGGCGTCGCGATCAGCCAGCACGCGGGCGTCGGTCAGCGTCCGGGCGACCTTGCGCGCCAGCGGCGCGCCGAGCTCCCGGGCGAGCGTCTCCTGCAGGACCGCGATCGCATCAGCGTCGGGCGGGTCGGTGTCCGCGACCCCAGGGTCCACGCGGTTGACGATCAGCGCGCCGATGCGCAGCTTCGCCTCGCGCAGCTTGCCGGCGAAGTGGATCGCCTCCTCGATCGGCTCGTGCTGCGGCGAGCTGACGATGAGGAACGTCGTGCCGGGATCCGCAAGCAGCTTCTTGACGCCGGCGGCGCGCTCCTTGAAGCCGTCGATGATGCCGCCCAGTGCGCGGAAGAACACGCTGACGTCCTCAAGCAGGTCCACGCCCGTGACGCGCCGCAGCACCGAGAACACGACCCCCGTCCCGCGGCTCATGACCTTGGCGGCCAGACCGGTGGGCGCGAGGAAGATCTTCAGGGCGCGGCCCTCGAAGAAGTTCGTCAACCGGTCGGGTGCGTCGAGGAAGTCCAGGGCGCTGCGGGACGGCGGCGTATCGAGGACGAGGACGTCGAAGCCGCCCTCGCGATCCAGGTCGTAGAGCTTGGCGATCGCCGTGAACTCCTGCGAGCCCGCCACCGCCGACGACAGCTCCTGGTAGATGCGGTTGTCGAGGATCTCGTCGCGCGTCTTGGCGTCGGGCGAGAGGCGCTCGATGAGGTCGTCGAAGGTGCGCTTGGCGTCGAGCATCATCGCCCACAGCTCGCCGGTCACCTCGATGCCGTGGTCGCTGAAGCGCTCGGGGTCCACGCGCCGGGGCTCGTTGCCGAGCTCCTCCAGGCCGAGCGCGTCGGCCAGGCGCTTGGCCGGATCGATCGTGATGACCGCCACGCGCTTGCCCTGGGCGGCCAGCCCGAGGCCGATGGCGGCCGACGCCGTCGTCTTGCCGACCCCGCCGGAGCCCGCGACGATGACGACCCGACGACCGTCCAGACGTTCGGTGAGGGATGTCATCGGATGGTGAGCTTGCGGGCCAGGACGGCGAGCTGCGCATCCCCGAGGGTGCCGGCGACGAGCGTCGGCAGCGTGGTCACGGGGACTTCGCCGTCCAGGCCGCGGCGCAGGCGCTGCAGTTGGGCGCGCTGCGCGTGAAAGCGCGTCTGCTGGGCCTGCGCCGCGTGCAGCGCGGTGCGGCGGTGCGGGACGCACACGGACCCGGCGGCCCCGGCCGTGGTCAGCGCCGTGCCGACGGCGAGCGTCTCGGTGGCGTTCAGGCGCTCGGGCATCATCTGGTTGACGATCACCGCGTCCAGCTCCAGTCCGGTCTGCTCGCGCAGGGCGGCGCGGAGGACGAGCGTCTCGCTCACCGGGGTCTCCTCGGGGGTGGTCACGGCGAGGACGCCGGTGCTCGTGGGATCGGACAGCATCCGGTCAATCGTACGGCCCTGGCGCGCGATCGGACCGACCCGCGCGGTGTCGGCGAAGGTGCGCGGTGCCCGCAGCAGCGCGAGGCCGTGTCCGGTCGCGGGGGCGTCGAGGATCACGAGGTCGTACGGCTGGGCGCCGGGGGTGCGGCGCTGGGCCTGGGCGAGCTCCCAGACCTTGCCGACGGTCAGCAGCTCGCGCATGCCGGGAGTCGCGGCCGCCAGGTACTGGAAGAGGCGCGAGGCGACGAGGGCGTCGGCCAAGGCCCGGACCGGCAGCTGGTCGACGAGGTACTCCTCCATCGCGCGCTGCGGGTCGATCGAGATGTGGTGCAGCCGCTCGGAGACGCACGTCTCCTCGAAGACGACGGCCGGACGGGACGGGTCCGTCCTGGTCCGAGCACCGAGGCTGTGGGCGGCATCGTCCCGGGCGGCGACCTCCGCGACGATCGTCCTCAACCCGCGCGAGGCAGCCACCTTGCCGAGCGCGGCGGCGACGGTCGTCTTGCCGACCCCGCCCTTGCCGGTGACGACGAGCAGCCGCTTGGCGTACAGGTCGCGGGGGATCACGCGTCCGGTTCCTCCTCGCCCTCCCAGTAGTCGGCCACGTCGACGCGGAACGTCACCCCGCCGATGTTGGCCTTGCCCGAGCGCGGGTAGAAGCAGATGTCGTTCGGGACGCGCGTCCCGTAGGCGAGGTACGTCAGCCCCTCGTCGCCGGCCACGAGCGAGTGCGCGACCTTGGTCCCGGGCGGACGCACGAGGACGCTGCCCGGGCGGATCGGGAAGCGCGCGTCGTCCAGGACGGCCTCGCCGCCGCCCTCCAGCACGTAGAAGAGCTCCTCCTCGCCGGTGTGCCAGTGGGGCGGGCAGGAGCGTGTGCCCGGCGCGAGGACGTCATGCCGCAGCCCCGAGCGGACGGATCCGACCGCCTTGCCCGCGTTGCGCTCGGCGATATCGTACCCGGGGCGGACCTCGGTCTCGAGCGCGATGTCCTCGAGGTTGACGAGGTTGGACGGGCGCGTGGACTCAGACGTCGCGGGCAGCTCCAGCGGCCCCAGCGCGGCCTCGAGCTTGAAGGGATTGGGCCCGTCGGCGGGCATCCAACGCGACCCCAGCCACCAGGCCTTGGGGCGGGGGAGGTAGGTGATGTTCGTCAGCGACCCTTCGCCGAAGGCGATGACCGTCAGCCCGCCCGGACCGGCGAGGAGCGTGTGGGCGTCCTCCTGGATGCGGTGCACGATGCAGTCGCCGGCGTGCACCTCGTGGGTGCTGCCGCCCTGCCACAGGAGTCCTGCGCCCGCCAGCACGAAGAAGAGCTCCTCCTCGTCGCTGTGGGCGTGTACGGGCATCATCCGCATCCCTGGCCGGACCTCGTACCTGGTGGCGCCGATCATCCGCGCGCCCGCGGCGGAGGCCAAGCGGACGTATTCGACCGCGATGTCGGCGGCGGCCCGCTGCTGGACCTCCAGGTCGTCGAGGTGCACGAGATTCGGGTGGGTGGGCGCCATCCGGCGATCTTATGTCGCAGGCCGCGCGCTAGCGTCAACCCGGTGCTGTTGCAGGCGGCCCTCAACGGGCCTTTCACGAAGGACGATCACGCTGCGCTGCCGGTCTCGATCGAGGAGCTTGCGCGCGACGCGGCGGCCTGTGTCGCCGCCGGTGCTCGCGCGGTGCACGTGCACCCACGAGACGACGATGGGTATGAGCGGCTGCACGCAGACGTTGTGGACCGGGTGGTCGTGGGGATCCGCGAAGGCTGCGAGGTGCCCGTGGGAGTCTCGACAGGCGCCTGGATCGAACCTGATCTCGGACGCCGTCTCGAGCTGATCCGGGCTTGGCGTGCGCCCGACTACGCGTCGGTCAACCTGTCCGAGCCAGGCGCGGCCCGGATCATGCAAGCGCTGCTGGAGGCCGGCATCGGCATCGAGGCGGGCGTCTGGACCGTCGAGGACGCCGAGCGACTCGCGGCCGCCGGACTCGCCCCAGAGGTGACACGCATCCTCGTCGAACCGCTCGACGTGAGCGCCGCCGACGCCATACCGGTGATCGAGCGGATCCATTCGGCGCTCGACCGGCTGAACCTCTCCGCGCCGCGCCTGCAGCACGGCGACGGGGAGGCGACCTGGGTGCTCCTCACCGATGCGGTCCGACGAGGGCTAGACACCCGGATCGGACTCGAGGACACATGGTACGAACCGGACGGCGAGCGAACCAGCGGCAACGAAGCCCTGGTTCGCGCCGCCCGCCGACTCGGCGCCGGCACGCCATAGGCGCCGGTCGGGGGCACCCGTGCTGACAAGGCGCGCAGCTATGCGGCGCATTCGCGGACGCCGCCTTGCAGGAGAACCCGCGGCGCACGCGAACACCACGGGCGGATCGGTCCCCCTACGGACGAGCGAGCATTCACGTGGAAAGCGTGCAGAAAAAAGCCAAGGTCATCGTCTTCGCCAATCAGAAGGGCGGCGTCGCCAAGACCACCACCACCTTGAACCTCGCGGTCGCGTTCGCGGAGAGC
>JAOPZJ010000278.1 GCA_025964155.1 Solirubrobacterales bacterium
TCCTGGCCAGGAGCGCGAGGAGGGACAGGCCGCCAGGCCGGACCTCCTTGCAGCGACGCCGCCAGGGGCGACGAGGCGCACCGGTCAGCCGCGCTGCTCAGGCCCGGTCGAAGGGGAGTTCGACGACGCTGGCGGTGGTGTCCTGCCCGACGGTGACGGTGTCGCCGACCTCGGCCTCGCGCCGGACGATCGCCAGCGCGATCGGGCCGTGGACGGGGGAGAGCGCGGTGCTCGTGACGGTGCCCAGGACCCGGGACGGGCTGCCGTCCGCCTTGGGCGGTCCGTGTAGCTCGGCCCCCGCGGCGACCGGAGCATCGAGCCGCAGGCCCCGCAGATGCCGGTTGGGCTTGCCGCGGTAGTACAGCCGAGCCACCGTCTCCTGGCCGACGTAGCAGCCCTTGGTGAAGCTCACGGCGCGGTCGTTGAGGCCCGCTTCCTGCGGGATGACCGATGTGTCCAGGTCCACGCCGTACCGGGGTCGCCCGGCCTCGATGCGGCGCAGCTCCGCGGTGGCCTCGTCGATGGCCACGGCGCCGCGCTGCAGCAGCTCGGCCAGCACCGCGTCGCCCGCGTCGGCGTCGCAGATGACGTCGACGCCGAGGTCGGTGGCGACGAGCAGGACGTCGTGCCCGCCGAGGGTCGCGAGGGCGTTGGCGTGCTCCTGCTCGGGCAGGTCGTTGGCGTCGGCCACGGAGCGGGACGCCGGACCGACGAGCGACAGCAGCGCCTGCTGGACGGTCCGCTTGTGCAGCTCGGCGCGCCAGCCGATGATCGAGCGGCGCAGGGCATCGAACAGGGCCTGCAGCGCCACGCGCTCGCAGAGGAGCAGCAGTTCGGCGCGGTCCGGCGTGTGGATGACGCGCAGATCACCGTGCATCTTGCCTTTGTTGTCCAGCAGCGCGGCGTAGCACCCGGTCCCCGGCTCGAGGGCCTCGGTGTCGTTGCTGACCTGCCCGCTGAGGAATTCACGGGCCTGGTCGCCGCCGAGGGCCAGCTTGCCGGACTCGGACCGGTCCAGCACGCCGCAGCCGGTGGTCACCGCGGAATAGGCGGTGGCCGAGGTCGAGGTGAAGGTGGCCATGCCGCCACCGTAGCGCCCGTCGGCGAGCCGTTTCCGGGATCCGCGCGACGCCGATGAGGCAGATCTAATTTAGGCATGTCACACTTCAGTTTGTGTTCACGACTCAGACAGGGTTGGAAGCCGAGCGCGAGCAGGGCCCACCCGCGCGGGACGCCACCGGACCGAGCGAGCTCCAGCGCCTGCGCGCCCGCGGCCCGATCCGGGGGCTGCTCCCGATGCTGGGCCCCGCATTCGTCGCCTGCATCGCCTACGTGGACCCCGGCAACTTCGCGACGAACATCGCCGGCGGCGCCGACTACGGCTACCTGCTGGTGTGGGTCATCGTCGTCGCCAACCTCATGGCGATGCTCATCCAGAACCTCACGGCGAAGATCGGCATCGCGACCGGCCGGAACCTGCCGGAGCTGTGCCGGGAGCACTTTCCCCGGCCGGTGACGTGGGGGTTGTGGGTCCAGGCGGAGCTCATCGCGATGGCCACCGACCTGGCGGAGTTCATCGGCGCGGCGATCGCGCTGAACCTGCTGTTCGGCGTCCCGCTGTTCGTGTCCGGGCTCATCACGAGCGTCGTGGCGTTCGCGATCCTGGCGGCCCAATCCCGCGGCTACCGGCGCTTCGAGGCGATCATCTTCGGCTTCGTGGCGATCATCCTCGCCGGCTTCCTGTACGACACCCTGCGCATCGGCTTCGACGCCTCGGGCGCGGCGGCGGGCTTCATCCCGAGCTTTCAGGGCACCGACAGCGTCCTGCTGGCCGCGGGCATCCTCGGCGCCACCGTGATGCCGCACGTCATCTACCTGCACTCGTCGCTGACCCAGAAGCGCATCCCGTTGCGCGACGACGCCGACCGCCGGCTCATGCTGCGCTTCAATCGCATCGACGTCACGATCGCCATGACGATCGCCGGGCTGGTCAACCTGTCGATGCTGCTCATCGCGGCATCGCTCTTCCACGACTCCGGGACGGACGTGGATTCGATCGAGAAGGCCCACCAGGGATTCTCGAATCTCGTGGGGCCCGGGGCGGCGCTGGCCTTCGCGCTCGCGCTGCTGGCGTCGGGTCTCGCGTCCTCGAGCGTCGGCACCCAGGCCGGCCAGGTCGTCATGCAGGGCTTCATCACCCGGACGATCCCGGTCTTCCTGCGGCGTGCGATCACGATGGCGCCGGCGCTCGTCGTGCTGGCCATCGGCCTTGATCCGACCCGGTCGCTCGTGATCAGCCAGGTCATCCTGAGCTTCGGCATTCCGTTCGCGCTGGTCCCAGTGGTCGTGCTGACGCGCCGCCGGGACATCATGGGCCCGCTCGTCAACCGGCGGATCACGACGGTCGTCGCGTCGATCGTGGCCGGGGTCATCGTCGTGCTGAACCTGTTCCTGCTCTCCCAGACCTTCTTCGGCTGAGGGGGCATCGCCACCGCCGCCCGGAAAACCTCCGGCCCGCTCTAGACTTCACGGCATGCCGCTCGCCGACAGCTTCAAGGCCGTCACGGACTCCCTCCCGGACGACTGGACGGACCTCGAGATGGATCTGCGGATCTTCGACGAGGAGCGCTACATCGACGCGGCGGTCTACCTCGTCACGTGCAACGCCCAGCCGTACTCCAAGCACGACTGGCACTGGCGCATCCTCGTCGCGCACCGCTTCGGTCACGCCGCGGCGCCGACGGCCGTGAACACCGCGCTGACGCTGCTGGATGAGGCGGGGATCACCGGCGAGATCGCCGTGCGTCAGGTGCGCTCCGGCCGCGTGGAGGTCGAGCCGATGTGGGGACGGCCGGAGTCCATCCGCCAGGAGCGGCGCCGCCTCCACGCGCAATAGGGTCCGCCCGCCCTCGGCCATGGCTCGCATCGCCGTCGTCATCCCGGACCTCCTGCTCGGGTCCAACACGCAGGGCGCGCTGCGCGCCGCCGGCCACGACGCCGCGATGGTCGCCGCCGACGCGCCGCTGGCGGACTACGACCTGGTCGTCGTGGACCTCATGGCCGACGGCGTGGACCCGGCCGCGTTCACCGGGCTGCAGCGGCCGACGCTGGGCGTCTTCGCCCACACCCAGCCCGACATCCGCCAGCGCGCGCTGGACGCAGGCTTCGACCTCGTCGTGCCGCGCTCGCGCATGGCTCGCGAAGGGGCGGCGCTCGTCGCCGGCCTCCTCGAGCGGTAGCGGTCAGCCGCTGTTCTCTGCCGCCTTGCTCGCGCCCTCCGCGGCGAAGCGCGGCGAGAACATCAGCGCGACCTCGGGTGCCTTGTCCACGATCCCGAAGCGCTGCTCCCATGCCGCCCAATGGGCCAGCGCATCCAGATCGAGCGTGCCGATGCGACCGCTGGCCGCCTGGAAGGCCGGCTGCACCGCGTCCAACTGGGCGGCGGTGAGGGCGCGGTCGGTGCCGGGGACGGCGTCGACGAGCGCAGCGACCGCGGTCTCCGGGTCCACGATCGCCTCGCGGTAGCCGCGCTGCAGCGCCGTCACCGTCGCCCGCACGAGCGCGGGCTGGTCCTGGATCAGCGTCCGGGTGGTGGTGAGGACGAGCTCGGGGTAGGCCGGCGCGCCGAACTCGTCGACCTTGAACGAGTGCAGACCCGGGCGCTTGGCCTTCAGCGCCACGCCCTCGTCGTTCCAGAACGCCGTCGCGCCGGACACCTTGCCGCCGAGGATCGCGGGAACGGCGTCGAAGCCGATCGTCGTCCGCCTGACCATGCGCGGGTCGCCGCCGTCGCCGCGGACGAGCGAGTCCAGGACGGCGTCGTCGCTCGGGAGGCCGGTGACGCCGACGCGGCGACCCTCAAGATCCCTGGGACGCTGCACGTCCGCCTGCGCGATGACGGCGGCCAGCGGCTTCTGCACGATCGTCATCACGCCGACGAGGTCGCGACCCTTGGCGCGGGCGATCGCCAGGTCGTGGATGTCCAGCACCGCGAACTGCACGCGGCGGGAGAGCAGAAGCTTGGCGGCGTCGGTGCCGCTGCCGGGCACCCTGATCGTCAGGTGCACGCCCTCGGCGCCGGTGTAGTCCCGTGCCACCGCCGTGTAGATGCCGACGTGCACCGCGTTGGGCTGGAAGTCCAGCAGGAGGGTGGCCGCCTCGTCCGGGCGGCCCGCATCAGGCGCGCCGGTGCCACAGCCGGCCATGAGCAGCAGGGGCGCCCAGATCGCCAGCGCGGCCGCCACGAGGCGGTGCGCGGGACGGCGGCGGGGACGGCGCGGGCGGCTCACGGCGCGCATGCTACGCCAGCCCTAGACTGGCTCGATGCGCCGCCGCGTCACCTTCTCGCGCAACGTCACGCTGTCGTTGTCGCGGACCTGCCAGTGCTACTGCAAGTACTGCGCGTTCAAGACGCATCAGGCCCATCTGCACACACCCGACGAGGTGCTGGCGCTGCTGGATCACGCCGCCAGGCGGAACGTGAAGGAGCTGCTGGTCCTCACGGGCGAGAAGCCCGAGGTCAATGCGGGGGTGCGGGCGAAGCTGAGCGAGTACGGACACGCGGACTTCACCGCGTACGTCGTGTGGGCCTGTGAGCGGGCGCTGGAGCGGGGGCTGTTGCCGCACACGAACCTCGGCGTGTTGTCGAAGGAGGACCTCGGGCGCCTGCGCGAGGTGACCGCCTCGCAGGGGCTGATGCTGGAGTCCGTGCGGGAGGACCTGGTCGCGCACCAGGGGTCCCCGACGAAGCACCCGGCCCGCCGCCTGGAGACGATCCGCTGGGCCGGTGAGCTGCAGATCCCGTTCACGAGCGGCATCCTCGTAGGGATCGGGGAGAGCCCGGAGGACCGCGTGGCGGCGCTTGAGGCGCTGGCGGCGGTCCACGCCGAGTTCGGCCACCTGCAGGAGGTCATCCTGCAGAACTTCGTGCCGCACGACTCCTACTACGGGCAGGAGCCCGCGGAGATCGCCGACGCCGCCGCCAGGAAGTACTGGGCGACCGGGATCGGCAACCAGCCGCACAGGGACCTGCCGGAGTGGGCCACGCCGGTGTCGATCCGGGAGATGGAAGAGCTCATCGCCCACACCCAGGAGCTGCTGCCCGGCGTGGGTATCCAGATCCCGCCGAACCTCGCGGACTGGTGGCCGCAGCTGGTGGGCGCCGGCGCGACCGATCTGGGTGGCCTGAGCGCGAACGGCGACCATATCTCGCCCGAGCACCCGTTCCCGGGGCCCCATCAGGTGCGCAAGACGCTCGCTCCGCTGGGCTACGCGCTGACCGAGCGCCTGTGCGTCTACCCGCAGTACATCGACTCGGACTGGGTCGCGCAGGGCGTGCTGAACACGATCACGACGAAGTACTGGTCGTTCATCCCGCGGTCGGGCTCGGGCCGCACCGAGCCGCCGCGGCCGCTGCGCCCGGATCTGGCGGCCGGGGCGATCACAAAGGGCCGCCAGGGCGTCGCGCTGTCTCCGGACGAGCTGACGGCGCTGTTTGCCGAGACGCGCCCGGAAGTCATCGAGGACATGCGCCAGGCTGCCGACGAGCTGCGCGGCGAGCTGGTGGGCGACACCGTCACCTTCGTTGTCAACCGCAACATCAACGTCTCCAATATCTGCACCGTCGGCTGCGCGTTCTGCGGCTTCGGGCAGGGCAAGCGCTCGCCGGACGCCTACGAGCACTCGCGGGAGGACTTTGAGGCGCGGGTGCTGGAGGCCGTGGACTACGGGGCCACCGAGATCTGCATGCAGTCGGGTATCCACCCGGACTGGAAGCTGGAGGAGTACCTGCACTGGCTGCGGGTCATCAAGCAGACCGCCGCCGGGGCCGGGGCGGACCTGCACGTGCACGCGTACTCGCCGATGGAGATCGCGCACATGCAGGACATCAGCGGCTTGGCGCTGGACGAGCTCTTCGCCGCCCTTCGCGAGGCCGGGCTGGACTCCACGCCGGGTACCGCCGCGGAGGTCCTGCACGACGGCGTGCGCGAGCGCATCTCCCCGAACAAGCTGCCGGCCGAGCGCTGGGTCCAGATCATCGAGGCCAGCCACGCCGCGGGGCTGCGCTCGACGTCGACGGTGATGTTCGGGCACATCGAGGAGCCGTGGGAGCTGGCCGAGCACATGCGCGTCATCCGCGAGTTGCAGGAGCGCACCGGCGGCATCACCGAGTTCGTGCCGCTCTCGTTCATCCCGTTCCACACGCTGCTGGGCCGCACCCACGGCGTGGAGGAGATCTCGATGGAAGAGAACCTCAAGCACACCGCCGTCTTCCGCCTGGCGCTCGGCAAGACGATCACGAACCTGCAGGCGTCCTGGGTCAAGATGGGCCTGGACGCCGCCACCGAAGCCCTGCGCTGGGGCGTCAACGACCTAGGGGGAACCCTGATGGAAGAGAGCATCTCCCGCATGGCGGGCAGCGCGCACGGCGTGCGCCTGGACCCGCCACAGCTCATCGCCGCCGCCCATGCCGCCGGCCGGCCCGCCGCCGAGCGCACGACGCTCTATGCGCTGCGCGCCACCCATCCGCTGGAGGTGACGGCATGAGTCCCGAACCGGAGGGCGAGGCGATCACCGCCAAGGGCCTGGAGGAGCTGAAGGCCGAACTGGCCGAGCTCGAGGGTCCCGCGCGCCGCGCGATTGCCGCGCGCATCTCGGTCGCCCGCGAGATGGGCGATCTGAAGGAGAACGCCGAGTACCACATCGCCAAGGAGGACCAGGGCCACCTGGAGACGAAGATCCTCCTGCGTCAGGCCCGCCTGCGGGCGGCCGTGGTCGTCGAGAACGACGGCGCGAGCGACATCGTCGCCTTCGGGGCGACCGTCACCGTCACCGACGAGGAGTCCGGTCGCACGAACACGTGGCAGATCGTCGGCCCGACCGAGGCGGACGCGAAGACGGGCAAGCTGTCGTCCGAGTCACCCGTCGCGGTGGCGCTCATCGGCGCGAAGCCCGGGGACACGGTCACGGTCACGACCCCGCGCGGTGAGCGGCAGATGACGGTCGACGCCATCGGCTGATGGCCGCCTAGAGGAAGAGGTCCTCGGACACCGGTCGCAGCAGCGCCTGGGCGCCCGGGCCGTCGTCCTGCGTCACGAACCGGTCCAGCCCCTTGACGATCACGGCCGGCTGCCGCGAGTCCTTGTCCCGGGCCAGGTCCGCGGCGGCCGCAGCCTGGTCCGCGATCGCGATCCAGGTGGCGCGCAGCTCGCGGCCGACGGCGTCCGGGCGCCCGCGCCAGTCCTCGAGTGGACGCAGGCCCGCGATGCCGATCGCCACGTCGCACTGCCCGACGCGCCACGCGCGACCGAACGAGTCGGTGATGACCACGGCGGGCGCCTGGGGGAGCGCGGCCCGCAGCGCCCGCGCCGACGCGTCCGGGTCGGCGGGCAGCAGGATCAGCTCGTCGGTCCCCGCGGTGTTGGAGGCATCCACGCCTGCGTTGGCGCAGACGAAGCCGTGATGCGTGCGGCAGATGAGGACACCGCCCGCGGCGCGCAGGACCTCGGCGCTCTCGCCCAGCACGACCTCCACGGCACGCGGGTCCTTGCCGAGCGTCGCCGCCAGCTGCACCGCCCGTGTGCTCGGCTCCACGTCCGCGAGGCGCACGACGCGGCCCTCCGCCTTGCTGACGGCCTTGTGGGCGACGACGACGACGTCACGGGCGCCCGTCGTCGCGCGCGCCGCGATCATCGCGGCGAGGTCGTCACCGCGCCGGATCTCCGGCAGGTCGGGCACGGCCGTCGCGGAGACAGAGACGGTCATCGCCGCGCGAGGCGGTTCAGCATGCCGCGCGTGTGGGCGGCGTTGCCGTGCCCGTCGCCCAGCGCCTCGCGCAGCGCGGCGAGATCGTCGACGGTGTCGACGTCGAGCACGAGCGACGGTAGTTCCTCGATGCGTACGACGGCGCCGGCCGCCTTGGCCGCCTCGGCGTGCCGTTCGCGGGAGCCCACGCCGAACGCGGGGACGATGATGTCCGGCGGCGTCAGCACGAGGCCGTTGGTGCCGGTGCCGTGCCGGTCGGGGATGATCACGACCTCGGGCCTGGGGGCGGGCGCGCGGGTGAGCAGCGCGTCGATCTCCCGGGGGTTCAGTGCCGGGCAGTCGCCCGGCACGAGCAGCACGCGACGTGCGCCCCGGGCGATGGCCTCGCGCACGCCGATCGTCGCGGCCTCGCTGTGGCCCGCGTCATCGGGGTCCAGCACCGTGCTCGCGTCGTAACCGTGGGCGATGGCCTCCATCGCGGCCTCGCCGGTGACGACGATGGTCTCGTCGATGCGCTGGGCGCGGCGCAGTGCGATGAGCACGTCGGTGACCATCGCCTCCACGAGCGCCCGGCGGGTGCCCTTGCCCAGGCCGTCGGCGAGCCGTTGCTTGCCGAGGGCGAAGTGCTTGACGGGCAGCACGGCGAAGGTCGTCATCGGGTACCCGCCAGGCCACGGGCAAAGTCCAGGGTCGTGCGTGCCACACGGGCTCGTGCGGCGGGATCGCCCATCATCGTGTCGGTCACCATGACAGGCAGACCGGCGCCCGGAGCCTCTTCGTCGGCGACGAGGCCGTCGAGAAGGCCGTCGTACGCCGTGGCGATGCCGTCGGCCGACAGCGGCAGTCCGGCCCAGTGCATGAACGGCTCGGTCGGCCCCTTCAGGACGGTGCCGCCGACGATCGGCGACACCGCGACGACGGGAGCCGTGGTGGCCAGCAGCGCCTCACGGATACCGGGCACGTCGAGGATCGGCCGGATCGAGATGATGGGGTTGGAGGGCCCGATGATCACCGCGGAGGCACCGGCGATGGCCCTCAGGACCTCGGGCGGGGCGGTGGCCGCGTCGACGCCGTCCAGCGCCACGTCCTCCACGGGCCCCTCGGCACCGTGGCGGATCATGTAGTCCTGAAACGGCCACCAGCGTCCTGCCGCCTTCACGCGGGTGCGCACGATCTCATCGCACATCGGCAGCACCGTCGCCCGCACGCCGAGCGCGCCGGTGAGGGCGGCGAGCACGTCGGTGAGGCGCTCGCCGTCGTCCAGGCGGCGTCGGCGTTCGATGCAGACCGCGAGGTCCTCGTCGCCGAGGTTGAACCACACGTCGACGCCGAGCGCACGCAGGCCGTCCATGACGTTGAAGGTGTCGCCCTCGATGCCCCAGCCGCGATCGTCGATGCGGTCGGCGAGCCAGAAGGTCACGAGGTCGGGATCGGGGGAGACGTGGCCCCCGTAGATCTCCAGATCGTCAGCCGTGTTGGCGATGACGGTCAGCGACCCGCCGTCCACGACGTCCAGCGCGCCGCGCGCGAGCTTCGCCCCGCCGGTCCCACCGGCGAGGATCACGACGCCCATTAAGTGGGCAGGCCGGTGATCTTGAGGCCGGCAGCCGTCTTGTAGCGGATGTTGATGCCGATGATCAGCGGCGTCAGTTGCTCGGTCAGGCGCGCCATCTCGAGCTTGCCGCAGTCCACGCAGCGCAGCCCGGGGATGAGCTCGATGAGCGCGCTCACGCGCTGCTTGTCCGCCTTGGCGTCTCCGCAGACCAACACGTCCTCGTCCAGGCCGTAGTCCAGGTCCTTCAGGTGGGCGGCGCTGACGGTGTGCAGCGCGCTGACCACGCGCACGCCGGCCGGGACCATCTCCTGGGCCTGCTGGGCCGCGGAGCCCTGCCAGACCCCGAGCGTCCGCGTGGCCTTGCCGCTGACGGCGGCGGCGAGGGGGACCGTGGCATCCACGACAAGCTGGCCTTCGCGGAGCGTCGTCTTGAGGTTCGTCAGGGTCTCGGACTGCGAGCGGAACGGGACGCTGAGCACCACGAGCTCACAGGCGCCGGCGGCGGCCGCGTTGTCCAGACCCGTGAAGGCGCCCCCGGGGACAAGTGCCTGCGCCTTGCCGGCCGCCTCCTGCGCGCGCTCGGCGTCGCGGGAGCCGATGACGACGGGCACACCCGCACGGCCGAGGCGGACGGCGAGGCCGAACCCGAGGGCGCCGGAACCGCCGATGATGGAGATCATGTCGTGAGGCACGGTGGCGGATCCTATAGTTCTCGCCCTATGAGCCCCGGCCTGCCAGACCTGGTGTCCATCCGCGAGGTCGGTCCCCGGGACGGCTTCCAGAACGAGCCCGAGATCATCGCCACGGGCGACAAGATCGCGCTCATCGACAGGCTGGCGCGGACGGGCATCAAGCGCATCGAGGCGACGTCGTTCGTCCGCGCGGACGTCATCCCGCAGCTCGCGGACGGACCGCAGGTCCTCGCCGGCATCGATGTCCCGGACGGCGTGAGCATGAGCGTCCTCGTGCCGAACGAGCGTGGGCTGGACAACGCGCTCGCGCACCGGGATCGCTTCCATGAGGTCGGGGTCTTCCTCAGCGCGTCCGAGACGCACAACCGCAAGAACGTCAACCGCAGCGTCGAGGAGTCGCTCGCGGGTTTGGACCGCGTGATCCCGCGGGCGCTGGAGGCCTCGCTGAAGGTCGAGGCCGTGATCGCCACGTCGTTCGGCTGTCCGTACGAGGGCCACGTCGACCCCGAGCGCGTCTTCGCGATCGTCCGTCGCCTCATCGACGCGGGCGCCGGGGAGATCGGCTTCGGTGACACGACCGGCATGGCCAATCCGGTGCAGGTCGGCGCGTTCTTCACCGAGGCGATCGCCCGTTTCGGGGACGAGGTGCTCATCACCGCGCACTTCCACAACACGCGCGGGCAGGGGCTCGCGAACGCGGTCGCTGCGCTGCAGGCCGGCTGTGTGTCCTTCGAGTCGAGCTTTGGCGAGTTGGGCGGCTGCCCCGTGCCGGCGGGAGCGACGGGCAACATCGCCACGGAGGACCTGGTGTCGATGCTCCACGAGATGGGCGTCCAGACGGGCATCGACCTGCCCGCGGTGCTCGACGCGGCCCGGGCCGTCCGGGATCTCCTGGGCCGCCCGCTGGGGTCCCACACGCTGGTCGCCGGGCCCGTCGACTGGGGGTAGATCCCCGTGGGCCGGTAGCGTCGCGCCATGCTCGCTCTGCTGCGCCCCAAGCCGTTCCGTGGTGACCAGGTCGCGGCGGGGACGGTGGTCCTCTCCGTTCTCGTCCTGCTGCTCAACGTGCGCTTTGCCGGCGAGTGGTCCAGCGGCGTGCACCTGGTTTACACGGCCCTTGCCGCGGCCCTGGTCCTCGGCATGTCGGTCGCGGCGCCGCGCGAGCCGGCGGGCCCCCCGGCCTGGCATTCCACGCTGTACGTCGCCGGCTTCCTGCTGGCCGCGACGACGCTCGTCGACCTCGCCGACGTGCTCGGCAGCGGCGGGGGCGCCGGCACCTACACCTGGGTCGGTCTCGCGCTCACCGCCCTGGCGGCGTGGATGTCCCGCGTCCGGGGATCGGCCAGCGGCACGCTGCTCGCCGCCGTGAGCGCGGTCGTCACCTCGCTCGCGCTCCTGGAGTGGCTCAGCTCGCCGGACGGCGTGACGCCGTTCCGCTACCTGCTGCTGGCCGACACGCTCGTGCTCGCGCTCATGGCGCTGTGGCAGCGCATCCGCGGCCCGGCGCACGGCGTGCAGCTGCTCAACGCGGTCGGCCTCAGCCTGCTGGCCATCGGGCTGACCTTCGCGTTGTCGGCCTTCGGTCTGGCCGTCGGGTTCTTCTTTGGCGGCCCCGGCACGCCTCCGGCGGTCCACATCGCGTGGGGGTGGACGCTGCTGATGCTTACCGGGGGCATCGGCATCCTGTCCGCCGGCGCCGCCGACAACGAGCGGGGCAACGTGCTCGTCGGCATCGCGCTGCTCGTCGCCTTCGTCGCGATGGCCGCGGAGGGCAACCTGCTCGGCTGGCCGATCCTCCTGGGCGGGGCGGCGATCGCGCTGCTCGTCATCGGCCTGCGCCCGAGCACACCGCTGCCCGCCGAGCCACCGGACGGCGCCGGGAGCGCGTCGCCCCCGCCGCCGCTCCCGGTGCGCCCTGTCAGCTGACCGGTCCCGCGGGCAGCGTCGGGTCCAGCTTCCTGGCGTACGCGACGAACCAGTCCAGCGCCGTGGGGTCCGCGAGGCTGTCGCGCGAGGCGGCCTTCTCCGGCGACTGCCCCATGAGGATGCGCTTGACCGGGACCTCCAGGACCTTGCCGCTGAGCGTCCGCGGGATCTGCGCCACGACCTCCACGACGTCGGGTACGTGCCGCGGTGAGCAGTCCTGGCGAATACGCGTCGCGATCCGCTTGACGAGCTCGTCGGTCAGCCCGGTCCCGTCGCGCAGGACGACGAAGAGCGGCATGAACCCGTCCGTCCCGCGCTTGGGCACGTCCACGACGAGCGCGTCGACGATCTCGTCGATCGCGAGCACCGCGCTGTAGATCTCCGCGGTACCCATCCGGATGCCGCCGCGGTTGATCGTCGAGTCACTGCGCCCGTAGATGATCGCGGTGCCCCGTGGGGTGATCTCGATCCAGTCGCCGTGGCGCCAGATCCCGGGGTACATGTCGAAGTAGCTGTCGTGGTAGCGGCGGCCGTCGGCGTCGCCCCAGAAGCGGAGCGGCATCGACGGCATCGGCCGGGTGCAGACCAGCTCGCCGACCTCGTCGACGAGCGGCCGGCCGCGCCCCGTTGCGTCCGGCTCGCTCCAGGCCTCGA
>JAOPZJ010000339.1 GCA_025964155.1 Solirubrobacterales bacterium
CGGAGAAGGCGACAAGCTGCCCCATCTCGTTGAGGAAGCCGTTGCTCCCCCACGCGGTGGACGGGGCCTCGGGCAGCGCGTCGGGCGCGGGGGCCAACCGGGGATCGACGGTGGTGGCCATTCTCCGGATCAGCCCTTGAAGTCGACCTGCGCCGCGGGGAACAGGGAGAGGTAGGCGAGGTTGAAGAACGCGTCCAGCATCCAGACGCCGAAGAAGGTCAGGACGATCGTCTGGTTGACAGCCCGGCCGACGCCCTCGGTCCCACCCTTGCATGTGAGGCCCTTGTAACAGCCGACGACCGACACGAGCGCGCCGATGATCACGTAGCGGATCAGTGCGCCGTACACGTCGAGGGAGATGAGGCTGCCCTTGGTTGACGCGTACAGCACGCCGACGGGGAAGCCGAACTCCGCCGGCCCGAGGGTGAAGTTGACGACCTCGACGGCGAGGACGGCGAACATGCCGAGCATCGGCGCCACCACGAGGCTGGCCATCACCTTCGGCACGACGAGCGAGCGGACCTGGTCGACGCCCAGCACCGACAGCGCGTCGAGCTCGTCGCGGACCTTGCGCGACCCGAGATCGGCGGCCATGGCGCTGCCGGCGACGCCCGCGAAGATCATGCCGGTGATCCAGATGGCGGCCTCGCGGAGGAAGCCGATGATCACGGCGCCGCCCTCGCGGTCCGAGGCGCCGAGCACCACGGTGATGCCGCCGAGCACGAAGAACCCGAAGCCGACCATGAACACGCCGATCGAGACGGCGAGCGGGACGGTGCAGCGGCGCAGCATCGCGGAGGCCTCGACGATCGCCGGACGCCACCAGGCGAACGGCGGCGTGAAGGCCAGCCGGAGGGAGGTGACGAGCAGGCCGCCCATGCCGGCGGCGGCTTCGAGCTTCTCCCACAGACCCGTCTTGCCGAGGATCTCGTCGGCGGTGATCTTCCTGGCGGGCGCGGCAGCGGTTCGATCGTCGATCGCACTCACACGCGTCCCCTCCCACGGGTACCCATGGGCCCACCATCGCCGGGACGGTGCTACCGCGACAACCCCCGGCGGTGGGTCAGTGACCCCCGGTGGGGGGTACGTCGCCGATGCCGAGGAAGCGGATGGCCGCCTCGACGCGATTGGTCGCGCCGAGCTTGCGGACGATGCGCCCGACGTTGTCCTTCACGGTCTCGATGGAGAGGAAGAGCTTCTCGGCGATCTCCGGGTTCGAGCGGCCCTGCGCGAGCAGCACCGCGATCTCCGCCTCGCGCTCGGACAGCAACCGGCGGGCGGCGTCGGTCGAGGGCCTCGCGGTCTGCTCGAGCGATCGGAACGCCGGCAGGTGCCGGCCGTGGACCGGCAGCGTGATCGAGCCCTCGAACGCCTCGGTCGCCAGCGCCTGCGCCGACACCGTCATGAACTGCAGCTCACGTGAGAGCTCGGCAATCCGGGCGCGCATGACCACGTGCTCGAGCACGACGGCCAGCATGCGGGCGAAGAGCGTCCCGACCGCGCGGTGCGCAGCGTCCGCCTTCACCGCCGGCCGGTCCAGGACGAGAAAGCCGATCACCGAGTTCTCGGGCGCGATGACGCCGAAGACCGGGTCCTCGAGCGCGAGCACCTCGGCGAGGATGCTCGGGCGCTGGGACGTCGCCTCGGTTCCGGCGTCGGGCCGGCGGACGAGCTCGCCCTCGAGCGTGTCGGGACGCAGCGGCGGCGGGTCGGAGGTCAGCTGCCGCCGGAGCAGGTCGCTCTCGGGCCGGGCGAGGACGTCGGTCGCGTCGGCGGAGAGGTGGCCGTCCCGCACGCCGGCGACGAGGCCGCGCGCGAAGTCGCCCTCCACGCACGCCAGTTCGGTGCCGCGCGCCAGCAGCTCGCCGACGTTGCGCGCGCCGCGCAGCGTGTCGTGCAGACCGGGGAGGCGCGGGAGGAGATCGGCGTACCGCGCGAGGAGGGGATCGTCCACCGGCGGATTGTCGCCGGTTACGCGTCCATGCCGAGCGGACCTTCGGTCTGGCTCTCCAGGAACTGCCGCACGAAGGGGTTCTCGGAGCTGAAGATCTTCTCCGCGCTGCCGGATTCCATGATCTTGCCCTGCCACAGCACGGACACGTGCTCGGCGACACGCTTGGCGAGCGCGATGTTGTGGGTGATGACGAGCATCGTGCCGCCCATCTCGGC
Organism: Solirubrobacterales bacterium; assembly: GCA_025964155.1. Classification (GTDB taxonomy): domain Bacteria; phylum Actinomycetota; class Thermoleophilia; order Solirubrobacterales; family Solirubrobacteraceae; genus Paraconexibacter. The sequence continues at coordinate 2,170 of JAOPZJ010000339.1, forward strand.
GTGCTGCTCCATCAACAGCTCGCCGAGGAGCGCCGTGCGGACCGGGTCAAGGCCCGAATCCGGCTCGTCGCAGAGGATGATCCCGGGGTCCAGGACGAGCGCCCGCGCCAGGCCGGCGCGCTTGCGCATGCCGCCCGACAGCTCGCCCGGGCGGCGGTGCACCGCATCGGCGAGGCCGACGCTGCTCAGGTGGCGCATCACGATCTCGCGCACCGCCTCCTCGGGCAGGTCTGTGTGCTGGCGCAGCGGGAACGCGGTGTTGTCGTAGACGTTCATCGCGCTGAAGAGCGCGCCGTCCTGGAACATCACCCCGACCTCCAGGCGCAGCGCGAGAATCTCCGAGCGGCTCATCTTCGCCAGGGAACGGCCGCGGACGAGGACATCACCACGATCAGCCTGCATGAGCCCGATGGTGTGGTTCAGCAGGACGCTTTTGCCGGTGCCGGACGGCCCGATCACGATCGAGATGACGCCCTCGGGGACCTGCAGGTCGACACCGCGGAGGATCGCGTTGCGGCCGAAGCTCTTGTGGAGGTCGCGCGTCTCGATGGCCAGCAGGTCCGCGGGCAGTTGCGCGTCCCGCGCCGCGACCTGAGGGCCCGAGCCCGCCGAGGCCCGCTCGACGCTGCCGGCGCGCTTGCGCAGGGCGCCGCGCAGGATCGGGTCGACCTCGAGGTAGCGCCGGAGCGGGCCGCGTGCGACGAGAACGCCCGCCTCGAGCGCCGCGGGAATGTGCAGCACGCCGTCCACGAAGCGGGCCGCCTGCTCGGGCGTGAACTCGATCTCGACCTCGGCCGCGTCGCCGTTGACGGCGACCTCTGGGGGTGCGCGGTCCAGGAGGAGCGTGACCCCGGCGTCCTCGCCGATGACGGTGAAGCGGACGGTGGTGTGGGCGTACTTCAGCCGGGCGACCGCGTCCCGGCCGCTGTCGAGCACGTCGCTGAGGGCCTCGCGCAGGCGGAACGGCAGGTCACCCGCGTGCCCGTTGATGTCGCTGACCATCGTCCCTCCTCCCGTTAGCTCCATCGGACGTCGCCTCCTCCCTGATCCGTAACGAACCGCTCGTTCGCGAACGTCGCCTGGAACATCACGCGGCGGGTGTCGCTCACGCGACCTGCGGCCCTCATATTCGTAATATACATAGGGCTGTCAAGCGACTGAGAGCGGGCGATGGAGGCGACACACCAGCTCCCGGTTTGTCGGGCTTTGGAGGCGAACCGCTCGATCCGTAACATGCGCTCAGGCCCCCAGGTATAGGCCGACGAGCGTGAGGCAGACGACGGCGACGTATCCCTCGAAGACCAAGCGCAGCGGCACCGGCGCGTCGCGCAGCTCCATGAAGTGCAGGCCCACGAGCCGCACCTTTACGAACGCGACGACGAGCACCGCGACCGTCGCCACCTCCCGGTCGGTCCCGGTGAGCGCGTGGTCGGTGCCGAGCTGCCACGACCCGAGCGTGGCGAGGATCAGCGCCAACCAGACCACGCCGACGCGGACGGGGACCAGGGCACGCACCGCCGTCATCGGGCAAGGTAGAGGAGCGCGAACAGGACGATCCACAGCAGATCCACCATGTGCCAGAAGCAGGCGCCACCCTCGAGCAGCGCGGTCATCCGGTCGTTCAGCTCCTCCCGCCGGGCGAGGACGGAGAGGAAGCCGAGCATCCCCATCCCGACGACGACGTGGAACAGGTGCACGCCGGTGAGGGTGAAGTAGTACATCCAGAAGTCGTTCGTCGCCGGCTTGAAGCCGTGGTCGAGCTTGTCGGTGTACTCGAAGTACTTCACGCCCGCGAACGCGAGACCGCAGCCGAGCGCCAGGAGGAACATGCGCTGTGCGAGGACATGCCGTTGCGCGCGAACCGCGTGGACGCCGACGACGACGAACAGCGAGCTCGTCAGCAGCAGCAGGGTGTTGACGACGCCGAACCCCTGCCGCATCTGCTCCTGCGAGCTGCGGAAGAGCTCCGGGTCCTGACCGCGGTAGTACAGGAAGACGCCGAACATCACCGCGAAGACCGTCAGGTCCCCGAGGATGAAGACCCACGTCCCCTCCTCTCCGGGCAGGCGGCGTTCGCGGCGCGGCCGGGCGACCGATGCCTCGGCCTGGGCGGTGGTAGTGCCCACGATGGCGAGCGCGGCGCGGCGCCTAGACGACGGCAGGCTCGGGCGCGGGCGCCGCGGCCGGCAGTGCCGGGGCGTCGCGGCCGGCGATCGCCGCAGCCTCCTCGGCGGCCTCACGGTTGATCGCCTTGCGGGTTTCGTTGAACATCAGCAGAAACCAGACGCAGAAGACGACGAGCACGAGCCAAAAGGCCAGCACGCCGTTCCAGGCGAAGGGACCGGTCTTGAAGAACAGGTCGAAGCCGGCCGGCACGAGGATCAGCGCCGCCCAGAAGTTGAAGTACCCCAGCCAGCGCGGGTAGACCTTCTGCTCGGTGTCCTGGAAGATGCAGATGCCGATCGCGATCAGCTGGAAAAACGTCGCCATGAATCCGCCCACGAACGGCAGCCAGCCGGCGTCGTTGAGCGCCTGGGTGATGGCGGGATCGCGGTCGGGCCGGAACGCCGCGGCCAGCATCAGGAAGCACGGCATGATGAACAGCAGCACCATCAGCATCCCGAGCCCGAGCTGGGTGTTCGACAGCGGGGTGTGACGGTCCCCCTCGATGCGGCGCATCTGCGAGGAGAC
>JAOPZJ010000341.1 GCA_025964155.1 Solirubrobacterales bacterium
ACGCAGGACGGGCAGCCGTGCTCGCACGGGCACTCCTTGATGAGGCGGAACGCGTCGTCCGTGAGGCGCTCGAAGGCGGCGTAGCCCTGCCGTGTGATCCCGATGCCGCCGGGATGCCCGTCGTAGATGAAGATCGTGGGGCCGCCGGTCTGCGGGTGCAGGTTGGTGGACAGGCCGCCGATGTCCCAGCGGTCGCACATCGCGATGAGCGGCAGCACGGCAATCTGCGCGTGCTCGACGGCGTGCAGGGCGCCGAGCAGGAGGTCCATCGGCATCGTCGCCAGCAGCTCGGCCGACAACTCGTACCAGAGCGCCCGCGTCGTGAACGCGGTCGGTGGCAGCTCGAGCGTCTGCAGGTCGATGACCTCTTGCGACGGCAGGCGCTTGCGCTGGTAGGCGTGGACGGTGTCGGTGACCGTGACGACGCCGTAGCTGAGGACCACGCCCATCGCGTCGCGGCGGTCCAGCAGGCGCTCGACGAACGTGTCCGTCTCCTTCTTGGGCTGCGTGTACCAGTCGCCGTTGAACGGGTGCACGAGCGCGCGCCGGCCCTCGAGGTCCAGCTCGTCGACCTCGTAGGACTTGCCCTGGTGCAGGTAGACCGCGCCGTCGTGGACGGTGGTGTGGGAGCGCGCGGCGTCGACGGTGCCGAGCAGCTCGCCGGAGCTCGTGTCGACGATCACGACGCTGTCGGCCGACGCGCTGCGCAGCGACACGCGCGCGGCCGGGAAGTCCTCGGCTGCCCGCAGGACGAACGTGCCGCGCCGCTCCACGAGCACCCCGGTGGACACGAGCGCCTCGCACGCGGCGCGCACGCGCGGGCCCATCGTCTCGATGTCGGCGATCGGATCGAGCGGCCCCTCGTGCGCGGCGCAGACGAGGTGGGCGGCGTAGATCTCCTCGCTCTCGTGATCGAGGATCGCGGCCTCCACGGGGCGATCGAGGAACTCGTCCGGATGGCGGCAGAAGAACTGGTCCAGCGCGTCGTCCCCGGCGACGTACACCGCCAGCCCGCGCCCGCGGCGCCCGGCGCGGCCCCACATCTGGCGCAGCGACGCGACCGTCCCGGGGAAGGTGACGACGACGCACGCGTCCAGCGACCCGATGTCGATGCCGAGCTCCAGCGCGTCCGTCGTGATGACCGCCAGCAGGTCCCCGTTCGTGAGCTGGGCCTCCAGCTCGCGGCGCTGCTGCGGGGTGTAGCCCGCGCGGTACGGGGCCACGCGCTCGGCCAGGTGCTGGTCCAGGCGCTCGCGCGTGAGCTTCGCGACGAGCTCGACGCCCTTGCGGGACTTGATGAAGCAGATCGTGCGCGCCCCTTCGCGGACGAGGTCGGCGACGATCTCGGCGGCCTCCGCCAGCGGGCTGCCGCGGGTCTGCAGGGCCTCGTCGGTGACCGGCGGGTTCCACATCGCGATCTGGCGGCGAGCGCCGGGGGCGCCGTCCTCGTCCACGAGCGTGATCTCCGGCAACCCCGTCAGGCGCTCGGCCAGCTCCAGCGGATTGGCGATCGTCGCGGAGGCCAGCAGGAAGCGCGGGTCGGTGCCGTAGGCGTGGGCGATCCGGCGCAGGCGCCGCAGGACGTTCGCCACGTGCGAGCCGAAGACCCCGCGGTAGACGTGCGCCTCGTCCACCACGACGACGGCGAGGTTCGCGAAGACGTCGCCCCACAGCCGGTGGTGCGGCAGGACGCCCACGTGGAGCATGTCCGGGTTCGTGAGGATGAGGTTGGCCTGCTTGCGGATCGCCCGCCGGTCCTCCTGGCGCGTGTCGCCGTCGTAGATCGCCGGGCGCACCTGCTGGTGCAGGCCGAAGGCGTGCAGGGACCGGGCCTGATCCTGGGACAGCGCCTTGGTGGGGTACAGGTAGATCGCGCGGGCCTTAGGATCGCGGCAGAGGACGTCGAGCGTCGGCAACGTGAAGCACAGCGATTTGCCGGACGCGGTGCCGGTGGTGACGATCGTCGGCCCGTCCCAGGCGGCCTCCACGGCCTCGGCCTGATGCGTGTACAGGCGCGTGATGCCGCGCCGCTGCAAGGCCTCGTGGACGAGCGGATGCAGGTCCTCGGGGATCGGGACGGTCTGCGCGTCGCGCGGGCGCTGCAGCGACTCGCGCACGAGTCGCTCGTCACTGCGGCCCACCTCGAGCAGCGTGTGCCACGGGTCGTCGGGGTCCGGCGGCAGCGTGGTGGTGGGAACGGTGGCCATGCGGTCCTTCGACGGTAGCGGCCGAGGCGCGGCCGGGCCGCCCCGTCGGTCGCAACGTGCGGGTGCCGAGCCGGGCGAGCGGGTCGATAGCCTCCCGTTCCGTGCTGCGTTGCGTCTACGTCGATCTCGACGGAACCCTCCTCGGCCCCGGGGGCAATCTCTTCCTTGGCGGCGACCAGCGCCCGAGCCTGCTCGGGGCCCGGGCGGTCGAGGCCTGCGTGCGGGCCGGCGTCGAGCTGTGCATCGTCACGGGCCGCAAGCGCGTGTCGATGGCTGAGCTGGCACGCCTCCTCGGCCAGACCACGGCGATCTTCGAGGCGGGGGCCGGCGTGCTCATCGACGGCGAGGTGCACTGGCTGACGGGCGAGTGGCAGCCGGGCGCGCAGAACATCCACGACCAGATCGCCGCGGCGGGCGCACCGGCCCTGCTGCTCGAGCACTTCGCCGGGCGCCTGGAGGTCCACGATCCGTGGGCCGCCGGCCGGGAGACGAGCCACCTGCTCCGCGGCCTCGTCGACACCGCCGAGGCGGACGCGCTGCTCGCGGACGCCGGCCTCGGGTCCCTCCGGCTGCTGGACAACGGTGGCGTGCACCGGCGCTCACCCGCGCTGGCCGCCCTGGAGCAGGTCCGCGCCTACCACCTGGTCCCGCGGACGGTCTCGAAGGCCGCCGGCATCGCCTTCCACCGCCAGGCACGCCAGTACGACCGCGACGACACGATCGCCTGTGGCGACTCGCGCGAGGATCTGCAGATGGCTCCGGTGGTGGGGACCTTCTGGCTCATGGCCAACGCGATCGAGCACGACCCGTCGATCCGGGGTGCCATCGGCGGCGCCCCCAACGTCCGCATCACCGAGGACGGCCACGGCGCCGGCGTCTACGAGGCCGTCGTCACGTCGCTCGCGCAGGGGGTCCGGGCGTGAAGCAGTGGTTCTGGTCCTACGGCTGGAAGTTCGTCCTCGCGCTCATCGTGTTCGGACTGCTGCTGGCCTATCTCGTGCAGCTGGAGCGCAAGGCCAGCGGCGAGGCCGGCGTCAGGTCACCGGCGGCTCCAGCACTGCACGCCGTCGTGCTCGCCAGTCCTGCCAGCGTGCCCTCACGCGCGCCGGCCAGCCGTTACGCGTAGGCCCCTCGCCGCCCATCCCGCGAAAGCGCGCGGGCGGGGGCACCGTCGTCCGCACGAGCCCGACCCAGCCGTCCAGCGGCAGGTCGCCCGCGATGAGCGCCGCCAGCCCTGTCGTCACGGGAGCGGCCACGCCGGCCCGCTCCAGCGCTGTGGCCAGCAGCGGCACGGACTCCAAGGCCTCGATGGCCTGCCCGATGCGAGCGGGGATCTCGTCGGCCGGGACGCCATCGCCGAGGAGCTCCCCGGCCCGCCGGTTGCGCGACTGGGGTGCCAGAGCGGTGGCGACGAGATCCCCGGTGCCGGCCAGGCCGATCATCGACTCGGCCTTGGCCCCCTGGGCCTCGGCAAAGCGCCAGACCTCGGCGAAGATGTGGCCGGCCGCCGCACCGGCGGCGTTGAGGCCGTGGCGCTCGGTCGCGCCTGCCGCCAGGGCCGCCGCGTTCTTCGCGGCACCGGCGAGCTCGACCCCCACGGGATCGTCGGACTCCTCGCAGACGACGCCCGCCCGGATGAAGACCTGCGCGAGCGCGTGCGCGAGCTCCTCGTCCTCGGACGCCGCGACGAGCCCCGCTCCTTCGCGCACCATCTCGCGCGCGTGCGCCGGGCCGCCGATGCAGCCGACCCGGCGGGCGCCGAAGGACCGGGTCAGGATGACGGTGGGCGCGATGCCGTCCGGCGGCACGAGGCCCTTCGCGAGCGACACGAGCTTCGCCTTCTGCGGCAGACCGGCGGCGGTCAGCCCGTCGATGACCTCATGCAGGCCGCGCGAGGGCACCCCGAGGAAGATGTAGTCCGCCCGGGCCAGCCCATCGCCGATGTGTTCGATCCGCAGCTCCCTGGGGAACTCGACGCCGGGCAGGTACACCACGTTCGCGCGGTCCGCGCTCAGCCGCTCCGCCTGTTCGGGAGTGCGCGCCTGCAGCGTCGTACGCAGTCCCCCCCGCGCGAGGAGGACCGCGACGGCGGTCCCGAAGGACCCGGCACCGATGACGACGGCGCGACGGCCGAACGGCGTCGCGAAGTTCACACCCCGCAGCGGGCTCGGCACTTGGGGTCGTGGGCGATCCGGCATGGCGCCGCCGAGCGTACTGGCCGATGGACGATGCAGGGCGCCTCGCGGCCGCCTTGGGCGCCTTCAAGAGCGCGAAGACGCCACTCGGCGCGTGCGTGGAGCTCAGAGCACGGTCACCAGCGCGCGCGCCTGCTGTTCGATCGCCTCCAGCGTGTGCGCCTCGAGCACCATCTGCACGTCGATGATGCGCTTGCCGAACGGCTCCAGCGCGTCCTGACCGACGATCGCGTGGCACGGCACCCCGGCCTGCCGGGCGCGCGTGGCGGCCTCGCCCAGGATCTTGCCGCGAAGCGTCTGGTCGTCCAGGCGCCCCTCGCCGAGGATGACGGCCTGGGCCCGCCGCATCCGCGCGTCGTACCCCACGGCGTCCAGGACGAACGGCGCGCCTGCCTCCAGATGGGCGCCGAAGGCTGCCCACAGGCCGCCGGCCAGCCCGCCCGCGGCGCCGCCCATGGGGATGCCGCGCGGGTCCCGCGCCAACGCGCCGGCCTGGTCGTTCAGCCGCGCCTGAAGCCGGGCCACCGTCGCGCCGTCCGCGCCCTTCTGGGGGGCGAAGACCCGTCCGGCGTCCTCGAACGGGGTGCGCACGTCGCACAGGACCACGAGCGTGGCACTGCCCAGCCCTCCGGCCTCGTGGATCGCCGCGATCGCCCCGGCGCCACCGTCCGTCGTGGCGCTGCCGCCTGCGGCGACGAGGACGACCGACGCCCCCGCCCGGGTCGCGGCGACGATGAGCTCCCCGGTGCCGCGCGTCGACGCCGCCCAGGCGGTCTCGGGGCCTCGCTCGCCGTCCGGCACGAGCCCGAGGCCGCTCGCGGCGGCCACCTCGACGATCGCGGTCTCGCCGTGCTCCAGGAGCGCGTAGCCCGCGGCGACCGGATGCCCCAGCGGGCCGGCCACGGTCGCGCCACCGGTGTCGCCGCCGAGTGCGGTGAGCAGCACCGACAGCGTCCCCTCCCCGCCATCGGCGACGGGGCACAGGTCCGGCGGCGGCTCGCCGGCCGCCTCCAGACCGCGACCGATCGCGGCGGCGACCTGCGCGGCGCTGAACGTTCCCTTGAAGCTGTCTGGCGCCACGAGGCAGGAACGGCGGTCCACCCGACGTATCCTGACGACGCGCGGCGGGTCCCGCTGTCGCGGTATGACGGGCCGGGGAGTCAGCGCCCGAGCGCCCGGGCCAGGCGGGCCTCGTACTCCTCCTGGTCGACGATGACGCAGCCCAGGCGCTCGGTGTGCGGCGTCGGCAGCTGGATATCGCACAGCTCGATGCCGATATCCACGAGGTGGTCCAGCGTGCGCACGAGCAGCGCGTTGCCGGCCGCTGGACGGGTGCGGCGCATGGACTCCAGGAGCGCCGCGCGGCCGATGACGACACCGAGGATCCCGGCGGCCAGCACGCCGTCGGGCGTCCACAGCTCGAAGCTGTGCGACACCCCCGCAGCGTGCAGGCGCCGGTACAGCGCGGCCAGACGCGGCGTGATCCACGCGCCGTCCCCCGAGGGGGGCTGCGCGCACAGCTCCAGGACGCGCTCGTACGCGATGTCCACCCGCAGCGCATGGTCCTCGCAGGCGCGCACGTCGCGGCGGACCTTGCGCCGCAGGGCCGCACGCGACGTCTCGTCGAGCTCGAAGATCGCGCGTCGCGGCGCGACGAACCACGGGATCTCGCGGGCATCTTCGTCGTCCATCGGGAAGGCGCCGGCCGCATAGCGCCAGACGGCCTCTTCGACGTCGTCTCTGCGTGGCGACACCAAAGCGAGGCTAGATGATTGAGTCCGCGGAATCGCCACGGCGCACGACGCGCCGTGGCACCTACCCCGTCAGCAGCCGGGCGCTGCGCAGCACGGACTCGATCGGCACGGACCGGACCGGCAGGCGGCGGGGCACCAGCGTCAGCGCGACGTCGACCGCGGCATGCCGGCCGGCGAGCCGACGCCCGGCACGTCCGACGCGAACCTCGATCACCCGCGTGCGGCCCGCGGCCAGTGCGGGCACCTGGGCCCGGCCCAGGACGTGCCGGGCGCGGCGCACGTCGAACCTCGCCCCCGTGCATCCGTCCGTCACCCTCGGTCCGC
>JAOPZJ010000407.1 GCA_025964155.1 Solirubrobacterales bacterium
ATCGGCACAAGCAGACCGCGGGCCCGCAGCCGGCGGCAGACCGCCAACCCGTCCATGCCGGGCATGGCGACATCGAGCACCACCGCGGCCGGGGCGCGGCGCTCGACGGCGGCAAGGGCCTGGCCGCCGTCGGCGACCGCCTCGACCTCGTGTCCCTCGGCCGTCAGTGTCCGCGCGAGCATCCGCCGGACGGAAGGGTCGTCGTCGACGACGAGGATGCGCGAGCCCACAGGGTCAGGGTAGACCCGGTGGGCTCCCAGCCCGGCACGATCAACTCCACCGCCCACGACGATGCTCGCCAAAAAGGTAGCGTCCACCGCATGTCCGCCGCCGCCCCCCACAAGCTCACGCCGCGCGACCGTGCCGAGCGCGCCGCTGCTCGCGTCCTCGCGCGCCTCTCCCCGCGCGTCACGCGCGCACTCGCCGGCAAGCCGATCGTCGTGGACGGGCTGACGCTCGACCCGCAGGTCCAGCTGCTGCTCAAGGCACTTCAGGCCAGTGGCCCCGGCAACTGGTCCACCCTCGGACACGTCAACGCGCGGGCCGAGGTCAAGCGCGTGGCACTGGTCAACGCCTCGCCCCTGCCCGCCGTAGGCCGGACGACCGACCTGACGATCCCGGGGCCCGTCGGCGCGATCCCTGCACGCCGCTACGACACAGCGGGCACAGCGCATACCGACGTCCGGCCGGCGCTCGTCTTCTTCCACGGCGGCGGGTTCGTCTTCGGCGACCTGGACACCCACGACGAGCTGTGCCGCACCCTGTGCGTCCACGCCGACGTCACCGTCATCGCCGTGGACTATCGCCTGGCCCCCGAGGCACCGTTCCCCGCGGCGGTCGACGACAGCCTGGCCGCGTTCCGCTGGGTGCACGCCAACGCCGCCGCGCTCGGGCTGGACCCGGATCGCCTCGCCGTCGGCGGCGACAGCGCCGGCGGCAACCTCTCGGCCGTCGTCGCCCAGCAGTGCGTCGCAGACGGCACGGCCGCGCCCGCATTCCAGCTGCTGATCTATCCGGCAACCGACCGCGAGCTGAGGACACGGTCCGTCGAGCTCTTCAGCAAGGGCTTCTTCCTCGTGGAGGAGGACATGCTGTGGTTCAGCGAGTCCTACGCGGCGCCGTGGGATGACGTCCGTGCCGCACCTCTACGCGCCACCGACGTCAGCGATCTGCCGCCTGCCTACATCACGACGGCGGGCTTTGATCCCCTGCGGGACGAGGGCGAGGCGTACGCAGCCAAGCTCGCCGACGCCGGCGTCCCCGTCGCCCTCCGCCGTCACGACGGCCTCGTGCATGGCTTCGCGAGCATGACCGCCGTCAGCCGGACGTCGCGGGACGCCGTGCTCGAGATGGCCGGAGCCCTGCAGATGGGGCTCGCCGCGGCGACGGCCCGCCGCGAAGCCACCGCGTAGGAGACGATGCGGGCTCCGATGCCCGTTCGTGAGAGGCACGCGCGGACAACACGCCGGCGCTGCGCCCGTCAGACTCCACAGGGTGAGTACCTACGATGCCGACGACCTGCTGACCGACGCGACGCTGAGCGCCGCCGTCGCCGCGCTGGCCAACCGCAACGCCCACCACCTCCAGGACATGACGCCGGCCGAGCAGACCGAGGCTGCCGGTCACTGGCGTGGGCTGGCGATGGACGTGCTGGTGGCCGTGCGAGCGACCGTCACGAACCCCGAGCTCGGCGGCTCGTCCCCCACGCAGGGCGGTCCCGGGCGTGCGGTGATCGTGCTGGAGGACGCGGGCGAGGAGGAGATCAACGTCCACGTCGCCTTCCACCCCGAGCTCCAGGACATGGGCGAGGACCAGGTGGCCGGCACGCCCGCGCAGATCACCGCCGTGTCGATGCTCGACACGCTCGGCGAAGGGGCCGACGACGAGAACGACGACGAGAACGACGACAGCGTGTAGCACCCGGTGCGGTCAGCGCCGCGGTGACGACCGTCGGCGGGCGAACGACCGGCGGCAACGCTCGTCCAGATAATGGCCTGTTGCGGTCAGGGGTCACGACGCCCGCGCCGATGAGCAGCGATGATGGAGTCCATGGAGTCCTACCGCTACGAACGCGTGATCATCGAGACCACCCGCCACCGCATCGAGGGCACCATCACGCTCGCGCGCGACGGCTACCGCTCGCGGCTGTCGGACGTTCTGAACGCGACCGAGCGCGACTTCCTGTCCCTCACCGACGCGACGATCAGCACGTTCGACGGGGCGGACGCCGCGGGGGACGTGCAGCCGTTCGTCGTCGTCTCACGCCACCAGATCGTGATCGCGATCCCGCAGGATCCGAACGCCAGGCCGTCAACGCCGCCGCCGCCGCTGACGGCGGTCTGATCCTGACCACGACCACATCGCCCGGATAGACCGCTGGGTAGTCTCGCGTCCACACCACCGAAAGGACACGTGTTCGCATGATCACGACGCTCGACTTCGTCGGGATTCCGTCGCAGGACGCCGAACGCTCGCGGGCCTTCTACATCGACACGCTCGGTCTGCTGCCGGACGAGCACGCGCGCTTCGAGGCGTGGGTCGGCGACACCTGCTTCGGCATCTGGGAGCCCGAACGGTTCGGCATGGACTTCGCGCCGCAGAAGAACGCGCATCCCGCGCTCCACGTCGACGACGTCGCCGCCGCACGGTCGGCCCTCGAGGCCAAGGGCGTGCAGTTCACCGGCGAGATCTTGGATACGGGCGTGTGTCACATGGCGTTCTTCACCGATCCGGACGGCAACGACCTGATGCTCCACCACCGCTACGCGCCGCGGTCGTGACGCGCAGCTGACCGCCGTCACGACCCGGCAACGGGGCGCTGAACGCGGTGCCCTACCGTGAAGCGGGTGCACGAAGATCAGACCGTGACCACCACGATCCCGCTGGATGGCGCCGTCAACGCGCGCGACGTCGCGGGTATCCCTCTCGCCCACGGCGGGACGATCGCCGGCGGAGCGCTGTTGCGATCAGACAACCTGCAGGACCTCACGCCGGCGGACATCGCGACGCTCGTGGACGAGCACGGCGTCCGCGTGGTCGTCGACCTGCGCACGACGTTCGAGCGCCGGTCGGAAGGACCCGGCCCCCTCGAGTCCGATCCGCGGGTCCGGATCGAGCACCGCTCGCTCTACCCGGAGACCGGCGGCGGCACGGACCTGGACCTGGCCACGATCAAGCCCTGGGGTGACGGCGTGGGCGCGGACCTGCCCGACGAGACGCCCACCGTCCGCGCGTACCTCGGCTACCTGCAGCGGCGCCCTGACTCGATCGTCGAGGCGCTGCGCGCGATCGCGACCACCGACGGCGCGACGCTCGTGCACTGCGCCGCCGGCAAGGACCGCACGGGCGTGGTCGTCGCCCTGGCCCTCGCAGTCGCGGGGGCGAGACGCGAGGCGATCGCGGCGGACTACCTGGCGACCGGCGACAACATCGAGGAGATCGTCGCCCGCCTCGCGTCGAGTCCGACGTACAGCGCGGAGATCCGCGTGGAGGACGCCGCCAAGCAAGCCCCGCAGCCGGGCGCGATCGACCGCGTGCTGGAGCTCGTGGACCGCGACCACGGTGGCGTCGAAGCCTGGCTGACGCGGCACGGGCTGTCCGACGACGAGCTCACCGCACTGCGCCGCCGGCTGACCGGCGACTGACGCGGCGCGGCAGCGGCGGCGGGCGGCGGGCGGCTCCGCACGTTCATCGCGCCTGAGCCGACGAACGTGCGACACCGGCACCGACAGCAGCCGCTCCACGCCCGGCTCCGCACATTCATCGCCCCAGAGCCGACAAACGTGCGACGCCGGCACCGTGAGGAGCGCACCAACGGAAGGCGCCTCCGGTCAGGCCGCCCCGCTCAGGCCGTCCGCGCCGCCTCCAC
>JAOPZJ010000427.1 GCA_025964155.1 Solirubrobacterales bacterium
GACGAGGGCCATGACCCCGATGGCGCCGAAGGACAGCGCGACGGCCGGCAGCGGGAGGCGGCGTACCCCAAGCAGCGCGAGCGAGTAGACCAGCGCGGTCCCGACGAGCAGGGGCTTCGAGCCTGCAAGCGGGCGCGACCAGATCTCCAGCTGCGCCCCGGCCAGCAGGACGAGGACGGGGATGACCAGCGCCCACGGAGGGAGCCTCGTGCGGACGCGGTCCATGGCGCCAATCTAGTCCCGCTGGGCCCGGTCCGCCTCATCCGCTGTGACGAGGCCGGCTCCTCAGTGGTGACGAGCCGCCCGCGTGGCGAACGCGCCCAGCGGACCGCCCCGATCGCGCTCGTCAGACGACGACGCGGCGCCGTGCCGAACGTAGCTTCCGTCGGGTCGCCGATCCGTGCGGCAGATCCCTTCTGGAGACCCGCACATGCGCCCGATCGTCCGCCGGCATCCGCTCGTCAGCTTCTTCGTCCTCTCCTACGTGCTGTCGTGGTGGGCGGTCCCGCTCGGCGGCTTCCTGCCGTGCGGCCCGGTCTTCGCCGCGCTGATCGTCGTCGGCCTCAGCGACGGCAGGCGCGGGCTGCGTGCGTTCGGCCGGCGCCTGCTGCCCCGTCGCCTGCGGGCGCGCTGGTATCTCGCGGTCATCGCCATCCCGATCGCGGTGGCCGCAGCGGCCGTTGCGGTGAACCTCGCGCTCGGCGCCCCCGTCGACGCTCTGAACCGGCTGGACGACTGGTATGTCCTGCTCGCGATCACCGCCGGACGTCTGATCGACCCGCTCGACGGACCGCTCGGCGAGGAGCCGGGCTGGCGCGGCTTCGCCCTGCCGCACCTGCTGCAGGACCGATCCCCGGCCGCCGCCAGTCTGGTCCTCGGCGGCCTGGTCGCCGGTTGGCACGTGCCGCTCGTGTTCCTCCCCGCCGAGCGCCTCCCGCCGCTGTTCCTGCTCGCCACCGTCGCGGTGACCTTCGTCTACACCTGGATCTACCTGCGCACCGACGGCAGCGTGTTCATGACGCTGCTCGCCCACTGCGCCGAGGGCACGATCAAGCTCAGCGCCCTCGGGCTGGTCGGCGCCGCCTCCACCCGGATGACCGTCCTCTACACCGGCGCGTGGTGCGCCGTCGCCGTCGGCGTCGTGGTGTTCGATCGCCAGACCTGGGGCGCGCGCGGTGCGCCGACACGGTCGGTCGCCACGACCGCTGCGGTCGCCCCCGGCTGGCGGCGGCGAGGGCGACCCGGCGCATTGCTGCCTACCGTACCCGGGTCACCCTGCCTGCCGCGAATCAGCTCCAGCGGCTCATCTCGCCGGCCGGGTAGGCGGCGAACTCGCCGCGCTCGGCGCCCGACTTGAGGCTCGTCAGGTAGGCACCCCAGTTGGTGCTGCAGCCGTGCATGAACTCGTTGGCCTCGCCCCAGTCGGCGTGCGTGAACAGCAGCGTCGTGCCGTCGTCGGGCCGGCTCTGGAGCGTGAAGGTGATCGTCGTGTCGATCCAGTCGGCCGGGCCGTCGACCACACGCCAGACGACCTGCTCGGGCGTCTCCTCGACGTGCATGACCGCGGCCGGGTCGTCGCCGCCGAAGAAGACCTGGAACGTCGTGTCGTCTCCGGTGTTGGGGTGAGCGTTCCACCAGCGCTCGACGCCCTCCTTGGTGGCGATGAGGTCGTGGACGCGCTCGCGCGGGGCGTCGATGGTGAAGCGATGAAGGATGTCCGGCATGGTTGCTCCTAGGGTCGGTTGTGCTTGTTAGACGAACAAGCCCGCGCGCGACGGACACCTAGTCGCGGCCGGCTGGGGGCAGGAGCTCGGCCAGGCGCATGGCGAGGAACCGGTGCTCGGGGCCTGCAGCGGTCAGCTCGAGTGCCCGTTCGTAGGCGAGGCGCGCCTCGTCGTCGCGGCCGAGGCGTCGCAGCAAGGCCGCGCGCGTGGAGTGGAAGTAGCGGTAGTCGTCGAGGGCAAGCGCGTCGAGGAGCTCGAGGGCGGCACCGGGCCCGGCGATCTCGCCGACCGCGATCGCACGGTTGAGCTCGACGACGGGCGATCCCGTGAGATGGCCGAGCTCGCCGTACAGCAGGGCGATCTGCTCCCAGTCGCGCGGTTGACGGATGTGAAGGTCGGCGATCGCCGCCTGCAGGACGTAGGGCCCCGACCCCCGCAGCACGGTTGCGCGCTCGAGCAGCGAGCGGCCGTCGGCGATCTGCTGCTCGTTCCACAGCGAGCGATCCTGGTCGTCGAGCAGGACGAACTGGTCGTCGCGCATGCGGGCGTCGCGCCGTGAGTCGTTGAGGAGCATCAGCGCCAAGAGCGCGAGCACTTCGGACTCGTCGGGCATGAGCGTAGCGAGCACCTGACCCAGGCGGATCGCCTCGGTCGCGAGATCGACGCGTCCAGCACCCCAGCCCTGATTGAAGACCAGGTAGATCACCGCCAGCACGGCGTCGAGGCGCTCGGGAAGCACGTGCTCCGGCGGCACGGCGAACGGGATGCCCGCTTGTCTGATCTTGCGCTTGGCGCGGGCCAGCCGCTTGCTCATGGTCTCGAACGGCACGAGGAACGCGGCGGCGACGTCGTCGGTCGACAGGCCGCCGAGGGTGCGCAGCGTCAGGGCCACCTGCGCCTCGAGGGCGAGCGCCGGGTGACAGCACGTGAAGATGAGCTCGAGGCGTTCGTCGGGCAGCGTCGCGGTGTCGTCCATGGTGTCCTCCGGCAGGTCGCGCAGCTCGCGCCCCAGTTGCTCGGTCTTGCGTGCCAGCGTCCGGTCGCGACGGATGCGGTCGACGGCGCGGTTGCGGGCGGTCGTGATCAGCCACGCGGTCGGGTTGGCAGGTTCGCCATCGCGAGGCCAGCGTTCTGAGGCCAGCGCGAACGCCTCTTGTGCGGCGTCCTCGGCGAACTCGATGTCGCCGAGGATGCCGACCAGGGTGGCCAGCACCCGCCCCCACTGATCGCGGAAGACGTCTTCAAGCACCCCCGAGCTCCTGCTCGAAGACCGGCCGGACCTCGATCGCTGCGGTGGCGTCGAGCTCTTGCAGCTCGGCGGCGACGGCGAGTGCCTCGTCGAGGTTGTCGGCCTCGATCATGATGAAGCCGCCGAGGAACTCCTTGCTGTCGACGAACGGGCCGTCGGTCAGCAGCGTCGTTCGCGCCTTGAGCGTGACGGTCGTCGCCGACTCCGCCGGCTGCAGGCGCACCCAGCCGCTCACGTTCGGCCGATCCAGGACGGCGGCGATGCCCGGGTGCATGTCACGCGCCCCGCGCTCGCCGGCCGCCCCTCCCTTGCTGTAGTTGAGCAGTGCGTACTTCATGGTGCGCTCCCTTCTCGAGCTGCCGGTTGCCCCTTAGACGAACAGTCGCGGCCCGGATGGACACCGCCGCGGCGTTTTCCGTCCGGGTGTCCGTCTCGGCCCAGGTCGTTCGTCATCACATCAGAAGCCGGCCCTTGTCCACCGCGTCCTGGACGCGGGGATGAACTGCACGGGCCTGGTCCAACGCACTGAGAGGAACACCATGTCGCAAGAAATCCTGGAGGCGAAGTCGGCGCTGAAGGCGCTGGTCGATACGTTCTCCAACCTGGCGGACGAGAAGCGGATCCCGGACCAGATGCTCCTATTGACTCCTGAGACCAACGTCCAGGTCTACATGGGCGACGAACTGATGTTCGACATCTCCGGTACCCAACAGATCGAAGAGACGTTCACAGCCTTCGCCGCCAACATGAAGCGCTCCTTCCACATGAACGGCCAGCAGGTCGTCGAGATCGACGGTGACTCTGCGACCGGGATCACGTACTGCCAGGTGAAGCACGTGAGCGAAGAGGACGGTCGCGAGGTAGTCACCGACAGCAGCGTCCGCTATCACGACGAGTACATCCGGCAGGACGGGCGGTGGCACATCAACACCCGGATCGCGCGCTTCACCGTAAACGACAAGCGGACGCTGCAGAGCTGAGCCACCGCAACGAGCCCTTGAATTCGCGCGCTCCGCCATCAGCGACGCACCACGCGAGCGCACAGCCGATGGGCGCCGCGCCCGGCGTAGTGATCGATCCACTCCAGCGCCTAGGCGGGTGCCGCTCTGCAGGCATATTGTCGCGAGGTACGTAGCGCGGCCGAGAGGATTCGAACCTCTGGCCTTGTTCCACCGGGCGCTAGTCAGCCCACCAGTCGCGCTGGCCCTCCACGTCTTCGCGCGGATTCTCGCCGAGATTGGGCGCACCGAAGACGAGGATCTCGAGGCCCTCCGGCCCGCCCTCGTAGCCTCGCCAGGTGCCGGGCGGGACGCGCACCACGTCCCACTCCTTGATCTCGACGATCTCGTCGTCAAGTTTCATACGCCCGCTCCCGCGCACGACCACGTACACCTCCTCCTGCTCCTTATGCGTGTGGCCGTACGGGAAGCGATAGTCGGGCGGGATGCGCTGGTAGCTAAGGACGCACTGCTCGAGCTCGAGCGCCTTGCTTGCGTGGCGGAACTCCAGCTCCGGCGCGCCATCGAAGTTGGACCCGAGATCCTGCAGATCCTCCTTGAGGTTCCTGAGCGTGAACGGCACACCCGCGATCGTACTGTTCGATCTCCGGCCCGCCGGGCCCCGGTGGGTCTCTGTGCGACGCGCCCGAGAGTGTCTGATCTCACGACATATGTCCCTAGAGATAGGTCTCTCATGTCTCGCGACATAGGTCACGCCCCCCGGTGGCGGTCGTCGCAAGGCGAGCCCGTAGGGCGCGCGGAGAGAGCGATCAGCCGTGGACGGCGGCGCGGCGGGTTGGCCGGCTCTGCGAGTGCGTGGATTGTGCTGGTGCGGGCGCCTCGGAGCGCGGGGGCGATCGTCGCGCCGGCGGCGACGGCCACGGCGGTGAGCGCGACGAGCGCCGCGGATGCGGCGGTCAACGATGGCGCTTCAGGACTCCCGAGCAGTCCGTGGACGGGAGCGATCAGCGATGGCGCGAGCGCCGGAGGGCCGATCGCGGCGGACGTCTGTTGCTCGTCCGGAGCGGGCGTCGAGCGCGGGTCGGGACGCTTGCCGTGCGCGTGCGGCGCGCCCCTGACCCGGCGGGGGGTATGGCATGCTGCGATGCCGTGAGTGGCCTGGACCGCGTTCGGCTCCAACTCGATCAGATCCGCGGTGCCGTCAACGCGATCGATCCGGTGTTCCTCGACACGCCGGCGCTGCCGTGCGCGGCGCTCGGCCAGGTGCTCGGGTGCTCGGTGACGCTCAAGGTCGAAACGCTCAACCCGGTCCGGAGCTTCAAAGGACGCGGCACGGAGACGGTGGCAGCCGTGGCCCAGCGCAAGGAAGCGTCCCGAGTGGTGTGCGCGAGCGCCGGGAATCTCGGTCAGGCGCTGGCCTACAGCGGCTCGCGTCGAGGCCTAAAGGTGACCGTCGTGGCCGCGAGAACCGCCAGCTCGCTCAAGCTGCGCCAGATCGCCGCCTTCGGCGCCGACATCCGGCTCGAAGGCGAGGACATCGAAGACGCCCGCCTGCTGGCGCGGGAGATCGCGGAGGCGGACGGCGCCTACCTGGTCGAGGACAGCTTGGATCTCGCCACCTGCGAAGGCGCCGCCACGATCGGCCTCGAGCTCGTCCGAGACGATCCGAGACTCGAGGTCGTCCTCGTCGCGCTCGGCGGCGGAGCGATGGCCAGCGGCGTGGGCTACGTCGTGCGCTCGCTCGCCGACCACGCGGAGGTCATCGGAATCCAGCCCGTCGGTGCGCCCGCGATGGCGCTGTCGTGGCGTCAGGGAACGGTTGTCGAGACGGACCGCATCCAGACGATCGCCGACGGCGTCGCCGGGCGCTGTCCGATCCCCGAGGTGCTGGATGACCTGCTCGTCGTGCTCGACGACGTGATGCTCGTGCGCGAGGACTCGATCAAGGCCGGCATGCGTGCGCTCTATGAGCACGCGGGGCTCGTCGTCGAGCCGTCCGCAGCGCTTGGGATTGCCGCCATCCTCGAGCAGCCTGAGCGGTTCGCCGGGCGGCGCGTCACCACGATCCTGTGCGGAAGCAACGTGGACCCTGCCGACTTCGCACGCTGGGTGCTGGAACCGGACGCGCGCGTCGCGCGCTAGCGCTGCCATCGCACCCGCGGCCGGGCGACGCGCTCACCCATGCGGCGGCGGAGTAAGGCCGTTGGTGGCGCGGACGCGAATCCAGCGCCGCCAGCCCTCGGCGGTCAGTAGCGCGCGGGCTGCCTCATCGAGGCGGTCGCGGTCGGCCGTGCGGCGGGCGTCGCGCTCTGCGGCGCTCAGCGGCCTGCGGGTGAAGCGGCGGGACATCGAGGACCTCCTGGGCTTTGGGCCCGCCCCGTTGGCGGGCCCGCCCCCACGAGTCGGCTCGTCTGGTCTGGCCACGGAAGAGCCCGGCTGCGATCGTGCATCGCCGATGACCGATCTCGGGGCTGTCGAGCCGCGAGCTCTTGCAGGTGTGGGCAAGAGATCCACCTCCCGCTCATACCGTCCGCAATGCCACGGTAGGCGGCATCCGGGACGCTCGAACGGCCGGCATCAGCCCAGCGAATGCGCCCGATCAGGATGGCCGAGGCGATGCCGCCCGACCACGCCTCGGTGTCCGAGGCCGATAAGCGACAGTGCAGGGTGTTCCATCTCACGCCCCTTGAAGGGCTTGGTCGAGGTCGTCGATGAGGTCGCGGACATCCTCTTGGCCGCAGGCGAGTCGTACGAGGCCGGGTTGGATGCCGGCCTCGGCCACCTCCTCGTCGCTCAGAACGGCCTTCCACATCGACGGCGGATGAACCGCGAGGCTCTCGACGCTGCCGAGGCTCGCAGACAGATGGAACAGCTCGAGCCGCTCGATCGTCTGCACGGCGGCGTCGATCCCGCCGCGGAGTTCGATGCTGAGCACACCGCCGAATCCGGACATCTGCGCCGCCGCCACGTGATGGGATGCGTGATCCGGCAACCCTGGGTAGTGGACCGCGCTGACCGCGGGGTGCGTGTGGAGATGCTCGGCCACGCTGTCGGCGGTCGCGTTGTGGCGTCCCACGCGCAGGTCCAGCGTGCGGACGCCACGCATGACCAGCCAGGCGTCGAACGGGCCGAGGACGGCGCCGACGTTGATCGAGGTGCTCCAGATCTTGGCGATGAGATCCTCCCGTCCCACGACGACACCGGCCGACGCGTCGGAGTGCCCGGCCAGGTATTTGGTCGCGCTGTGCCACACCAGGTCGATCCCGTGGTCTAGGGGTCGCTGGTTGATCGGCGTGGCGAAGGTGTTGTCTGCCAGCGTCGTGATCTCGCGCCTCCGTGCGATGTCGGCGACCGCGCGCAGGTCGGTGATCTCCAGACGCGGGTTGCTCGGCGACTCGATCAAGAACAAGCGGGTGGCCGGAGTGATCGCGTCCTCCCACGCGCTGGTGTCGGCTTGGTCGACGAGGGTGCACGTCACGCCGAAGCGCGGCAGCAGGTTCTGGACGAGGCTCAGCGCGCCGCCATACATGCTGCGCTGAGCGACGACGTGGTCGCCGCCGCTGGCCAGCGCGAGCACGGTCGTCGTCAGCGCGCCGAGGCCCGATGCGAAGACCAACCCGGTCTCGGCTCCCTCGAGCGTCGCCACGGCTTCCGCGAGCTCGACGTGATTTGGGTTGCCGTGGCGGGTATAGAAGTCCGGGGTCGCCACCTCGACCGCGACGCGCGCGAAGTCCTCGGACGACGCTGAGGCGAACGTCGACGTCTGGAAGATCGGCGACGAGATCGGCCGCGCCGCTGACTCAGCTCGCCGGGTGTGGATCGCCGCGGTCGCCGGCCTGCGCGGGGCAATAGGCATGGTCGTGATCCTGCAGACCCAGCGCGCCGGTGCAAGCAAACGCACCAAAGCGTGCGCCGTACGCACAAAGCGTGCGATCTAGCGCGTCGTGCCTGCAAGAATCCGCCACATGGAGGCCCTCGATGACGCTGATCGCTCCATCCTTGACGGCCTGCGCAGAAACGGCCGTGCGACCGTCGCCGAACTGGGCCTGGCGGCGGGGCTGTCCCCGTCGGCATGCTCACGCCGCCTCCGGCGCTTGGAAGACACTGGGGTGATCCGCGGCTACACCGCGATCATCGACCCCGATGCTGAAGGCCCACAGCTCACGGCCTTCGTCGCCGTCAGGCTCGTCCGTCACCAGCGCGAGCACATCCAGCGCTTTCAGGCCGCCGCCCGAAAGGTGCCCGAGATCGTCGAATGCCACCACGTCACCGGCACCTTCGACTACCTCCTCAGGGTCTCGGTCCGAGACCTCGCCGCCTACGAGCGCTTCCACGCCGATCAACTCGCCGCACTGCACAACGTCGGACAACTGGTCACCTACATCTCGATGACCGACTTCTCCGACCCCTGACGCGGCGAAACCCGGCCGGACCGGCTCGACCACCCTCCAAACCATTCGTGGCCAAACGAGGCCTTCCGTCGAAGAGCGTGTAGCGACCGTCGTGCTCGAGCAGGTAGAAGTTGACGGCCTCGTCGCCCAGGCGCAGGAGGTCGGCTTGGCCCGGGATCGCCGCAGAGGTCGAAGTCATCCGGTCAGACCCCCGACGAGGCGTGGGTCCCGAGTGGGTCGCGTTCGGCGGGGGTGGCGTCGTCGCGGTCGGTGGAGCGGGTCAGCTCTTGCCAGTTCTCGTCGGAGGCGAGCTGCGCGCGGGCGGCGGCGGTCGCGTAGGCGTAGGCCTCGCTGCCCAGGAGCAGCCGGACGGGCGGCTCGTCCATGTCGGCGACCTGCAGGATCGCCTGGGCGACCTTGGCCGGGTCCCCGAGTGGGCGCCAGGACGGGCTGTGCACGGCCGCGGCGGCGCCGACGGTCTGCTGGTAGGGCGCGCTGATCTGGGGGATGGTCATCGAGGAGCCGGCCCAGTCGGTGTCCATGCCGCCGGGCTCGAGGGAGGTCACACGGATTCCGAGCAGGGCGACTTCGGCGGCGAGCACCGCGGAGAAGCCGGCGGTCGCCCACTTGGCGCTCTGGTAGGCGGACAGGCCCGGTGTCGCCATCCGGCTGCCGACGGACGTCACGTTGATGACGCGGCCGCTGCCCTGCTCGCGCAGGGTCGGGAGCGCCGCCTTGGTGGTGTGCACGGTGCCGAAGAACACGGCCTCGATCTGATCGCGGAACGCCTCGTCGGTCACGTCCTCGACGGACGCCAGGTCGGCGTAGCCGGCGTTGTTGACGACGATGTCGAGGCGGCCGAACGCGTCGAGCGCGGCCTGGACCGCGGCGGTCGCCTGGGCGGGCACCGCGACGTCGTGAGCGATGGTGCGCACGCGGTCCCCGTAGGCCGCGACGAGACCCTCCAGGACCTCGGGGCGGCGCGCAGTGGCCAGCACGCGGTCACCGCGCTCGAGCGCGGCCTCGACGACGTGGCGACCGAGTCCGCGGGAGCTTCCGCTGACGAGCCAGACGAGAGACATGGATACGTCCTTTCTAAACAGTTGGTTAGCGCGAGTGAAGCAAGAGACGGCGCTGTAGTCAACTGACCGGTTAGTCCGCTACGCTCGCTGGGTGATCAGAGACGCGGAAGCCACCCGCCAACGGCTGCTCGACGCCGCCGCCGAGGAGTTCGCCGCCCGCGGCATCGCCGGCGCGCGCGTGGACCGCATCGCCGAGGCCGCCCAGTCCAACAAGGCCCAGATCTACCACTACTTCGGCAGCAAGGACGCACTCTTCGAAGCCGTCTTCGACCGCATCGTCGAAGCCACCCTGCGGGACACCCCGATCGACCCGACCGACCTACCCGAGTACGCCGGACGGCTCTTCGACCGCTACCAGCAGCACCCACAGGTCCAGCGCCTCGCCACCTGGTACCGGCTCGAGCGCCCCGACGGCGATGACCCGATCGCAGCGATCGTCGCCAGCAACACCGCCAAGGTCAAAGCCATCGCCGCCGCGCAGCGTGCCGGATTGCTCAGCACCCGCTTCGAGCCCGCCGTCCTGCTCGCCCTCGTCCTGCACCTCTCCGGCACCTGGTCCTCCCTGACCCCCGAATACACCGGCCTCGTCAAACGCCTGTCGGTCGCCAAACGCCGCCAGGCGATCGTCGACGCCGTCGACGCCCTCCTCACCCGATGACCTCGCCGAGACGATCTGGATCACGGCGGTGAGCGGTACTCGATGAGTCTCGAGCACGTCGTGGCGGGACGCTCTGTCCTCACCGGGACGGCCAGCGCGTGCAGGTGGCGGGTGGCGGCGTCGTCGAGCATGAGCGCGCGGGCGAGTGCGTCGAGAACCTCGACCGACGGGTGGCGGTCGCGCCCCTGCTCGAGCCGCGTGTAGTACGTCGCGCTGCGGAGGCTTGGACCGGCCGCCTCGAAGTCGATGCGTTCAGGTGGCCGTCGCAGCGCGAAACGGTTGGTGTCCGTGTCGGTCAAGGTGAGTGATCTCGCCGACGGGTTTGCGGCGTGTCGGGCCGTACCGGCCGATCGTCCAAACCCAGTGCGATCAGTGCGCATGGCTTGACGGCGCGGGGAAGCTCGAGCGTGCGTCGAGCCCTCCTGTTGCTCCAGAGCGCACGGTCATGAGCGACGCGCCCAGGCCGGCTGCGCGGGCCGCCAGCAGCAGGTTCTGACTCGATCGGTAGATCGACCCGTAGTAGGTGCTGGCAGCGCGCTGCCGGCGCCCAGAAGCCCACCCGCGCGCGATCGGTGGCGCCTCGTGGTCAGACTCGCGCGACGATCTTGTGGCCCTCAAGGACGGCCCGAAGACGGCCGGGGAGATCTCGCAGACGACCAGGATCCCGACAGCGAGCGCGAGCACCACGCTGAACAAGCTGGCCAAGTCCGGCGACGTGGTCAAGGCCGAGCGCGGCTACAAGCTGCCCACCTAGACCGTCCTGACGCCGGCAGTCGCTGCCCTCTGCGCCCACGCGCCGCGGCCATCAGGCCGTCCGTGCCCCGTCCTTTTCGAAAGCATCGCCGGGGCGAACTGCTGGAGCTCGTCGCCCAGTTCGGTGCGCAAGAGGATCGTGAACGATCAGCGAACGGCCGCACGGCTCGCGATCCCGGCGGTGCCGATCGTGCTGATGCCGGTCACGGTGATCGTGGCGCGGACGTTGCGCCCGATCCTCGGCACCAGCAGGCGCGTGCGCGTCGGCCAGAACGTGCGGTGCTGGCCGCTGCTCGTCGTGATCTGCACGCGATAGTGGTGCGGGCGCGCGCCGGCCGCATGCCAGCTGACGGCCAGCGCAGCGCCGGCGTGGCGCGCCACCAGCCGGCGCAC
>JAOPZJ010000441.1 GCA_025964155.1 Solirubrobacterales bacterium
TGGCGGCGACGGCGGGCGCCACCGTGCGCCTCGTCACCGCCCTCGCGCAGGATGTCGCCGCCGGCGAGCTGCGCTGCGCGCTGGAGCAGGCCGGCGTCGAGGTCGTCGACATCGGCCTGGACGGCAGCACGCCGGAGAAGATCCGGATCCGGACGCAGGGGCGGTCGCTCCTGCGGCTGGACCGTGGGGCCGCGGGGCGCGTGGGTGCGGCGACGGCGGGCGCCCGCGCGGCGATCGGCTGGGCGGACGCGGTGCTCGTCGCCGACTACGGTCGCGGGGTCGCCGTCCAGGAGGCGCTGCGGACGGCGGTGCGGCGCGCCGGCGCACAGGACGTCCCCGTCGTGTGGGATCCCCATCCAGGCGGGCCCTTGCCCGTGCCCGGCGTCACCGTCATCACGCCGAACGAGCGCGAGGCTGCGCACTTCGTGCCCATGGGCCCCCAGGCCGGCACGCAGGGCGTCATCGCTCGCGCCGAGGCGCTGCGCCTTCGATGGGGCGCGCGCTGGGTCTGCGTCACCCGTGGCGCCGCCGGTGCGCTGCTCGTCGGCGGGGCCGTGCCGGTCGCCGTCCCGGCGCGGCGTGTCAGCACGGGCGACGCGTGCGGGGCAGGTGACCGCTTTGCGTCCGCGCTGACCCATGCCTTGGGTGGCGGTGCCCGTGTGCCGGACGCGGCGTGCGAGGCCGTGAGCCGTGCCTCGGCGTTCGTCGCCGCGGGCGGGGCAGCGGGCGACGCCGTGGAAGTGGCGCCGGGCGCGGCCGCCGATGGCGGCGCAGACGCCATCACGGTGATCGAGCGCACCCGCGCCCGGGGCGGCATCGTCGTCGCCACCGGCGGCTGCTTCGACCTGCTGCACCCAGGGCACGTCCAGACGCTGCAGTCCGCGCGAGCCCTCGGGGCCTGCCTTGTGGTCTGCCTGAACTCCGACGCCTCGATCCGGCGGTTGAAGGGCCGAGGCCGCCCGCTCGTCAACGAGCACGATCGCGCGGCCGTGCTGCGTGCGCTGGGGTGCGTCGACGCGGTACAGGTCTTCGACCAGGACACGCCCGTCGAGCTCCTGCGCCGTCTGCGTCCCGACCTGTGGGTCAAGGGCGGCGACTACGCCGCGATCGACATGCCCGAGGCCCCGGTGCTCGCGTCGTGGGGCGGCCGCGCCATCGTCCTGCCCTTCGTCGAGGGGCGCTCCACCACCCGACTCATCCAGGAGGCCGCGCTCCATGCCGTCTGATCCCGCCGTGTCCGCCGTCATCGACCCGCCCGGCGCGCAACGCGTCGCCCTGGGCACCGTCATCGTCACCGGTGGCAGCTCGGGCCTCGGGCGTGCCGTCGCCGACGCCGTCGACCTCGCAGGCGGTACGCCGGTCGTGCTCGACCTCGTCGCGCCCGCCGAGGGCCACGAGCACGAGTGCGTCGACCTGGCCGACACGGCCGCCGCGGAGGACGCGGTCAGGCGGGTCGCCGGCCGTCACGAGGACCTGCGCGGGGTCGTGACCGCGGCGGGCATCGACGCCTGCGGCGCCCTGGTGGACGTGGAGCGCGAGGCCTGGGAGCGCGTCATCGCCGTCAACCTCCTCGGCACCGCCGCCGTCGTGCGGGCCGCGCTGCCGCAGCTCATGCGCACGCGCGGACGCGTCGTGACGGTGGCCTCGACGCTCGGCTGGCGCGCGCTCGGTGACGCGACCGCCTACTGCGCCTCGAAGTTCGGCGTCGTCGGGTTCACCCGCGGCCTGATGGCCGAGCTCGGCGACAGCGTCGGCGTGACCCTGCTGCTGCCCGGGGGGATGCAGACCCCGTTCTTCGACGGCCGTCCCGAGCGGTACAGGCCGGGGCCGGACGCGGTGCTTGCGCCGCCCGCCGCGATCGCCGAGGCGGTGCTCTTCGCGCTCACCCGTCCGCCCGGGGTCGACGTGCGCGAGCTCATGGTGTCCGTCGGTTCGGAGCCGTCCTGGCCGTGAGGATCGTCGCCCTGCGCGCCCTGGGCCTCGGGGACCTGCTGACCGCCGTCCCGGCGCTGCGCGCGCTGCAGGCGGCGCACCCCGGGGCCACCGTGACGCTGGCGACGCCTGAGGTGTTGCACCCGCTCGTGCGTCTCGCGGGCTGCACGCCGGTGGCGGCCACACCGCTGGGGCCGCTGCCGGAAGGGGCCGGCGGGGCGGACCTCCTCGTCAACCTCCATGGTCGCGGCCCGCAGTCGCACCGCGTCGCGCTGGCGGCGCGTCCGCGCCGCCTCGTGGCGTTCGAGCATCCGGCGGTGTCCGAGAGCGCCGGGATGCCGCGCTGGCGCGCGGACGAGCACGAGGTGGCCCGCTGGTGCCGGCTGCTTGATGAGTCGGGCATCCCCGCGGACCCGGCCCGACTGGCCCTGCCCGTGCCCGCGCTGTCGCCGCGCCTGCGGATCGCGGACGGGGCCACCGTCGTCCATCCCGGTGCGGCGTCCGGCGCGCGCCGCTGGCCGCCGGCGCGCTTTGCGCAGGTCGCGCGCGGGGAGGTGGCCGCCGGCCGCTCGGTCGTCGTGACCGGTGGGTCCGGCGAACGCGACCTGGCGGTGCACGTGGCGCGGGGCGCGGGCCTCGGGCCCGAGGCGGTCCTCGGCGGGCGCACGACGCTCCTGGAGCTCGCGGCGGTCATCGCGCACGCGGGCCGCGTCGTGTCGGGGGACACGGGCGTCGCGCACCTCGCCACCGCGTTCGGCCGCCCGTCGGTGGTGCTCTTCGGCCCGACGTCGCCGGCGACCTGGGGTCCACCGCCCGGCCGTCGCGACCATCGTGTCCTGTGGTCGGGCCGCACCGGTGACCCGCACGGCGGCCGGCCGCACGCGGGTCTGCTGGCGATCGAGCCGGACGCGGTCCTCGCCGAGCTCGCGACCCTGGCGTGACGGGGGCGAAATGGAGCTGCCCGCCCTGGTGATCTGCACGCGCGATCGGCGCGCCACACTGCTGGCGACGCTGCCCCGCGTGCTGGAGCACGCGGACCGGGCGCCGGTGCTCGTCGTCGACGATGGCTCGGTGGACGGGACGCCGGCGGCGGTGGCCGCGCAGTTCCCCGCCCTGGCCGTGCTGTCGCTGACGCGCAGCCGGGGTGGGGCGGCGCGCAACGTCGGGGTGTGGGCCGCCGGAACGGAGCTCGTCGCGTTCTCCGACGACGACTCGTGGTGGGCTCCCGGCGCGCTGGAGAGGGCCGCCGAGGTCTTCGCCCAGCGCCCGCGACTCGGGCTCCTGGCCGCGCGGGTGCTCGTCGGGCCGGCCAGGCAGCTGGACCCCGTCTGCGCCGCCATCGAGCGTGCGTCCGGCCTGACCGTCATGGGGTTCCTGGCCTGCGGCGCGGTCGTCCGTCGCGACGCCTTCCTCGAGGTCGGCGGGTTCGAGCGGCGGTACGGGATCGGCGGGGAGGAGCAGCGCCTGGTCCTCGACCTGCTGACGGCCGGTCACGAGACGGCGTACGACCCCCTCGTCGTCGCGCATCACCATCCGCCGCCCGGGGCGCGGCCCGGCCGCGAGGCGACGATGCTGCGCAACGACCTGTGGACCGCCTGGACGCGCCGCCCGTGGCGCGCGGCGCTGAGCGAGAC
>JAOPZJ010000449.1 GCA_025964155.1 Solirubrobacterales bacterium
CGCCCCTGGCGGCGTCGCTGCGAGGAGGTCCGGCCTGGCGGCCTGTCCCTCCTCGCGCTCCTGGCCAGGAACGACGATCCGGACCGCTCAGTCGCTACCGTCTTGGACGCGTCGTACGCGGAGATCCCGCGGCGCTCCCGCGGCCTTCAGGCGCCTGCGGCGCCCGAGCTTGTAGGCGAAGGCGTGGCCGTCGGCCTCCAGGTGGTCGGCGACCGGGTCGGAGATGAGGATCTCACCGCCCTTCGCCGCCTCCGCGACGCGCGCGGCGACGTTCACGTCGACGCCCAGGAAGTCTCCGCCGAGCTTGCGCGGCGTGCCGACGTGGATCCCCGCGCGCAGCTGCGGCCGGTACCCGTCGACGTGCACCTCGGCCATATGTGCCTGCGCCAGCACGGCGGCGGCGACCGCCTCCTCGGGCGTGACGAACACGGCCATGAGCCCGTCCCCGAGCCGCTTGACGACCCGCCCGCCGTGGCGGGCGACGGCGTCCTCCTGGGCGTCACCGGCCGCGCGCAGCAGCGCCACCGCGGCGCTGTCGCCGGCCGCCAGCGCCCACGTCGAGAAGCCGACGATGTCCGTGAAGAGGATCGTGACCTCGCTGTTGCCGTGGCCGCGGCCGATGCCCTCCGACAGCGCCTGCCAGAGCTGCAAGGCCCCGAGTCCCAGCTCACGGACGGCGCTGGGCCGGTCGGGGCTCATCGTCGCCAGCTCCCGGCCGATGAGGTCGTGCGGGAGCTCTGACGCGGTGGAGAGCGCGTCGCCGTAGCTCGCGTCCCCCGGCAGCGCACGCCGCAGGCGCGACGCGCCCTTGACCGCGATGGCCGAGCCGTCGGCGGCCAGCAGGCGTCCGCGGACCCCGCCCGGCGCCGGGTGAGCGGGCGCCGGAGGGCCGGAGGGCAGCGCCGGCGGATCGGAGCGGGAGTCGTCGGCCACTGCCCGGCAGGGTACCGGGCGGCCCAGGGCTCCTTAGACCTGCAGGACGAGCTTGCCGACGTTCTCGCCGCGAAAGAGCTTGAGCAATGTGTCCGGGAACGTCTCCAAGCCCGGGACGATGTCGACCTGCGAGTGCAGCCTGCCGTCCGCCATCCAGCCCGCCATCTGCACCGCGGCCTCGCCGTAGCGGTCGGCGTAGTCGAAGACGACCATGCCGGTCATCGAGGAGCGGCTGACGAGCAGCGAGAGGTAGTTCGACGGCCCCTTGACCTTGTCGGTGGCGTTGTACTGGGAGATCGCGCCACAGATGACGACGCGGGCATGCATCGCCAGGCGGCCGAGCGCGGCGTCCAGGATGTCGCCGCCGACGTTGTCGAAGTACACGTCGATGCGGTCCGGGCAGTGCTCGCGCAGCCCAGCACCGACATCCTCGCCCTTGTAGTCGATGCACGCGTCGAAGCCGAGGTCTTCGACGACGTGGCGGCACTTGTCCGCGCCGCCGGCGATGCCGACCACCCGGCAGCCCTTGATCTTGGCGATCTGCCCGGCGACGCCGCCCACCGCGCCCGCGGCCCCCGACACGACGACGGTCTGACCGGCCTCCGGCTTGCCGACGTCCAGCAGGCCGAAGTACGCGGTCATGCCCGTCAGGCCCAGCACGCCGAGGTACACCGGAAGCGATGCCAGTCCCGGGTCGACCTTGATGACGCCCTTGCCGTCCGAGATCGCGTGCGACTGCACGCCGAAGGCGCCCGACACGTGATCGCCGACGACGAAGGACGGATGCTCGGAGCCGAGCACCTCGCCGATGGCGGCCGCGCGCATCACCTCGCCGATCCCGACCGGCGGGATATAGGAGCGCACGTCGTTCATCCAGCCGCGCATCGCCGGGTCCAGCGAGATGTGGGAGACGCCGACGAGGAACTCACCGGCGGCGAGCTCCGGGAGCTCCTCCTGCACGTACTCCCAGTCACCCGGCTTGGGCAGGCCCTCCGGGCGGGCGGCGAGGCGGAACTGGCTGGTCGTGGTGCGCATCGGCAGAACCTATCCACCTGCTCCCGTGTACGGGGCGTGGCGGCGGGGTCACAACGCCGCGCCGAGCTCCTCGCGCGATTCCACGCCAAGCTTGCGGTACGTGTTGGCCAGGTGCCACCGGACCGCCTTGACGGTCACGAACAGGCCCGTGGCGATCTCGCGGTTGGTCTGCCCAGCGGCAGCGAGCTCCGCGACCCGCCGCTCGCTGGGGGTGAGCGAGGCGGGCCCCGTCAGACGCGCCCGACGGGGGCGCCCGCCGGCGGCGACGAGCGCGTCACGGGCCATGCGCGCCACCCGGTGGCTCCCGCACTCGTCCGCGAGGTCCAGGGCGAGGCGCAGTTGCTCGCGCCCGGCGCCGTCGCCGCGGACGGACTCGAGCAGCCGGCCGAGGTCCAGTTGCGCCTGCGCGTGCCGAAGCCGGGCCGGGGAACCGCCGAGGAGCTGGACGGCGGACTGCAGCGACGCGATCCCCGCGTCGCCGCCCTCGACGGCACCTCGCGTGGCGAGCGTCCGCCCGATGACCGACGGCGCCCCCCACGTTCGCGCCAGGCGCTCTTCGGCGGCCAGCAGCGCGAGCGCGTCGTCGGTGTCGCCCATGGCGTGCAGGACCTCGGCGAGGTTGGAGCGCCAGGCGCTCCGCGCCGGGTTGTGGACGTCGATGACGTGCTCGTGGATGCGCCGCGACTCGGTGAGGTGCGCGCGGGCGACGTCCAGCCGGCCGAGGATCAGCGCGCACTCGCCGCGCAGGTCCCCGGCAAGGCCGGCGGCCCACGGCTCGTCGGTCTGAGGCGCCGAGACGTGGGCGTCGGCCAGCAGCGCCTCGGCGGGCTCGGTCTCGTCGCGCTCGAGCGCGACGCGGGCGTAGAGCGCGTCGGCGGCCGGCCGGAACCAGGCGTGCCGGCCGACGTCCCGCGCACGTTCGAGGTCGGCCAGCGCGTCGTCGATCACGCCCATCCTGGCGAGGCACTGGGCTCGGGAGTAGCTCGTGATCGCGAACAGGGGAGCGTTGCCCGCTTCGATCGCGGTGAGCAGCGCCCGGTCCATGATCTGGAGGCCGACGGCGTGCTGGTCGGCCAGCACGAACACGGACGCCAGCATGTTCACGAGGACCTCGGGCGACTCGCTCAGCCCGAGCATCCCGCCGCCCCAGGCGCGCCGGGCCAGCGCCAGGGCGCCGGGTCCGTCCAGGCGGTGGATCGCCCGGTAGGTGGCGACGGCGGCGAGCATGACCCGCTCCCCTTCATGACGCACCTCGCGGGGTCGGGCAAGCTGCGGCTCGATCTCGGCGATCGCTGCCTCGCGGACCCGCGGCTCGGCCACCACCGCCATCAGCGCCATGGAGGCCAGCACCTCGGCCTGCAGGTCATCGTCGCTGTCCGCGGTCTCCTCCAGCGCCAGCGTGAAGGCATCCAACGCGCGCGCGAAGTCCCCGGCGTAGACGTGCGCCCGGCCGAGCTCGTGCAATACGCCGGCGTGGGCGTCGCCGGACGCCAGCCCGGCGAGCACGCGCTCAAAGGTCGGCACGGCGCGTGGATCGCCGGCCGCT
>JAOPZJ010000001.1 GCA_025964155.1 Solirubrobacterales bacterium
CGTCTTCGCGCGTGTCCAGCTCGGCCCGCGCGCCGGCGGCCGAGACCGTCCCGGCGGCGACCGCGGCGTCCAGCAGGCAGCCCACGACCCGGTCCAGGCCACGCGTGCGCGGATGCGACGCCCCGTCGGCACGCGCTCCACGGCGGACGAACGCCGCCGCCAGGAGAGCGGTGAGGACGAGGACGGGCGCGGCCGCCCAGACGACACCCACTCCGACGGCGCCGGCCGCCAGCGCGACGCCGGTGCCCGCCGACAGTCCGCCGGCCGTGCGCGCACGGGTGACCGCCGCCGGCCACGCCTGTCCGGGCGCCTGTGCGCCGACCACGAGGTGTCCCTCGACGAACGACCCGTCGACCAACCGCGTGCCGCCGGCTGCGGACGTCGTCTTCGTGTCCCGCACGAGGATCGCCGGCAGCTCGACGCCCCGGTAGGGGGTGCCGAGCTGCCACAGCTCGCGCTGCGCAGCGAGCTCGCGGACACGCGCCAGCGAGCCGGCGGTCACGACCGCCGCCGTCGCCGCGTCCGGTGGCGCCGTCGGCGAGAGTGCCGCGTCGACGTGGCTGACGCCGCGCTCGATGACGCCGTCCAGGCACGGCGCGTGCAGGTGCTCGTGGCGACGGGCGAACCGCTCGTAGTCGCGGTGGCCGTCCGCGAGGCCCGCCGCGACGCACACGACGTCCCACACGGTGGCGACCTTGCCGGGGTCGGCGGGGTCAAGGCGCAGGGGACGCCCCCGCAGCTGCTCGACGGCGACGGAGGTGGTGGCGGTCGTCAGGTCCACGAGCGTCGTCAGCGCCGGGCAGTTCCAGCCCTCGCCGAGCAGGCCGCGGGTCCCGACGAGGACGTCGAGGCCACCGTCGCGCAGCGCGTCGGTCACCGCCAGCACCCAGCCGCCGGTGCCGCCGTCGAGCCCGGGCGGCGGCACGAGGTCCCGCACGCCGGGCCCGCAGGTGGTGGAGGGCACTGCCCGCCAGCCCGGACCGAGGGTGTCGATGAGCGCGGCGACCCCGGCGGCCGGCGCCCACACGCCCTGGGCGCTGATGCCGACGCAGCGCAGATCGCCCATCGCGGCCGCGGCGAGATCCTGGATGACCTCACGCACGCCCATGACGCGACCGTCGCCGCCGGCGACCTCGCACACGACCGCGGCGACGACCCGGCGGCGGGCGCGGGCCTCGGACGCGAGGATCTGACGCGTGCAGGCGAGCTTCGCCTGCGAGTGCATGACCACCTGGTCGGTGGCGCTCTGGATCCGCCGTACGCCCCAGCGGTTCAGGGCCCAGCCGAGCGGCCGCAGCCGGCGGTCGATCGCCTGCACCATCGCCTCGGACTCGGGGCCGCCGGCGCGCCGCAGGCTACCGACCACCCAGTCGCCGATCGCGGTCCGCCAGTCGTCGGAGGTCGGCGCCTCGCAGAAGGCCTCCTCCACGGGCGCCTCGGGCTCGAGCCCGTAGGCCCGCGCGATCCGGGCGGCCGCCGTCAGCTGGGCCGGCCAGCGGCTGAAGGCGCGCTGCCAGCTCAGCACCTCCTGCTCGCCGTCGCCCGACTCCGACCGTCGGGCCAGGCGCGCCATGGCCCAGGTGATGAACGAGAGGTCGGTCTGCGTACGCGGGTCGACCGCGGCGAACAGCAGGACGTCGTCGACGAGGAGCTGCAGCGCCTCGTCGTGCAGGCGTAACGTGGCGTGCTCGTCGACGGTCGGCTCGCAGAACGCGGCGAGCGTGACGTACGGGGCCAAGAAGCCGTCGCGGACCACCGCCGGGGTGGGGACCTGGAAGTCGACCTCGCCGTGGATCGCGTCCAGCAGCTCGGCCTCGGTGCGGGTCGGGTACCAGTCGGGGGTGGCGGTGAGCGCGACGACGTGCGGATCGCCGAGCTCCTGCAGCACGTGCCGGACGACCCGCCCCCACAGCCCGGAGAGGTGGTGGCATTCGTCCAGGACGACGCAGCCGACGCCGGCCTCGCGGAGGGCGGCGAGGCGGGCGCGGGCGGAGGGCGAGAGGATCTGCGCGATCTCGAGGTCCGCGATCTCCCCGCGGGACGCCCGGGCCGTCAGCTGCCGCCGCGCCGCCCGCGCCCGCTCGGGGTAGTCGGCGTCCAGCGCGATCGTGTCGGTCAGCGTCGCGGGCGGCACACCGCGCAGCTCCGCGACCTCGCGCAGCACCTGCTGGTGAGCGAGCTCGCCGAGGACGTCCTGCGCAGCGGTCGTGCAGAGCGCCTGATAAGTGAGACACGTGACGTGCCGCAGCTCGTCGACGACGGAGTCGGTGAGCTGCGCGTGCGCGCCGAACAGCTCGGACGCCAGGCGCCACTGCTGCAGGACGGTGCGGCCCGGGACCAGGACGAGGGCCGGCGCGCCGATCCGCGCGATCGCCTCCCACCCGATGAGCGTCTTGCCCGAGCCGGGCGGGCAGACGATGAAGCTCTGATGGCGGCCGGCGGCGCGATCGGCGTCGAACGCCGCCAGCGCCAGATGTTGGTACGGGCGCCAGCTGCCGGCGAACGGGTGGACCGGTCGGTCGGATGAGATGCGAGTGGAGCTGACGGGCGCACCCTAGTCCACCCCCGCCGTGCTCTCCACCGTTCTCGCGCCGCTTGGGTCTGGTCTAGGATCGCCGCCGTGGAGCAACTCGCGGACGGGGTGTGGCAGCTCAAGGGCTTCCCACCGAACAACCTCAACGTGTACGTCCTCGGGGACGTGCTCATCGATTCGGCGACTGCCACCGATCGCAGGCGCATCCTCAAGCAGCTCGCCGGGCACACGATCACCGCCCACGCGCTGACCCACGCCCACTTCGACCACTACGGGTCAAGTCACGCGATCTGCACCGAGCTCGGGATCCCGCTCTGGGTGGGGGCCGCGGACGTCGAGGCCGTCGAGGCGGGCAAGATGCTGGGCATGGGCCGCATGCTGCCGGCCGCCCGCAAGCACCCCGTCGCCCGGGCGCTGAAGGAGGGCGACGAGGTCGGCGGCTTCACCGTCCTGGACACGCCAGGTCACTCCCCGGGACATGTCTCCTTCTGGCGCGAGTCCGACCGCGTCCTGGTCTGCGGTGACGTCATGTGGGGCTACAACCCGTTCCTGCTGCGCGGCGGGATCCGCGAGCCGTTCCCGGTCGTCAGCCCGGACGCGGGGCGCAACCGCGAGTCCGCGCGCCGGCTGGCGGCGCTGAAGCCGTCGCTCGTCTGCTTCGGCCATGGCAGGCCCGTGCGCGACACCGCGCGCTTTCAGGCGGCG
>JAOPZJ010000008.1 GCA_025964155.1 Solirubrobacterales bacterium
CCTGGAGCTGGAGGCGATCACCGGGACCGGGCCGCACGGGCGCATCACGTTGCGCGATGTAGAGGAGGCCGTCGCCGGGCGCGAGGACGGCGCCGAGACCGCCGCTGGAGTCCTTCCCTCGGCTGCAGAGCGCGTCCCGGCTGCGGCCGCCGAGTCCGCCGCCGGGACGCTCGAGCCCCTGACCCCGACCCGCCGCGCGATCGCGCGGCGCATGTCCGAGAGCGCGCAGATCCCGCAGTTCACGCTGCATCGCGACGTCGACGTCGGCTGGCTGCAGGCCGAGAAGCGCCGCCTCACGGACGCCGGGCCGGCGAAGCTCAGCGTCAACGACCTGCTCGTGCAGGCCTTCGCGGAGGTCGTCACCCGCCACGACGTGCTCGCCGCCGCCTACGTCGCCGCGGGCGAGGACGGCATCCCGCAACTGCGGCGCGGCGACGGCGTCCACGTCGGCCTCGCCGTCGCCGGCGAGCGCGGGCTGCTCGTCCCCGTCCTGCGCCGCGCCCACGAGCGGACGCTCGCCGAGCTCGCGCTCGAGCGCTCGCGCCTGGTCGCCGCCGCGCGGAGCGGCCGCCTGCAGCGCGCGGACATGACGGGCGCCACGGTCTCGCTCTCGAGCCTGGCGGCCTTCGGCGTCGACCGCTTCAACGCGCTCCTGAACCCGGGCGAGACCGCGATCCTCGCCGTCGGGCGCACGCGCGACCAGCTCGTGCCCCGCGACGGCGGCATCGCGGTCGCGGCGACCGCGACCTTCACCCTGACGCTCGACCACCGCGTCGCCGACGGCGCCACCGCCGCGGCGGCGCTCGCGGACCTCGCCGACCTGCTGCAGGGGGACATGACATGGCGGACCTGAGCGACGCCCAAGGCGTGGCCGTCGTCGGCACGGCCGACAACGGCGACGCCCGGGGCGTGGCCGTCGTCGTCGGCGGCGCCTCGGGCATCGGCCTGGCCTGCCGCCGGGCCCTGGACGACGCCGGGTGGACGACGATCGCGGCCGACCTGAAGCCCGGGGACGACCCGCGCGACGTGGCCGTCGACGTGCGCGACCACGACGCGCTGACGCAGGCGGCAGACCGCATCGCCGCCGAGCACGGCCCGATCGGCGCCGTCGTCTACGCCGCCGGAATGGCGCGCGTGACGCCGCTCATGGAGATCGCGCCGCGCGAGTGGGAGCTCGTGCTCGGCGTCAACCTCAGCGGCGGCTTCCACACCCTGCGCGCCTGCGTGCCGCACATGGTGCCGGGCGCGTCGCTCGTGTTCATCTCGTCCGTGGACTCCCAGAGCCCCGTGCCCGGACTGGCGCACTACTCGGCGGCGAAGGCCGGCATCGAGGCGCTCGTGCGCTCCGCGGCGCTGGAGCTGGGCGGCCGCGGGCTGCGCGTCAACGCGGTGCTGCCGGGCGTCGTGCGCACGCCACTGATGGCGCCGATGCTCGCCCGCCCCGACGTCGCCTCGGCGTTCATCGCCAACACCCCGCTCGGACGGATCGCCGAGGGCGACGATATCGCCGCCGTCGTGACGTTCCTTGTCTCTGACGCTGCTCGCTGGGTCACCGGCGTGGCGCTGCCCGTCGACGGCGGGATGAGCCTGCGCGAGCACCCCCAACTCCTTGAAGCCTGACCCTCAAGAGCCACCGCGAACTACCCCCAACCCCTCGAAGCCTGACCCCCAAGATCAAAGGACCCACATGGCCACCGAATCCCGCCCGCTCAGCACCCCGATCACCGAAGCGCGCTGCGAGCAGCTCCTGCGCGAGATCGTGTCGATCCCGAGCGTCAACAAGACGGAGACGACGGCGCACCTGTGGGTGTCCGAGCGCCTTCGCGAGCTCGGCATGACGGTCGAGCACTACGCCGTGGAAGGCTTCCCGACGCCGCTCGTGCTGGGAACGCTGGAGGGTGACGGCGACGGCCCCGGCGTCCTCTTCGACGCACATTACGACACCGTCGGCGCCCGCCCGTCCGACTGGTCGCGCGACCCGTGGGGCGCGCAGGTCCAGGACGGCGTCCTCTACGGCCGTGGCGCGGTGGACTCCAAGGGCTCGCACGTGGCGATGCTCGTCGCGCTGGAGGCGGTGCTCGCCTCCGGGCAGCCGCGCAGCGGCCCGCTGTACTTCATGAGCGACGTCGACGGCGAGGACGGCTTCCGCGGGCCGACGCTCATGACCGACCTCGGGGTCCGCGACCGCCTGGGCACGGTGTTCTCCGCCGAGGCGACGAGCAACCGCAGCGTCGAGATCGCCTACCCCGGGATCTCCACGTGGAAGATCACCGCGATCGGCCGCACGGCGCATCCGACCGAGCCCGAGCGCGGCATCAACGCGATCACCAAGATGGCCAAGCTCGTGCTGGCCGTCGATGAGGGGCGCCTGACCTTCCCCACCGGCCGCTCGCAGTGGTTCGAGCCGCGGGTGACGACGAACGCGATCCGCACGCAGCCGGGTGGCGGCTGGGCCATCCCGGAGCGCTGCGACGCGGTGCTGTCGGTCCTCTCGCCTCCCGGCACCGAGCTCAGCGAGGTCACCGACGGGATCGACGCGTTCCTGCGGACGCTCGAGGAGGAGGACGGCGAGGTGCGCTTCGAGCGCAAGCTGCTGCCGATGGGCGCCGGGCGCCTGTGGCTGCGTCCCGGCGAGGTCGATCCGGAGCACCCGGGTGTCGTCGCCCTGAGCAAGGCGGTCGCGTCGGTCACCGGCAAGGAGGCCGTCGTCCGCGAGTTCACCGGCGGGTGGGTCGACGCGGTGGAGCTCATGCGCGCCGGCCCCGACGGCTTCGGGACACCGGCGGCGATCACCTTCGGCCCGGGCGACTTCGAGCTCGCCCACATGGTCGACGAGCACATCGCCATCGCCGACGTCGCCGAGGCGGCCGAGGTCTACGCGGCGGCCACGCTGTCGTTGTTGTCCCCGCGCAGCGGGCAGTAGGCACCAGGACAAACCGGGTCATCAGGAGAGGTCAGATGAGCACACCAGGCGAGATGGTCCCGCACGCCCGGCCGGCACTGCAGCGGGCGCTGAGCGCGTTTGCGAAGGTCACGGCGGCGGCCGAAGACAGCACGCAGCTCGACGACCTCCTCCTCGTGGTCGCCGCCCAGGTCAGCGAGATGGTCGGCGTCGGGCGGTGCAGCATCCACCTGCGCGACGAGCGCGTGGGGCTGTACGTGGGCTGCGTCTGCCATGCCGGCTGCCCGAAGGCGAACTCCGACATCAAGCGCTCCCGCGCGGGAAGCTCGGCCGACGGCATGACCCGGGAGCTGCTGCGCACGCACCGCCCGGTGATCGTGGACAACGCCGAGGAGGATCCGCGTGCGGTCCAGTCCACGGTCCGCTTCTGGCGGATCCGCTCGGTCATGGCGGTGCCGATGCTCTTCCGCGACGAGGTCATCGGCGTGATGTTCCTCGACGACGAGGCCGCATCACACGCCTTCTCCGCCGCCGACGCCGAGCTCGCGCTGACGTTCGCGGAGCTGGCCGCCGTTGCGGTGATGCATGCGCAGAAGCGCGCGGAACTGCGCGCCGAGGTCGACGCCGGGCAGCGCCTCATCCGGGCGCTGCAGCGGGCCACCGCCGTCGACGAGCGCCTCAGCGACCTCGTCCTGGAGGGCCGCCCGCTGCGCGCGCTGCTCGTCACGCTCGCCGAGCTGCTGGGCAAGCCGTGCGCGGTCTTCGGACGCGACGGCGCCCGGCTGGCCGGCGCCACCCCACCCGGGGTGGACGAGCGCGTCGGCCCCCGGCTGCTGGAGGCGCCTATGGGCACGCACCCGGAGGTCGTGGCGGCGATGGCCGACCACGACGGCAGCCGGGCGTTCATCGTCGGGCCGCTGCCGCAGGCCGGCGTCGCCCACCGTCACGTCGTCGCCCCCGTCATCCTTGACGGCCAGACGTGGGGCAACCTCGTCGTCATGGAGTACGCCTCGCGGTTCGTCGGCAGCGACATGCTGACCCTGCGCCGCGCCGCCACGCTCGTCGCGCTGCAGGTCAGCGTGGACCGCCGTGCCGTGGAGGCCGACTGGGACGCGGGCGCGTCGCTGGCCGCCGCACTGCTCAGCGGCGACAGTGAGCCGGCGATCGTCCAGCGCAGGGCCGATCACCTCGGCGTCCGGCTGGACCGCCCGCGCGTGGTCATGGTGCTCGCGGCGCGTCCCGGACTGCGGACCGCCCCCGATGTCCGCGCGGTGACCGGGGCGTTCGCCGAGCTTGCCCCCGAGCTGAGCCTGCACCTCACCGCAGTCCCCGCCGGCATCGCCGTGTTGGCCGGCGTCCAGAGCGACGAGCACGAGAGCGCGCTGGAGTCGATCGCCGCGCTCGCACTGGAACGTGTCTGTGTGCGGCTGGAGCCGTCCGGCGGTGTGGTCGGCGGGCTTTCCGGGGTCCGGTCCGACGCCGCCGGCTATCGCGCCGCCTACGCCGACGCCCGTCGCGTCGTCGAGTGCCTGCTGCGCTTCGGCCGTCGCGGCGGCCCGCTCGTCAGCACCGTCGAGCGGCTCGGTGGCGGCCTCGTGTTCCTGGCCACCGCCGACCGCGACGACGTGGTCCGCTTCGCCGACGACACGCTGGGCTGGCTCGTCGACGACCCGTCGATGACCGACCTGCTGAGCACGCTGTGCTCGTTCTTCGACAACGTCGCGTCGATCCGCCGCTGCGCCGCGTCGCTCGGGGTGCACGAGAACACCATCCGCTACCGCCTGGGACGCATCGAGGAGCTCAGCGGCCTCGCCGTCGCCCACGAACCCGACGCCCAGCTGCAGGCGCGGCTGTCGATGCTCGTCCTGCAGCTGCAGGGCCGTGTCGCCGACACGCGCGGAGGCCTCGTCGCCGACGCCGTCACCCCCCGGGCCCTGGAGGTCGTGGCCGTGGGATCGGGCTAGATGGTCGATTTCACGAGGCGGCCCGTGGCATCAATGATCTAGGGCGATTGGGGATCGCACAACCCCAGCCCGATCGTGCGCCCGTGAGGCGCGAGGACCTCCATATTCTCGCGCCGTCAACGGATGACCCGGATCGGAGGTGGGTGGTGCGCGAGGTGTTCCTCGTCGGCGTCGGAGCCACCGGGTTCGGGGCCCCATCGCACGCCCGCGGCATGCTGGCGGCGGAAGCGGCCGGTGCCGCGCTCGACGACGCGGGCGTGTCCGCGCATGATCTGACGGCTGCCACGGTCGGCGGCCGCCAGGCGTCCGACCGGGGGCTGAAGCTCACGCTGGACGGCACGCCCTGCCTCGGGCGCCCCAGCACGTGGGCCGGGCGCGCCCTGCAGCGCGCATGGCAGGCCGTCGCCGCCGGCGACGACGACCTCGTCCTCTGCGTCGGCTCCAGCGGCGCGCCGGCCGACTGCCACCCGCTGCCTTCCCAGGCCGAGGCGGCGCGGCGGTACATGGCGCGCACGGGCGCGACCGCCGAGCACCTGGCACGGATCACCGTCAAGAACCGCCGGCTCGGCGCCGACAACCCACGGGTCCTGGCCGGCGGGCGGGTCGACGTCGCCGCCGTGCTGGCCAGCGAGGTCGTCGCCTGGCCGCTGCGGCGGCTCATGGTCGCCCCGGCGGCGACGGGGGCGGCGGCGGTGGTCCTGGCCTCGCGCGAGGGGTTGCGGCGCACCGCGAGCCGTGAGGTGCGGGTGCGCGCGTCGGTGCTGGTGACCGCGGCCGACGGCGAGGCGGCCGCCACCCGGGCCGCGCGGCTGGCCTACCAGAACGCCGGCCTGGGACCCGAGGACCTGGACTGCGCCGAGCTCGACGACCGCACGGCGGCCGGTGAGCTGGCGGCCTACGAGGCGCTGCAGTTCGTCCCGGACGGGCAGGGTCCGGAGCTCGTCGAGAGCGGCTTCACCGCGCTCGGCGGCGTGCTGCCGGTCAACACGAGCGGCGGGCTGCTGTCGCAGGGGGACGCGACCGGTGCCTCGGGGCTGGCTCAGGTGTGCGAGCTGTCCTGGCAGCTGCGCGGGAAGGCCGGGCTGCGGCAGGTCGCGGGGGCCAGCGCGGGCCTGGCGCTGTCGGGCTACGAGAAGCGGGACGACGGCCCGGCGTTCGTCTCGCTGCTCATCTTCAGCACCTGACTGTGAGGAACACAACCTCCGGACCGGCCCGGGGCCCGGGCGGCGCGGGCCGCGTGAGAGGGTCAGCCCATGAGCGGCGTGCTACGTACCGACGTCCAGACGCTGCCGGCGCTGCTGGAGGCCCGTGGGGCCGAGCTGGGCGACGCCCGCTTCGTCCGTGACGCGCAGCGGAGCTGGTCCTACGGCGAGTTCGCCGACCGCGTGCGCGTCGTCGCCGCGGGGCTCCGCGCGCGCGGCGTGCAGCGCGGCGACGTCGTCGGCGTCGTCCTGCCCAACGGCCCGGAGTACCTGGAGGCGTGGTGGGCGATCCTCTGGCTCGGCGCGGTCTTCAACCCGGTCAACCCAGCGCTGACCGTCCGCGAGGCAACGGACATCCTCGAGGACTCCGGGGCGCGGACGGCGCTCTGCGCGACCGACCGCGTGGCCGCCCTGCGGGATGCGGACCTGCCCGCGCTGCAGGACGTCATCGGCGTGGACCGCGAGGCCGCCGACCCGCTGGCGGACCTGCGCGGCGCCGGGACGGTCGACGAGCCCGCCGCGGTCGGCGGGGACGACCTCATGTCGCTTGTCTACACGTCCGGGACGACGGGGCGCCCGAAGGGCGCGATGCTCACGCATCAGAACTTCCTCTCGGATACGCGCATGCTCGCCGAGCTGCTGCCGGCGGTGCAGGGCGACACGCTGGGGATGGTGCTGCCGCTCTTCCACGTCAACGCGCAGCTCGTCACGACCGTGATGCCGATGCTCATGGGCGCGGACATCGCGATGTGGGACCGCTTCTCGGCCTCGACGTTCTGGGCGACGGTGGCCGAGTTCCAGCCCGTCACGTTCTCGGCGGTGCCGACGATGCTCGCCGCGCTCCTGCACGCCCCGGGCGCCGACGCGGCGCAGACGAACACGGTGCGCTACGTCATCTGCGGCGCGGCCCCGCTGTCGCCGGCGCTCTTCCGCCGCTTCGAGGACAAGTTCGGGATCGCGATCCTCGAGGGCTACGGCCTCACCGAGGGCGCCTGCTGCTCGACGCTCAACCCGTTCTACGGGCCGCGCAAGATCGGCTCGATCGGCCTGCCGGTGCGCGGGCAGGACGTCGAGATCCGCGACGCCGCCGGGCGGGGCATGGCCGTCGGCGAGCCGGGCGAGGTCTGCCTGCGCGGACCCAACATCATGCAGGGCTACTTCCACCGCCCCGAAGCGACCGCCGAGGCGCTGCAGGACGGCTGGCTGCACACCGGCGACGTCGGCTACCGCGACGCCGACGGCTTCGTCTTCCTCGTGGACCGCAAGAAGGACATGATCATCCGCGGCGGCGAGAACATCTATCCGCGCGAGATCGAGGACGCCCTGCTGGAGCACCCCGGGGTCCAGCAGGCCGCGGTCGTGGGGCGCGCGCACGCGGTGCGCGGCGAAGAGGTCCACGCCGTGGTCGTCCTGGCCGCAGGCGTGGAGCTGGAGACGGTGCAGGAGCACAGCCGCGGGCGCCTGGCGCCCTTCAAGGTGCCGTCCAGCTGGGACGTCGTCGACGACCTCCCCAAGACCTCGACGGGCAAGATCGACAAGAAGCCGTTGCGCGAGCGCCTGCGGGCGAGCGCGCAGGCCTGACGCAGAGGAGCGATGAGTGGGAATCCTGGACGACAAGGCGGTGCTCATCACCGGTGCCGCGAGCGGCATCGGTGAGGCGACCGCGCTGGCGGCACATGCGGAGGGCGCACGGTTGCTGCTCTGTGACCTGGACGCCACCCGCGGGGAGCAGGTGGCGCAGCGGATCGGCGACGGCGTGCAGTTCGTCGCCTGTGACGTCACCGACGAGGAGCAGGTGGCCGCGCTCGTCGCGCGTGCCGAGGAGGAGCTCGGCGGGCTGGACGGCGCGTTCAACTGCGCGGGCATCCTGGGCACGCTCGGGCTCGTCGGGGACACCGACTACGCCGACTGGAGGCGGATCGTCGACGTTGACCTGCACGGCGTGTTCCTCTGCACGAAGCACGAGATCAAGGCGATGGCGCCTCGCGGGCGAGGCTCGATCCTCAACATGGCCTCCGCCGCCGGCTTGATCGGGTGGGCCGGCGCCGCGGGCTACGTTGCCGCCAAGCACGGGGTCGTCGGCCTGTCGAAGGCCGCCGCGCTCGACTACGCCGACCAGGGGCTGCGGATCAACGCGATCTGCCCGTCGTACGTGGAGACGCCGATGGTCGCCGACCTCTTCGAGAACCTGCTCGGGGGTGATCAGGCGGCCGTCGACGCGGCCCGCGCCAACCACCCGATCGGGCGTTTTGCCCAGCCTGCCGAGATCGCCGCCGCGTGCGTGTGGCTGCTGTCCGACAAGGCGTCGTTCGTCACCGGTACGGCGATGAGCGTCGACGGGGGATACACCGCTCCGTGAGTTGGGGTTCCTCCAACGTCCTGCCGGTGCCCGGCGTCGATCGGCGCCGGGCATCGGGCAGGATCAGAGCATGCGAGGAACACCATGAAGGCGGCCGTTTTCAAGGGCATCGAGCAGCTCGCGGTGGAGGACGTCCCGGAGCCAGAAGCGGGCCCCGACGACCTCGTCGTGAGCGTTGCGGTCTGCGGCATCTGCGGCTCGGACCTGCACACCTACCAGCACGGCTCGTTCGTGCAGCCCGGGCAGATCATGGGCCACGAGTTCGTGGGGAGCGTGATCGCCGCCGGCGACAACGTGCAGGGCCTGCAGGTCGGCGACCGCGTGACGGCGTCCCCGATCGTGCCATGCGGCCACTGCGCGCGCTGCGCCGAGGGGCGCTTCAACCTCTGCGCCGAGGCGTGGACGACCGGAATCGCCTACGGCCGCCCGGGCGCGTTCGCCGAGCGCCTGCGGATCCCCAACGCCGTCGCCGGGCAGAACGTCTTCAAGCTCCCGGACCACGTCAGCGACGAGACCGGCGCGACGGCCGAGCCGCTCGCCGTCGCCGTGCACGCCGTGCGCCTCGTGCCGGAGATCGAGGGCACCACCGCGCTCGTGCTCGGGCTTGGAACGATCGGCCAGCAGGTCGTCCAGGTGCTGAAGGCCTACGGCGCCGGCCGCGTCATCGGCGTGGACATCTCGTCGCTGCGCCTGGACGCCGCACGCGAGTTCGGGGCCGAGACGGTCGACGGCATGGACGGCGTCGCGGCGGCGCTGGGCGACGCCGAGGTCGACGTCGTCTTTGAGTGCTCCGGGGTCCCGGCGCTCGCCACCGCCGCGCTGGGGCTGGTGAAGGGT
Source organism: Solirubrobacterales bacterium (assembly GCA_025964155.1). Classification (GTDB taxonomy): domain Bacteria; phylum Actinomycetota; class Thermoleophilia; order Solirubrobacterales; family Solirubrobacteraceae; genus Paraconexibacter. The sequence goes on from JAOPZJ010000008.1 coordinate 9,265, forward strand.
GGCGGCACGATCGTCGTGCTCGCGCTCTACGACGACGAGATCTCCTTCAACCCGACCGCGCTCGTGCAGCAGGAGATCAAGCTGCAGGGCTCCATCGCGTACACGAGCGACGACTTCGCCGAGGCCGTGCGGCTCCTGACCTCGGGGGAGGCGAAGGTCGGGCCGCTCATCACCCAGCGCGAGGCGCTGGCAAGCGTCATGGACGCGTTCGCGGTGCAGCTGGAGAAGGACCGGTCGCTGAAGGTCGTCGTCAGGCCGAACGGGGTCGGATGAGCGACCGCGACGGCTTCGAGCAGCGGCCCTTCGCGCTGCCGCCCGGAGCCACCGAGGTCATCCTCGTCCGCCACGGCGCGTCCGCGCCCGCGGTGCCCGGGGTGCGCTTCCCGCTCGTCGACGGCCGCGGCAACCCGCCCCTCAGCGAGGCCGGCCAGGCGCAGGGAGAGGCCGTGGCCGAGCGGTTGGCGCACGAGCCGATCACCCGCGCGTTCATCTCGCCGCTGCGGCGCACGCACGAGACCGCCGCGCCGCTGCTGGGCGCCACCGGCCTGCAGGCCGCGATCGTCCCCGAGCTCATCGAGGTCTGCCTCGGCGACTGGGAGGGCGGGGAGTACCGCGTGCGCGCGGCGCGCAAGGACCCGGTCATCCTGCGGATGTTCGAGCGCGAGCGCTGGGACGAGGTCCCCGGTGCCGAGTCCCAGGAGTCATTGGCGGCGCGCACCCGCGTCGGCATGGATCGGATCGTCGCCGAGACCGGCCCGGACGCGACCGCCGTGGCCTTCCTGCACGGCGCGGTCATCGGCGAGCTCTGCCGCCAGGCCGCCGACAGCCGCGCCTTCGCCTTCGTGCATTCCGACAACGGCTCGATCTCGCGGATCGTCGTGTCCCCGAACGGCCGCTGGCTGCTGAAGACCTTCAACGACATCGCCCACCTGAGCGTGCTTGCACGCGTCCCCTGACCCCGAGGTCCGTCATGCCCGCACTTCTCGTCCACGGCAACCCCGACACCGCCCACCTGTGGGACGCGGTGCTCGCCGAGCTGGGCGACGGCGACGGCACCGAGCGCGTCGCCGTCGACCTGCCGGGGTTCGCCGGGCCGCGGCCGGCGGGCTTCGCCGCCACGAAGGAGTCGTACGTCGACTGGATCATCGCGCGCCTGGAGGCGCTGGCCGACCAGGGCGGGCCGGTCGACCTCGTCGGCCACGACTGGGGCTCGCTGCTCGTGCAGCGCATCGCCTCGGTGCGCCCGGACCTGCTGCGGTCGTTGGCCTGCGGCGGCGCGGTCGTCGACGCCGACTACCCGTGGCATCCCCTGGCGCAGGTCTGGCAGACGCCGGGCGAGGGAGAGCGCTACATGACCGAGGAGCTGACCGACCAGGTCGGCATCGACCACCTCGTGGAGAACGGCGTGCCGCCGGAGGCCGCCGCGCGCAACGCGTGGCTGACGGAGGGCAACAAGGACGTCATCTTGGAGCTGTACCGCTCGGCCGTGCACATCGGCAAGGAGTGGCAGCCCGACCTCGAGTCGGTGCGCCTGCCGAGCATGGTGCTGTGGGGCCGCGAGGATCCCTACGTCCCCCTCGAGTGGGGCGAGCGCCTGGCCCAGCGCATCGACGCCGAGCTCGTGGTGCTCGAGTGCGGGCACTGGTGGCCCTACGAGCGCCCGGCCGAGACCGCGCAGGCGCTGCGGCGGCTGTGGTCACGGGCACCGCTCGCCGCCTAGATGATCGATTTCACGGGTTCGCCGCGTGGGCTACCTCGTGGGATCAACCATCCGATGATCGGCCCGGCTTTGGACAAACCCAAAATCGTCGTCACGACGCTCACCCCGCGCACGTGCGGCGCTGCGAGGATCGGCCCGTGAGCGACATCGAGCTGCTGGCACTGCACGGACTGGCGGTCAAGAAGGCCGGCGGCCCTGCCGCGGTCGCGGTGGTCGTGGACCGTGACGAGGCCGAGCTCGAGCCGGTGCTGCAGCGGGCCGTCGAGGCCGGCCGGGCCGCCGGCGCCAAGGGCACGTTCATGGTGACCCCGGCCGGGCGCGCGTGGCTGCTGGAGCAGTACCCGGAGGCGTACGCCGCCTTCCGCGCCGACCCCGCCGCCGACGACGCCTACGCGCGCTTCGAGCGCATCAACCGGCGCCTGCTGGCGCTCTTCACCGACTGGCAGATGACCGATGCCGCCGGTGGCCGCGTCGCCAACGACCACTCCGACCCCGAGTACGACCGGCGGATCGTCGACCGCCTCGGGGACCAGCACGAGCGCGCCGCGCGGGTGCTGGAGGACCTCGCTGCGCTGGAGGGACGGCTGGCCGCCTACGGGCGCCGGCTGGACACCGCCTACGACCGCGTGCTCGCCGGCGAGCACGAGTACGTCAGCGGCGTGCGGATCGACAGCTACCACACGGTCTGGTTCGAGCTGCACGAGGATCTGCTGCGGATGCTCGGGCGCGAGCGCGAGGAGGCGCCGTGACCACGATCTCCGAGCACGTCATCGTCCTGGACGCCCACACGGCGGCCGACCGCGAGGCCATCGGCAACAAGGGCGCGTCCATCGCCAGGATGCTCGCCCTGGGCCTGCCGGTGCCGCCCGCCTTCGTGCTGCCGATCCACGAGTGCCGCCGCTACCACGCGGCCGGGGCCGCGCTGGAGCCCGCCGTCTGGGACGCGGTGCTCGAGGGCGTCTCCGGCCTCGAGCGCCGCACCGGCCGCCGCCTGGGTGACCCCGAGGCGCCGCTGCTGGTCTCCGTCCGCTCGGGCGCCGCCGTGAGCATGCCGGGGATGATGGACACGATCCTCAACCTCGGCATGACCGACGCCGTGGAGGCCGGGATGGCGCGCCTCGCCGGGAACGCCGCCTTTGCCCGGTCGACCCACGTGCGCTTCGTCTTCGAGTACAGCCACACGGTGCTCGGCGCCGACCTGGATGTCCCGGCCGACGATGCGACCGCCGACCATGTGCGCGCCGAGGTGGCCGACGACACCGGCAAGGACGTCCCGACCGATCCGCACGAGCAGCTGCGGGGGGCGATCCACGCCGTCTTCGGCTCGTGGTCCTCGCGGCGCGCCGTCGCCTACCGGCGCCACTGGGGGATCCCGGAGGACGGCGGCACCGCGGTGATCGTCCAGGCGATGGTCTTCGGCAACCTCGGCGCCGAGTCGGGCACCGGCGTGCTGTTCACGCGCAACCCGCTGGACGGCGCGCCCGAGCCCTACGGCGAGTGGCTGCCGGGCGGGCAGGGCGAGGACGTCGTCAGCGGCACCCATGACTGCCTCCCGCTCAGCGCCTTGCACGAGGCGCTGCCGGCGATCCACGACGAGCTCCTGCGGGTCGGCAGGCTCCTGGAGCAGGCCGGCGGCGACGTGCAGGACATCGAGTTCACCGTCGAGCGGGGACACCTCTACCTGCTGCAGACGCGGGCGGCGAAGCGCTCGCCGGCCGCCGCCGTACGCACCGCCGTGGACTTGGCCGAGGGCGGCGCGATCGACCATGCCACCGCGCTGCGGCGCGTCAGCGCCGAGCAGTTGGCCGGTGTCCTGGCCCCGCGGCTCTCGGCGGCCGCGACCGCCGGGGCGCAGGTGCTGGCCCGCGGCACAGCCGCCTGTCCGGGCGTGGCCTCCGGCCGCGTCGTCACGCAGGCCGACGACGCGCAGGACGGCACCGTGCTGGTCCGCCCGAGCACGAGCCCCGAGGACGTGTCGGGCATGATCGCCGCGCGCGGCGTGGTCACCGAGCGGGGCGGCTCCACGTCCCACGCCGCCGTCGTCAGCCGTGCGCTCGGGCGCCCCAGCGTCGTCGGCGTCGGCGGGGACGCCACCGCCGGGTGGGAGGGCCGCGAGATCACCGTCGACGGCACCGCGGGTGTCGTCTACGCCGGCGTGCTGCCCACCGAGGTCGTCGCGGTCGAGGACGTGCCGGGGCTCGGAGTGCTGCTGACCTGGGCGCAGGAGCACAGCGCCGTCACCGTGGGCGAGGCGGCAGACGGCGAGCTGGCCGACCTGGACGCCGCCGGCGTGGGCCTGGAGCCCGACACGGCCGTGGACGTCGCGGCGCTCGACGCCGCGCTCGACCACGCGACCGCCGCCCGCGGCGCCGTCCTGGCCACCGCCGCCGGCGCCGAGGCCGCGGTCCGTGCGCGCCTCCGCACCGTCGTGCCGGTGCCCGGGCAGCACCCTGCCACCCTGCTCCTGCGCCTCGCGCAGGCCACCGACCCATCACAGGAGGAGACATGACCGAGACCGCGGCGTTTCAGGACGCCTGGCCCAAACCGTCGGCCACACCGGTCGTCGAGGCCTATCACACGGCCATCCGCAAGCTCGCCGCCGACCGCCTCGCCGCCGACGGCCGGCGCTGGGAAGAGGTCGTGCACGACCCGGCCTTCCAGCCGACCGCCGCGGACTACGAAACGATCGAGGCGGACCTCCTGGCCAGCGGCTACCGCTTCGAGATGTCCGCGATCGTCTCGCTGCAGGAGGCGCCGGACAAGTACAAGGCCGTTGCGGAACGCGTCGACTCCGGCCTGCAGGAGGAGGACGAGCAGGGACGGTCGATCGTCGGTACCGGCGACAACGTCTTCAGGGCACAGGACGTCGAGGGCACGGCGCGCTTCGTCTCGACCGTCGAGCGGGTCATGGAGCTGCTTACCGAGGGGGTCCCGGAGGACACCATCGCCGTCATCGATGACTCCGGCGGCACCCTGACGGCGCCGATCCTCGGCGACTTCAAGGCCGTGATCTGCATGGGCGGGACCGTCCGATCGCACCTGGGGATCCTCACCCGCGAGTACCAGGTGCCCTGCCTGATGGCCGCGGAGATCGACGGCCTGAACGAGGGCGATCGCATCCTCGTCGAGTACGCCAAGCCGGCGGCCGACGCCTACGCCGACGCCGACACCGCTGCCGCGCAGCGCGCCCGAGTCATCAAGGTCTCCTAGGAGGATCACATGCCCGCACGGCACACCTACCCCGAGCTGCTGAACGCCAACGCCTACCTGCGCAAGGCCAGCGAGTCCTTCTTCTTCCAGTGCACGACGCGGACGGTGCAGGAGTCCAAGCTGTTCCCCGTCAACCCGTACATCGCGCTGTCCTACTACAACGCCTGGTACCGCTGGCCGGAGCTGCTGCGCAAGATCGACGCGGCGATGCCCGCCGAGGAGATCGGCGACCGCGCCCGCCAGGTCGGCTCCTACGTCAACACGATCACGATGGGGCTGATCCCGCAGTTCTACCTCGGGGGACGCCAGTTCCTCATGGACATGGGGCTGCTGCGCGCGACCGACGCCATCGACGACGTGCTGGACGTCCTGGACTTCGGGCGGCGCGTGAACCTGTCGCTGCACCGCTCCCACGCGCACATCACCCCCAGCGACGCCGGGCAGCGCGCCCAGATCCACACCGCCCGGCAGACCGCCCACTTCGAGGAAGGGGCGATCGGCGTGACGCCTGGCGACAAGCTCCATACCGCCTTCGGGCGCTTCATGGCCACCGCGTCCGCGTACGGCTTCCTCAGCCACTGCGAGTGCCGCCTGTCGTTCAACAACCACGGGCCGTACAAGACGCGTGGGGGGCACGAGATGCTCGTGCGCGACATGCTCGACCTGGCCGAATGCGACTACCCGTGGATGGACGGGATCGCCGCGCCGATCGAGCACAACAACCTCACGGTCACCGTGGTGATGAAGGACACCCACTTCAACATCGTCGACGACTGGGGCTCCTTCGAGGCGACGCCGTCCTACGACGCCGCCAACCTCGTCGCGGTCGGGGTCTACACCTCCGACCACCTCTCGGACGGGTACATCCCCCTCCACATGGACAACGCCTCCGAGCTGGCGGACTACCTGGACGAGGTCCGCGAGCGGATGACCGAAGCCACGTCGGGCATGTGGAAGATGATGGCCGGCTGGAACCGCACGCAGATGATCGAGGCTGGCCTGCTGGTCTACTCGGGAGTCACGAAGGACCTCGCGCATTTCGCCGGCGTCTACGAGCAGTCCGACTGGTTCGACATCGACGACAAGGCGCGGCGCTTCTACCCGCTCATGAACGACGAGTACGGCGGAGGGGCGATCGCCGAGCTCGTCGGCCTGCTCTCGCTCACGACCCAGCAGAACTCCGAGCATCACATGGAGAAGTTCACCGGCGCGCGCGGCGAGATGTGGACGCCGATCCCCTACTCGCTGCTGACCGACGACGAGTGGACCTCGACGGTCGGGCCGATCGGCCCGGGCGGCACGGCGCTGCCCGCGAAGACCGCGCTCTACACGACGACCCGCGGCAAGCTCACCCAGGAGGAGAACAACCGCCTCGCACGCGAGTTCCGGCCGACGGGGTGGGACCAGCGCCACTACGACGACGACACCTGGGTCAAGAGCCACCCGCACGACCCACGCGGCCGCGCGCTGGACCCGGCGCCGGTGGCTGCCGCGCCGACCGGCGCCTGAGCGCCGGTGCCCACGGCGAACCTCGCCGGCTGGCTGGACGGGCCGGCGCGCACGCGGGCACGGGCGCCGGCGGTCCTCGTCGGCGACGTGCCCTACCGCGACTGGGGCGGCCTCGCGGAGGCCGTCGCCCGTCGCGCGGGGGGACTGGCCGCGGGCTACGGCGTGCGGCCCGGCGACCGGGTCGCGCTCGTGGCGGCCAACCACCCCGCCTACCTGGAGGCGCTGTTCTCCGTCTGGCACGCCGGGGCCGTCGTCGTCCCGATCAGTGCCCGGCTGCACCCGCGTGAGGCGGCCGTGCTCGTCGAGGCCGCGCACGCCGCGGTGTGCCTGGCGACCGCGGACCTGGCCGAGGACCTGGCCGCGGTGCTCCCGCCGGCCACGCGCCTGATCGTCCTGGGCGACGAGGAGGACGACGCGCTCGCCCGCGAGATGCCGATCGCCCTGGCCTCCCGGTCCCTCGGCGACGACGCCTGGATCTTCTTCACCTCCGGCACCACCGGGCGCGCCAAGGGCGCGCGCCTGACGCATGGCAACCTGCTGGCGATGAGCGCGGCGTACTACGCCGACGTCGCCCCGGTCGGCCCGGACGACGCGCTCATCCACGCTGTCGCGCTGAGCCACGCCTCCGGGCTCTTCAGCCTGCCGTTCCTGGCCCGCGGCGCCACCCAGGTCCTCCCGGCGTCCGGCGGCTTCGACGCCTCGGAGCTGCTGCGGCTCACCGCTGCGCACGCGCGCTCCACGTTCTTCGTCCCGCCGACGCTCCTGCGCCGCCTGTGCGCGGCGCCCGAGCTGGGGGAGACGGACATCGACCGGATCGGCACCGTGCTCGTCGGCGCCGCCCCGGTGCGCGCCGACGACCTGCGCGCCGGCCTGGCGGCCTTCGGCCCACGGCTGTGGAACGGCTACGGCCAGGGGGAGTCGCCGTGCACGATCACGGCGATGGCCCCGGCGGCGATCGCCGCCGCCGCGGCCGCCGGGGACGAGGCGCTGACGAGCGTCGGCGTCGCGCGGTGGGCGACCCGCGTGCGCATCGCCGCACGGGACGGGCGCGCACTGCCCCCGGGCGAGGTGGGGGAGGTGCTCGTCGACGGCCCGACGGTCATGGCCGGGTACCTCGAGCAGCCCGACGCGACCGCCGAGGCGCTGCGCGGCGGCTGGCTGCACACCGGTGACCTCGGGCGGATGGACGCCGACGGGCGCCTGACGCTCGTGGACCGCGCCAAGGACGTCGTCATCTCCGGCGGCGAGAACGTGTATCCGCGCGAGGTCGAGGACGTCCTCCTCGCGCACCCCTCCGTGCAGGACGTCGCCGTCGTCGGCCTCCCGGACGCCGAGTGGGGCGAGCGCGTCACCGCCTTCGTCGTCGTCCCCGGCGGCGGCGAGCTGGACGCCGCCGCCCTGGATGCGCTCTGCCTGACGCGGATCGCCCGGCACAAGCGCCCCCAGGAGTACCACCAGATCGACGAGCTGCCGCGCAACCCGGCCGGCAAGGTGCTCAAGCACGAGTTGCGCAAGGAGGGCCTCGATGCCCGACGTTGAGCTGCTGGACGCGACGCTGCGCGACGGCCAGCAGAGCCTGTGGGGCATGCGGATGCAGGCCGGCATGGCGCTCCCGGTCGCCGACGCGCTGGACCGCACGGGCTTTCGCACCATCGACGCGGCGGCCAGCTCGTTCTTCGAGGTCCTCATCAAGTACTGCCGCGAGGATCCGTGGGAGGGCTTGGACCTGCTGCGCGGCGCGATCCACCGCACGCCGATGCGCGGCGGCATGCGCGGCAACGCGTGTGTGTCGTTCGGCGTGACCCCGCCGGCCCTCATGGACACCTGGATGCGCCAGCTCAACGAGCACGGCGTGCGCTCTTTCTGGCTGTACGACGTCCTCTACGGGATCGACAACTTCCAGCGCCTGGCGAAGATCGCCAAGCAGTACGGATCGGAGGTCGCCGGGACGGTCTTCTTCAGCATCTCGCCGGTCCACACCGACGAGTACCTGGCGGGGAAGGCGGCCCAGATCGCCGCGGTGCCCGAGATCGACACCGTCCTCTTCTACGACACCGCCGGGGTGCTGGACTCAGACCGGCTGCGGACCCTGGTGCCGAAGATCGTGGCGGCGGCCGCCGCGGAGGGCAAGCCGGTCGAGATGCACTCCAACAACCTCATGGGCACCTCCGGCCTGGCCTACGTGGAGGCGGTCAAGTGCGGCGTGCGCGTGCTGCACACGGCGTCGCGCTCGATGGCCAACGGGCCGTCGGTCCCGTCGACGGAGAGCGTCGTGCGCAACCTCGCCCTGCTGGGGATGGAGCACACGCTGGACACGTCGCTGCTGCCGGTCGTAGAGGAGCACTTTCGCGCCGTCGGCCGGGCCGCCGGCTACCTCGTGGACCAGGTCAGCGAGTACGACCTCTTCAACGTCACCCACCAGGTCCCGGGCGGCATGGTCGGCACCCTGAAGGCCCAGCTCGAGCAGCACGGCATGTCCCACCGCCTGGACGAGGTGCTGGCGGAGACCGGGACCGTGCGTCGCGAGCTCGGCTGGCCGGTGATGGCAACGCCGCTCTCCCAGCTCGTCGGCACCCAGGCCGTGCTGAACATCGTCACTGCAGACCGCTACTCGCTCGTGCCCGACCAGGTCGTCGCCTACGCTGCCGGGCACTACGGCACGCCGCCCGCGCCGATCGAGGGCGCCGTCCTTGACCGCATCATGTCCGCGCCGCGGGCGGCGGAGATCGCGGCCAAGGCGCCGGAGGAGCCGACGCTGGACGAGCTGCGCGCCCGCCACGGCACCGGCACCGACGACGACGAGCTGATCCTCCGCGCGCTGATCCCTGAGCACGACCTGGACGCGATGCGCGCGGCGGGCCCGGTCCGGCGGGACTTCCCGCTCGCCTCCAGCGACGTCGCCGAGCTGCAGGCGCTCGTGCAGACGGTGCGCAGCCCGTACGTCTCGCTGGCCACCGAGCGCTTCGCCCTGGAGCTGCGGCGCTGATGCTCGACCTCACCGCCGAGGAGCTGCTCGTCACCACCCGCGCGGTTCGCCTGCGCCTGGACTACGAGCGCCCCGTCGGCCGCGACGTGCTGCGCCGCTGCGTGGAGATCGCGCTGCAGGCGCCGTCGGGCTCCAACCGCGTGCCGATCCAGTTCGTCATCGTCACCGATCCGGACCTGCGCGCGGCGCTCGGCGAGGACTACCGCGAGCGCTACGCCGCCTACCAGGCCTCGCCGGGCTACATCGGCTCGATCGACAAGGGCGACACCGCCGCCAACGCCCAGCAGCAGCGCACCGCGCGCTCGGCCGACCACCTGGCGGCCACCATCCACCGCGCGCCGGCGATCGTCGTGGCCTGCGGGCTCGGGGGGCTGGAGGGCCAGGCGCCGCACCGCATCGTCGCCTCGGCCGGCAGCATCCACCCGGGCATGTGGTCGTTCATGCTGGCCGCGCGCCTGCACGGCCTGGGGACGTGCTGGACCGCCGTCTCCCTGGCCCCGGGCGCGCGGACCCCGTCGCTCCTGCACATCCCCGACGACGTCACGGTCGGGGCGCTCACGCCGGTCGCGTACACGCAGGGCACGTCGTTCAAGCCCGCCCTGCGGCCTGATCCCGATTCCGTCATCCACTGGGAGGGTTGGTAGATGTCCATCGCCACCGCCACCGTCAATCGTGCCCACCGCCTGCGCCGCCGCCCCGTCGGCGGCCTCTCGGACGGGGACCTCGAGCTCGTCGAGGAGGCGATCCCCGAGCTGGTCGACGGGCAGGCGCTCGTGCGCACGCTCGTGCTGTCCATCGACCCCACCTGCCGGCTGTGGATGAGCGACATGCGCGGCTACATGCCGCCGGTGCCGCTCGGCGACGTGATGCGGGGCCTCGGCGTCGGCCAGGTGCTCGCCTCACGGCGCGCCGACCTGCCCGAGGGCGCCCTGGTCGCCGGCTGGACGGGCTGGCAGGAGTACGTCGTCGCAGACGACACGCAGCTGGAGGCGCCGTTCACCGTGCTGCCCGACCCGCTGCCGGCGCCGCCCGCCGCGTTCCTCGGGGCGCTCGGGCACACCGGCGTCACCGCCTACATCGGCATCGACCTCGGCCGGGTGCAGGCGGGGGACACCGTCGTCATCTCGGCGGCGGCGGGCGCGGTCGGCTCGATCGCGGGGCAGCTGGCCAAGGGACGCGGCGCCCGGGTCGTCGGCATCGCCGGAGGGCCGGACAAGTGCCGCCACGTCGTGGAGACCCTGGGCTTCGACGCCTGTGTGGACCACCGCGCCGACGACTGGCGCGAGCAGCTGGACGCCGCCACGCCCGACGGCATCGACGTGGACTTCGAGAACGTCGGCGGCGCGGTGATGGACCACATCCTCATGCGCATCAACCTCGGGGCGCGCGTCGTACTCTGCGGCATGATCTCCCAGTACGACGCCGCGGGCGCGCAGAGCGAGTGGGCCGGCCAGGTGAACATCGGCCAGCTCATCATGCGCCGCGCCACCATCCAGGGCTTCCTCGTCCTGGACTTCGCCGATCGCTTCGAGGAGGCGATCACCCACCTCGCCGGCCTGCTGGCCGAGGGGAAGCTGCACTACGACGAGACGGCCCTCGACGGCTTGGAGAACGTCCCGGTGGCCGTCACCCAGATGTTCGGGGGGGCGAACACCGGCAAGCTTGTCGTGCAGGTGGCCGAGCCTGCCTGAGGCGCCTGACCGGTACGCCTCGCCGCCCCTGGCGGCGTCGCTGCAGCGCGGCTGACCGGTGCGCCTCGTCGCCCCTGGCGGCGTCGCTGCGAGGAGGTCCGGCCTGGCGGCCTGTCCCTCCTCGCGCTCCTGGCCAGGAACGACGATCCGGACCGCTCAGTCGCTACCGTCTTGGACGCGTCGTACGCGGAGATCC
>JAOPZJ010000020.1 GCA_025964155.1 Solirubrobacterales bacterium
GCGTCCGCGCCCCAGTGGTGGTCCAGCCAGCGGTAGGCCGCCATGTAGTGGTGGGCGGGCGCGAGCTCGGGGTCGTGGTAGATCCCGACCTGGTCGTCGCCGTAGCCGCGCGGCGGCTGGATGAGGATGTCGACGTCGCCGAACTCGAGCCCGGCGACGATGAGGTCACCGGCTCCGGACGCGGTGTCGCTCGAGTCCAGATATCGGTCCCCGGGCGCCGCGCCCCACTGCTCCACCATGGCGTCGGTGAGCTTGGGCTCCAGCGTGGCGTGCCAGTCCAGATAGTCGGCGACGGAGATCCGCAGCGGCGCCGCGGCCAGCGCCTCCTCCGTCAGGAACTCCGGGTCGTGGCCGCCGCCGGCGATGAGCGCGTGCATGAGCGCGTCCCCGTCGGCGGGGATGTCCTGCACGTCGATGCCGTCGGCCTTCAGGCGATGCAGCAGGCCGATCGCGCTGGCGGGCGTGTCCAGGCCGACGGCCATGCCGATGCGCGCGTGCTTCGTGGGGAACGCGGTCAGCACGATCGCGATCTTCCGGCGCGCGTGCGGATCGCGCAGGCGGGCGTGGCGCAGCACGAGGGTGGCCAGACGGTCGCAGCGCTCGGCGTCCGGGACGTAGCGCGGGACGGCGACGCCGACGGGCGAGCCCTCCGGCTCGCGCTCCTTGAAGGAGATCGGGCCACCGATGATGCGCCCGTCGAACTCGGGGATCGCCACCTGGGTGGCCGCGTCGATCGGCAAGAGGCCCTCGCCCCCCTCCTCCCAGCGCTCGCGGCTCATCGTCACGCACAACGCCTGGACGACGGGCACGCCGAGCGCCTCCAGCGCGCCCGCGTCCCACGCCATCTGCTCCTCCGAGCCGCCGTCGTCGGCGGCGATGTCACCGGCGGCGTCCCCGCGGCCTGACCCGCCCGTCGCGAGCATCGTCGTGACGAGCGCGTCCACGTGGCCGGTCAGCAGCTCCAGCGCGGCGACCCGCCCGTTGTCGTGGCCCCGCCGCAGCGTGTAGCTCCACACCGGCAGCGGATGGCCGCCGGCACGCTCGATCGCCGCGCACAGCCCGTCGATGAAGTCGGTGTTCCCGGTCAGGCGGTGCGAGCGGTAGAAGGTGATGCCGACGACGGGCTTGACCGGATCGCGATCCGCGAGCGCCTGCTCGAGCGTCACGTCGCCGCGACCGGGCAGGTAGATGCCGAGCTCCTCCACGGCCTTGGGCGCCTCGAAGCCGAAGCCCTCCAGCAGGAAGGTGTCGGCGAGGAAGCGGAGCATCTGCTCGACGTTGTCCACGTCGCCGGAGTGCAGGTACTCACCGACCTGCGCGACCGCGCCGGAGGGGACGGTCGAGAGCGCGGTCATCTCCGCGTCCGGCTGCGACTCGCCGCCCAGCGCGACGAGCGCGATGCCGGCCTCGCGGCAGCGCTCGGCCAGGCGGTCGACGCCGCCCTGCCAGCCGCGACGACCGCCGAGCACGCGGATGACGACGACGCGCGCGCCCTCCAGGACGTGGTCCAGGAACGGGTCCAGGTCGCGCGTGCCCTGCGGGTTGGCGCAGCGCACCTCGGGGAAGTCCTGCGGCAGGCGCCGCACGGCGGCGGCCGTGGCGAGGATCTCGGTGTCGGCGGTCGTGATGAACCTCAGCACGGGGCACGCTCCAGCAACAGGTCGGGAAGGTCGGTCCCTGCGCCGCGCTCGATGAGCGCTCGCAGCCGATCGGTGTCCAGGTGCTGCTCGATCAGGTCGCCGAGGACGTCGAGCTGACGCTCGCGCTCGGCGGTGAAGCTGACGGCGGGGGCCGGGACGAAGTCGATGGCGCGACGGGCGGCCACCCAGCGCAGCAGGGCGCGCCGCGCGTCGTCGTGCTCGAGCAGCCCGTGCCAGGAGGTCCCGAGGGTGCTCTGCACCGCGCACCCTTCCCCGGCGCCGTCCGTGCCGGTGATGAGCGTGGCCCCTCCATGCGCCACGGGACGACCATGCCGGATCTCGTAGCCGCCGACGGTGCTGTCCAGGAGCGCGCTGTGGCCGCTGACGGTGCGCAGGATCTTGTCGGCGACGAAGGTGGTGGTGACCGGCAGCAGGCCGAGGCCGGGCACCTGACCGGCGCCGGACTCGACGTCGTCGGTGATCGACTCGCCCAGCAGCTGGTAGCCGCCGCAGACGCCGAGGATCGGGTGGCCGGCGGCGGCGCGCGCCTGCAGGGCGTCGTCCAGGCCGGCGGCGCGCAGCCGCGCGAGGTCCTCGACGGTCGCCTTCGTGCCCGGGACGACGACGAGGTCCGCGCGGGCGATGTCGACCGCCGAACGGGTGAAGCGCACGCGCACCCCGGGTTCACACGCGAGCGCGTCGAGGTCGGTGAAGTTGCTCATCCAGCGCAGGCGCACGACGGCGATGTCGAGCGTCCCGCCGGCGCCCGCGACGTCCGCGCGCGGCGCCTCGATGCCCAGCGAGTCCTCCGCGTCGATGCTCAGGTTCTCGACGAACGGCAGCACGCCGAGCACCGGGCGGCCGGTGAGGCCCGTGATCTGCGCCAGCCCCGGGGCGAGGATCGCGGGGTCCCCGCGGAACTTGTTGATGACCAGGCCGGCGATGTGGCGCTGGTCCTCGGGCGCCAGGGCCACGATCGTCCCGAGCAGCGACGCGAAGACACCGCCGCGGTCGATGTCGCCGACGAGGATCACCGGCAGGTCCGCGGCACGCGCGAGCCCCATGTTCGTCAGGTCCGCGGCGCGCAGGTTGATCTCCGCGGGGCTGCCGGCGCCCTCGCAGATGACGACGTCATAGCGAGCGCGCAGGTCCGCGAGGGCCGCGGCGACGATCGGCCACAGCTCGTCCTTGAGGCTCTGGTAGCTGCGGGCGTCGACGTCGGCGTACGGCCGGCCCATGACGATGACCTGGCTGTGGCGGTCGCCCGAGGGCTTGATGAGGATCGGGTTCATGGCGACCTCGGGCTCGACGCCCGCCGCCGCCGCCTGCATCGCCTGGGCGCGGCCGATCTCGAAGCCGCCGCGCGCGACGACCGAGTTCAGCGCCATGTTCTGCGCCTTGAACGGCGCGACCCTGACGCCGTGGCGGCGCAACCAGCGGCACAGGCCCGCGGTGACGAGGGACTTGCCGGCGTCCGAGTGGGTGCCGGCGACGAGGAGGGCGCCCTTCATGCGGCGGCCCTCGCGGCGTCGTACGTCCGGGGTTGCCCAGGCGACGCCGGACGTACGACGCGCCCCGGCGGGCGCCCGCGCGCACCGGCGATCGCCGCTCGGGCCACCGCACAGATGACGGCGGCAGCCGCTCCTACGGCGAGCGACAGGCGAGCGGCACGGTGCACGTCGGCGGCGGTCGGCGCGTCGCCATCCCCCAGCGTCGGGCGCAGCTCGGCCACGCCGGCGTAGGTGAGCTGGCCGCCGAGGCGCACGCCCAGGGCCCCGGCGAAGGCGGCCTCGACCCGACCCGCGTTCGGGCTCGGGTGCTTGGAGCCGTCGCGCACGGAGGTCTGGAAGGTCGTGGCCGGCGCCCCGCCGACCACCGGCGCGCAGACGGCGGTGAGGATCGCGGCCAGCCGCGCCGCCGGCCAGTTCAGCGCGTCGTCCAGCCTCGCCGCCGCCCAGCCGAAGTCGGCGTACCGCGCGTTCCGGTGGCCGACCATCGCGTCGAGCGTGTTCGCAGCCCGGTAGGCCATGACGCCCCCCGGGCCTGCGACCGCACCCCACAGCAGCGCGCCCACGACCGCGTCGCTCGTGTTCTCGGCGACGGACTCCAGCGCCGCGCGCGAGAG
>JAOPZJ010000055.1 GCA_025964155.1 Solirubrobacterales bacterium
TGCCGAGGAGCCCGCCGCCGAGGCGACGCCCGAGGCCCCTGCGGAGCCCGCCGCTGAGCAGGAGCCCGCCGCCGAGGAGCCCGCCGCCGAGGCGACGCCCGAGGCCGACCCCGAGGCGCCCGCCGCCGAGTAGCCGCCGGAGGAACGCGTTCCGCGCCGGCCCGTCGTGCCCCAAGGGCACGACGGGCTCGTGCGCGGAAGGCCTCCCATGGACTCCTCGACCAACGTCCCGTTCGTCGGCCTGACCGGCGGCCTCGGGTCGGGCAAGTCCACCGCGCTGGCCGAGCTCGGCCGGCTGGGAGCCGTGACGCTCTCCACCGACGCGGTGGTGCACGACCTGTACACGCAGGACGCCGGGCTCCGCGACCTCGTCGTGGCGCGCTGGGGCGCCGACGTGGCGCCGGACGGTGTCGTGGATCGTGGCGTGATCGCCAAGCACGCCTTCGCCGACCCGGCCGAGCGCGCCTGGCTCGAACAGCAGATCTGGCCGCGCGTCGCGCAGAAGGTCATCGAGTTCCGCGCCGCCGCCGAGGCTGCCGCGCGGGCGGGACATCCGCCTGCCGCGGCGGTCGTGGAGACGCCGTTGCTCTTCGAGGCGGGGATGGACGCCGCCTACGACGCCACGATCGCGGTGATCGCCGACGAGGACGTCCGCGCGGAGCGTGCAGCCGCACGCGGGCACGCCGCTGTCGACGAACGCACGGCACGGCAACTGTCCCAGCAGGAGAAGGCCGACCGGGCGACGTATGTGGTGGTGAACTCAGGCACGGTGCAGGACCTACACGACGCGCTGTCCGTCGTCCTCGTCAAGCTGAGCACCACCGGATCGTGAGCGCCCGTCCCGCCAACAACCGCACCCGCCGCCCCGCGGTCGCGCCGTCCGCCACCGGGGCCCGTGCCCCGCGCGCACCACGCGTCGCCGCCGCGGGTCAGAAGCGCAAGCCATCGGCTCCCGGTGTCAAGGGCGCCACGCAGGTCCGCGCGGCCCGGCGTCGCCGCCGCAGGCTCGTGCTCTGTGCGGTGCTGCTCGGGGCGTTGGGCGCCGCCGTGATCCTCCCCAACCTCCACCACGCGGTGCGCGAGATCACCCTGCCGCTCAAGCACGAGGACATCATCCGCCAGCAGGCCAGGGAGAAGGACCTGGACCCCGCGCTCATCGCCGGCGTGATCTACGCCGAGTCGCATTTCCGCGACGGCCAGGTCTCCAGCGCGGGCGCCCTCGGCCTCATGCAGCTGACCCCCGAGACGGCCAAGGACATCGCGCGCCGGTCCGGCGGCTCGGCGTTCGGCATCAAGGATCTGGGGACGCCGCAGGTGAACATCAGCTACGGCGCGTACTACCTGCGTTACCTCAAGGGTCGTTTCGGGGGCAATACGGCGCTGATGCTGGCGGCGTACAACGCGGGGGAGGGCAACGTCGACAGGTGGATCGGCGAGGCCGCCCGCGCGGAGCGGGACTTCAAGGTCGGCGACATCCCGTTCCCCGAGACGCGCCACTACGTCGAGAAGGTCGTCGCCGCGCGACGGGACTACCGCGCCAATTACGCGCGCGAGCTCGGGCTCGGCTGAGACGCCGCGGCGAGCAGCGCGTCCAGCAGACCCGGGAAGCGCGAGTCCATGTCCGCGCGCCGCAGGGACACGTGCCGTCTGGCACCGTCGACGCGGGTGCGGGTGATGCCGGCCTCGCGCAGGACGCGGAGGTGGTGCGAGCGGGTGGCCTTGCTCACGCCGAGCTCGATGGAGCCGCAGACCCGCTCACCCTCGGCGGCCAGGACCCGGACGACCTCGAGGCGCACGTCGTCTGCCAGCGCCTGCATCACGGCCGCCAGCGGGACGGTGTCGATCTCGGGCTCGAAGAAGTCCACGACCCCGAGGATACCGAAGTGTTCGATATGCATCGAACAGTTTGCTACGGTGTTCCGAAGTAGTTCGACCGTCATCGAACCAGGAGTCTCCTCGATGCGCCGCATCCCCGCCCCCGTCCTGTCCCTCACCGCCGCCGTCTCCTGGGGCGCGATGTTCCCGATCGCCGCCCACGCCCTGCCGCACGTGGACGCGTTCAACCTCACCGCGATCCGCTACGGCATCGCCAGCCTGGTGTTCGTCGCGATCCTCGCGGCGGTCGAGGGCGCCGGCGCGCTGCGCTACGACGGCCGCTTCCGGGAGCTCTTCGTCCTGGGCTCGCTCGGGTTCGCGGGCTTCAACCTCTTCTCCTACGCCGGGCTGGAGCACACCAAGCCCCAGAACGCCGCGCTGCTCGTGGCCACGACCCCGCTCGTCACCGCGCTCGTGCGCTGGCGCCGGGACGGCGTACGGCCCGCGCGGGCGACGCTCGGCTTCATGCTGCTGGCCCTGGCCGGCGTCGTGCTCGTCATCACGCACGGTGCCCCGCCGTCCCTCGTGGACGGCGGCATCGGCGGTGGCGAGGCGCTGGTGCTGTGCGGGGTCATCGGATGGGTCCTGTACACGACGGGCGCCGCACGCTTCGCCGGGCACAGCCCGCTGCGGTACACGACGCTCAGCGCCGTGGCCGGGACGCTGACGATCCTCGCGGTCACCGCGGCGGCGGACGTGACGGGCCTGCAGCACCTGCCCAGCGGCGCGGACGTCGGCGCGGCTGCGCTGCCCCTGGCGTACATCGTCGTCTTCGGCGCCGTCGTGGCCGTCGTCGCCTGGAACGCGGGCGTCAAGCGCCTGGGCCCGGCCAACGGCGCGCTCTTCATGAACCTCGTCCCCGTGACGACCTTCGCCATCGCCATCGCCTCGGGCACGCGACCGGGCCCCGGGGAGCTGGCCGGCGCCGCGCTCACGATCTCCGCGCTCGTCGGCGCCAACCTCGTGACGCGGCGGGCCGCGAGCCCGGTACCGGCATTGGGGCAGGTGGCCGGGGCCCGTACGGCCACGGTCTCGTCGTAACGTCCTGACCCGGCGCTACCGTATGCGGAACGTGCCCGAGTTCCGCCTTGACAGCGTCTACAGTCCCGCCGCTGATCAGCCCAAGGCGATCGACGAGATCACTGCAGCCGTCACGGCCGGTGACCGCTACGTAACCCTGCTCGGCGCCACCGGCACCGGCAAGACGATGACGATGGCCGCGTCGATCGAGCGGATGCAGAGGCCCACGCTGGTCCTGGCGCACAACAAGACGCTGGCGGCGCAGCTGTGCAACGAGTTCCGCACGTTCTTCCCGGACAACGCCGTCGAGTACTTCGTCAGCTACTACGACTACTACCAGCCCGAGGCGTACGTCCCGTCGAAGGACCTCTACATCGAGAAGGACTCCGCGATCAACGCCGAGGTCGACCGCCTGCGCCACGCGGCGACCGCGGCGCTCTTCGCTCGACGCGACGTCATCATCGTGGCGTCCGTCAGCGCGATCTTCGGCCTCGGCTCGCCCGAGACGTACGACGACAACCTGCAGACGCTGCGCAAGGGCGAGGTGGTCGACCGGGACGGGCTCCTGCGCAAGCTCGTGTCGATCCAGTACACCCGTAACGACGTGGCGCTCGGCCGCGGGTCCTTCCGCGTGCGCGGTGAGGCGCTGGAGATCTTCCCGGCCTACAGCGACTCGACCGCCTACCGCGCGACGCTCTTCGGCGACGAGATCGAGCGTCTGCAGGAGTTCGACCCGCTCACCGGTGAGCTCGTGCAGGACGACCTGGAGCACGTCGCCATCTGGCCGGCCTCGCACTACAACGTGCGTGACGGGACGATCGACGGCGCCGTGGCCGCGATCGGCCGCGAGCTGAACGACCGCTGCGCCGAACTGGAGGGCGAGGGCAAGCTCCTGGAGTCCCACCGCCTGCGCCAGCGCACGCAGTACGACATGGAGATGCTCAAGGAGATGGGCTTCTGCAACGGCATCGAGAACTACTCGGGCATCCTCGACGGCCGCGCGCGCGGTGATCGCCCGTACTGCCTCATCGACTACTTCCCCGACGACTTCGTCTGCTTCATGGACGAGTCCCACCAGACGGTGCCGCAGACCGGCGCGATGTACGAGGGCGACCGCGTTCGCAAGCAGACGCTCGTGGACTACGGCTTCCGCCTGCCGTCCGCGCTGGACAACCGGCCGCAGACCTTCGACGAGTTCCTGTCGATCACCCCGCAGATCGTGTTCGTCTCGGCGACGCCGGGCAAGTACGAGCGTGCGCACTCCAAGACGATCGTCGAGCAGATCGTCCGCCCGACCGGGATCGTCGATCCGTCGGTCGAGGTTCGCCAGACGCGCAACCAGATCGACGACCTGATGAACGAGATCAGGCTCCGCACGGAACGCAGCGAGCGCGTCCTCGTCACGACGATCACGAAGAAGATGTCCGAGGATCTGACGGACTACCTGCTCGAGATGGGCTTCCGGACGCGCTACCTGCACTCGGAGATCGACACGCTCGAGCGCATCCAGATCATCCGCGACCTGCGCCTGGGGGAGTACGACGTGCTCGTCGGCGTGAACCTCCTGCGCGAGGGGCTCGACATGCCCGAGGTGTCGCTCGTGGCGATCCTGGACGCGGACAAGGAGGGCTTCCTGCGGGGGGAGACGTCGCTCATCCAGACGATCGGCCGCGCCGCGCGCAACTCCGAAGGGGCGGTGATCATGTACGCCGACAAGAAGACCGCCGCGATGACGGCGGCGCTCGACGAGACCGATCGTCGCCGGGCGATCCAGCTGGCCTACAACGAGGAGCACGGGATCACGGCGACGACGATCTCCAAGGGCGTCAGCGACATCGCGGAGTTCCTGCAGGCCGAGGGCAAGACCCCGAAGGGCCGCAAGCGGTCCGAGCGCAAGCGCAAGGACATCGGGGACGGCGCCCCGCAGGATCTCGAGAAGGCGATCGTCGAGCTCGAGGAGGAGATGCTCGCGGCCGCCGAGGAGCTGCGCTTCGAATACGCCGCCCGCCTGCGCGACGAGATCCGCGACCTCAACCGGGAGCTGCGCGGGCTGCAGGAGGCGGGCGCTGTCGCCGACTGACGGCGTCGCCGTCGCCGTCCGGATGGAGACCGCGGCGCTGCAAAAGGCGGTCCTCGGCTGGTACGCGGCCAACGCCCGCGACCTGCCCTGGCGCCACACGACCGATCCGTACGCGATCCTCGTCAGCGAGGTCATGTCCCAGCAGACGCAGGTCGCGCGGATCATCCCGCGCTACGAAGCGTGGCTGGAGCGGTGGCCCGACGAGGACGCGCTGGCCGTCGCCGGCACCGCCGACGTCCTGGGCGCCTGGGTCGGGCTCGGGTACAACAGCCGTGCGCTGCGCCTGAAGGCGGCCTGCGCGCTCGTCGCCCGCGACGGCTGGCCCCGGACGGCCGCGGGCCTGCGGGCGCTGCCGGGCGTCGGCCCGTACACGGCGGCG
>JAOPZJ010000072.1 GCA_025964155.1 Solirubrobacterales bacterium
TGCCGCCGTCGTTGGGCGGGAGGCGCTCGGGCAGCAGCACCCGCAGCCCGGTCGCGTCGAGCCGGGCCGCGGTGTCCTCCAGCAGCAACCGGTTCTGGAACACGCCGCCACTGAGCACCACGGTGCCGACGGCGGCCACGCTCGCGGCCGTCGCGCACGCCGCCGCCGTGGCCTCTGCGACCGCGTGGTGAAAGCGCGCCGCCACGACGCTCGCCAACACGCCGGCCTTCAGGTCCGCGGTCACCGCGCGCACGGTCACGCGCGCGTCCAGGACGCCATCCGCGCCCACCGGCAGCGCGTACGCGCCGCACTCTGCGCGGTCGGCCAGCGCCTCGAGCGCGATCGCCGCCTGGCCCTCGTAGGTGACGCGCGGCGGCAGCCCGCACAGCGCGGCGACCGCGTCGAAGAGCCGTCCCATGCTGCTCGTCGGCGGCGCCGAGAACCCGCCGGACGCCAGGGACGCGACGGCGTCCCACATCGCGGGCGCCACCTGCCCGGCGAACACCGCGGGCATCGCAACGCCCTCGCCGGACGCGGCCACAAGCCACGCGCAGGCCATCCGCCACGGCTCACGCACGGCGCGATCGCCGCCCGGCAGCGCCACCGTGTGCAGGCTGCCGACCCGCGCGAAGCCGACGAGCTCGCCGACCAGCAGCTCCCCGCCCCAGACCGTCCCGTCGCTGCCGTAGCCCGTCCCGTCATAGATCGCGCCGATCGCCGGACCCGTTTCACCATGCTCGGCCAGCACGGCCGCCAGGTGCGCATGGTGGTGCTGGACGCCGACGAGCTGGACTCCCTCGCGCTCCAGTGCGTAGGAGGTCGAGAGGTAGTCCGGGTGCAAGTCGTGCGCGACGACGGCCGGCGCCACCGCGAACAGGGTCTCGAAGTGCGCGACGCCCTCGGTGTAGGAGACGAGCGTCTCGACGTTGCCCAGGTCGCCGATGTGGTGCCCCACCCAGGCGCGGTCCTCCTTCGCCACGCAGAACGTGCTCTTGAGCTCCGCCCCGCAGGCCAGCACCGGTCGGGCACACGGGATCGGCAGCGCGATGGAGTCCGGGACGTACCCGCGCGAGCGCCGCAGCAGCAGTGGCCGGTCGCGGACGACGCGGACCACCGAGTCGTCGGTGCGGATGTGCACCGGCCGGTCGTGCGTCAGGAACGCGTCGGCGATCCCCTCAAGGCGCCCGAGCGCGTCCTCGTCGCGGTAGGCGATCGGCTCGTCGCTCGTGTTGCCGCTGGTCATCACGAGCGCCGTCCCGACGTCGGCCAGGAGCAGATGGTGCAGTGGCGTGTAGGCGAGCATCACTCCCAGCTCGGCCGTGCCCGGGGCGACCGCGCCCGCCACCGGGCCGTCAGGCCGGCGTGCGGCCAGGACGATCGGCCGCGCGATGGATGTCAGCAGCTCAGCTTCACGCTCGCCGAGCGTCACCAGCGCCCGGGCGCCGGCAAGGTCGGCGACCATCAGCGCGAAGGGCTTGTCCTCGCGGTGCTTGCGCGCGCGCAGGGTCGCGCAGGACCGCGCGTCGTCAGCCCGGCACGCCAGGTGGTAGCCGCCGAGGCCCTTGACCGCGACGATGGCGCCGTCGCGCAGCAGCGCCGCGGCGGCGGTGACCGCGTCCCTGGCATCCGAGGCGACGTCCTCGCCCTGCGCGTCGACGAGCCGCGCCCGCGGGCCGCACGCCGGGCACGCGTTGGGCTGGGCGTGGAAGCGCCGGTTGCGCGGGTCCTCGTACTCGCTCCGGCAGTCCGCGCACATCCCGAAGCCCGCCATCGTCGTCAGCGGCCGGTCGTAGGGGACGCCACGGACGATCGTGAAGCGCGGCCCGCAGTTCGTGCAGTTGACGAACGGGTAGCGGTGGCGCCGGTCGGCCGGGTCGCGCAGCTCGGCGAGGCAGTCCGCGCAGGTCGCGCCGTCGGGAGCGACGAGCGCACCCCACTCGCCGCCGTCCTCGCTGTGGACGATCGCGAAGCCCCGCGCGCCCGCGGGCGCCTGCTCCTGAACGTCCACGCGCGCCACCCGCGCGAGTGGTGGTGCCCGCAGCGGCAGGTCGTAGACGAACGCCGCGATCGCCGCGCCGTCCCCTTCCACGTCCACGAGCACGCCGCGCGTGTCGTTCAGGACCGTGCCGGCAAGCCCGTGCTCCTCGGCGAGCAGGAAGACGTAGGGACGGAACCCCACGCCCTGCACGATCCCTTCCACCCGCACCACGACCCGCCGGACGCCGGACGCCCGCGTGGTCATGGTGCCGATTGCTCGATGAGCTCGCGCAGGGCGTGCAAGGCGCTGGCCTGGGCCTCCTGGATGCGCGGGATGTGCTCCGAGCGCGTGAGGATCACGTGGTCTGCCAATCCCTCCGCGGCGATGCGCCCACCGTCGTACCCCACCAGCGCGACGCTCGTGATCCCCATCTTGCGCGCCTGGGCCAGCGCGCTCAGCACGTTCTCCGAGCCGCCGCTGGTGGAGAGCGCCAGGACCGTGTCCTGCGGCCGGCCGTGCGCGATCACCTGGCGCGTGAAGATCGCCGGCGTCCCCACGTCGTTGGCGATCGCCGTCAGGATGGCGGGCTCGGCCGTCAGGTCCAGGGCCGCACGCGAGGGCCACCGGCGTCCAGGCGGCGGACCGCGCCAGTCGGCCGCCGCGTCCATCGCGTCGGTCGCCGAGCCACCGTTGCCCAGCGCCAGCAGGCGCCCGCCGGCACTCATCCGCGCCCGCATCCCGGCGGCGACCTCGCGCAGGACCGGCCAGCCCTCGCGGAGCGTCTGCTCCCGCAGCTCGGTCGCCTCCAAGGACTTCGCGACGACCGTCCGCGCCACGTCGGCCAGGACTCCGTCGAGGTCGCTCTCGCGCTCGCCGAGGAACGGGTAGAGGAAGCTCGAAGCACCCGCGTCGAGCGCGGATCCGCGGTCACGTCCCTCCAGCAGGCCGCGATGCTCGAAGAACACGTGCACGAGCTCCCAGAGCACGTGGTAGAGCGTCTCCGTGAGCTCCTGTGCGACGAACGGATCCTGCGTCGGGATGTCGAGCTCCCACTCGGCACCGACCGGCATGAACGCGATCGTCAGGCAGCCGGCCTCCCGCGCCAGCTCGACGCCGGCACGCATCTCCCTGCCCGCGCCGAACGCCATGACCATGTCGTCGGCCTCGGCGAAGAGCCCGATGTCCTCGACACGCATCCCCAGCGCCGGCAGCGCGCGCTTGCCGACGATCACCGGATGGACGAACTCGACGGCGACGTGCGCGACGTCGGAGCGGTCGACCTCCGTGTCCCCGAACGACAGCAGCCGCCCGCCGCGGGCAAAGCGCTCGGCCATCGCGTGGCACAACCGGGCGACCCGGCCCGACTGCGGCGAAAAGCAGGCCCGTGACGCGCGGGCCCGTTCGTCCAGGAGCGCGTCGAGCGTCCCCGTGGCCGCCCGGACCCGCGCCGTCATGCGGGCGCCACCGCCCGATCCGGCAGGCTCGCGAACCAGCGGCGCAGCTCCTCGATGCCCTCCCCCGTGCGCGCGCTGGTCTCGAGCACCGTGACGCCGGGGTGGACCTGGTCCAGGAAATGGCGGAAGCGGTCCACGTCGAAGTCGACGTGCGGCAGCAGGTCCATCTTGTTGAGCACGACGAGCTCGCAGGCCCGGAACATCAGCGGGTACTTCAGCGGCTTGTCATCACCCTCGGCGACCGAGGAGACCATCATGCGCGCGTCCTCGCCGATCCGGAACTCCGCCGGGCAGACGAGGTTGCCGACGTTCTCGACGACGAGCAGATCGATGTCCGCGAGCGGCAGCGTCGGCAGCGCCGAGCGGATCATGTTCGCGTCCAGGTGGCACTCGCCGCCGAAGCCGCTGTCGGTGTTCAGCTGCGTGACCGGGATGTGCAGATGCGCCAGGCGGTCAGCGTCGAGGCTCCCCTGCACATCACCTTCCAGCACGCCGACGCGCAGGCCCTCGACCCCGTCGCGCAGCACGCGCTCCAGCAGCGTGGTCTTGCCGGCGCCCGGGGCGCTCATGATGTTCACGACGGTCACGCCGTTGCGATCGAAGTCGTCGCGGTTGGCCCGCGCGATGGTGTTGTTGGCGTCCAGTGCGTCCTCGACGACACGGACCTTCACACGATGCATGCGGGTTCCTCCTGATGCACTTCGATGGATGCGACTTCCAGTTCGTCACCGCAGACCACGACGACGCGGGCACCGTCACACAACGGGCAGCGGAACGCGGGCTCGGTCACACCCCACTCGTGCTCGCATGGCTCACAGCGCAAACGCGCAGCCACGACCTCGTACTCCAGGCGCGCACCCTCGCACACGGTGTCGCGGGCGCAGAGGTCGAAGAAGAAGACCAGCGAGTCCGGGACCACCTGGCGCAGGTGGCCGAGGCGGACGCTGACGAGCAGGACCTGGCGGCCCGCGGCGTGCTTGACGGCGGTGTCGACGACGGCGGAGCTGACCGAAAGCTCGTGCATCGCGCCTCAGCTCGTCTGGTAGGCCGCGTCGGTCTTCAGCTCGGCGACCGTCTTGCGGATCAGCTCGATCGCCCCGGGGACCGCGCGCGCGACCGGCGGCGTCAGGCCCATCCCGGGCTCATCGACCTCGCCCGGCTCGCAGCCGATGACGACCACCTTGCCGGGCCATCCGCCGGTGGCGTTGACGAAGCGCAGGACGGTCTGCGGGTCCATGTGGTGCGGGTCGATCGCCTCCCCGTCCTCGATCGACGGCGCGAACTCCGACTGCTCGGGCTCCATCACATAGAGCGTTCCGGGGTCGTCGCCCTGGCGCGTGGCATCGACGAGCACCATCGCGTCGTAGCCGCGCATCACCTCGTAGGCGAGATCCAGCCCGCTGGTGCCGAAGTCCAGCACGGTGACGCCGGACTCCGCGCCCTCGGCCTCCAGGCGCCGCACCACCTCACCGCCGAAGCCGTCGTCCTGCAGCCACGCGTTGCCCACCCCGGCCACGAGGACCTGCTTCTCGGGGACGCGCTCCACGCCGTTGTCGTCGCTGTTCGTCATGGGAGGGCCTCGACTTCGAACGGCTTGAAGTACAGGTAGCGGCCGATGTCGCGCATCAGCTCCTGGCCGGGATCGTCGTCCACCGTCACGCAGAGGTGCACGGCGTCGGCGTAGTCGACGTAGATCCGCTCGATCGTCGCCGTGCGCCCGTCGAGCAGGTGGTCCTGGGCGTTCCGGCCGGCCTCCGGCCTCAGGCGAACCTGGTCGCCGAGCCGGTACATGACGCCGTCGACGACGAGCTCCCGCTCGCCGCGCAGCTCGTCCCCGATCGTCGGGACGTCGAGCGGGACCTCGGCGCCCGAGGCGTCGATGAGCCGCATCGGCGGCACCGCGTACGGGTCGGGCCCGGTCTTCGTGAAATCGGTCCCGGGCTCCGCCATCGTCACGCGCCCGCGGAGCTTGGCGAACTCAGCCGGCGTCGTCTCGATCGCCCGCCGCAGCATCTCGCGCACCGCCGGGTCCTGATCGGCGATCGACTCCACCTCGTCGTCGCTGAGGGCCAGCAGATGCAGCAGCAGCGCCTCCTCGATCTCCGTGCTGTCGAAAAGGCTGCCCATCGACTCCGGGGCGATCTGCGGGTGGTCGGGCAGGACGATCGCCGCGCCCAGGATCACATCGTCGTCCGGCGTGGCCAGGACCGGGAACGTGTTGACGTTCGCGCAGGCCATGTTCGCGGTCGCGGCGTGCTCCGGTGGCGCGATCGGGGAGATGAACGTCCCTCCCGTCACGGTCGCCACGACGTGCGTGGAGAGCAGGCTGGCACGCAGGGCGGCAGGACGGTCCAGGCCCTCCGGCACCTCGGTGGCGTTGTGCACGGAGGCGGTGACGCGGACGAGGCCGTCGTGGAAGGCCTGCGCCGTCATCCGGACGTGGCCCTGGACGGCGTCGAAGGCGAAGGGCACCGTCAGCGGCTCGGCCTCCAGCGCCGCCAGCGACGTCGCCGGAAGCTGCACGCGGCGCTCGACGCCCTCGTGGCGCTCACCGGCGGGCTCGAGGAAGAGCACGGTGATCGCGAGCGTCGGGTCCTCGGCGGCCTGCATGATGGCCTGCAGGCGCAGGTGATCGAACGTCGACGGGCTGCTGCGCGCGTAGACCGGCGGGTAGACGATGCCGAACGGGGTGGGCGTGGCGTTCTTCGTCGCCCCGGGCGTGTAGGGGTACAGCGCATAGCCCTCGTAGAGGAGCGTCGTGACGAGCTGCTCCAGGAGGCCCTTCGGTGCGGGGTCCGTCGTCGTGGTGGAGGCGTCGGTCACGGGCATTCCTCGTGCAGCAGGGCGCTGACGAGCGCGTCCAGGCTCCGGTGCCCATCGGCGGCCTTGCGGTCCATCAGCGCCTGGAGTGTCTCCGGCGTCAGACGGACCCAGCCTCCCCCGGGATACACCGTGGCCATCGCGTTCTTCCACGCCTCCACCGGCATGCGCCAGCGCGTCGAGCAGCTCCAGGGGACCGGGGTCACCTGCACGCCGCCGTTGCTTTCGCCGCGGTAGAGGACCATGCCGCTGTAGTGGAACGACAGCGGCACCATGCCGTCCGGCAGCGCGTAGAAGTACTTCGCCGCGGCGACCTCGAGGTCGTAGGTGCAGGGCACCTGCAGCTGGAACGACGTGGCCCCGGTGAAGCCCGGCACCAGCACCTCGATCCGCGCCCACTCGAGGCTGTGCGTCGTCGCGCCCCAGCGCTCGGGGGCGCCGAACAGCTCGACGAGCCGTGCGCGCGTGGCGTCGTCGTACTCGCGCCGCGCGGGGTCGATCTGGATCTGCACCGACAGGGCGATCGCGTAGATCTCGCGCCCCGCCGGGTCCGACACGTGCATGTCGAAGCGCAGCGTGGGCGTCGCGGCGTGCCGGACGGCGTTCACGTCCAGAACCGTGAAGGTGGGGTCCTCGACGACCGGGACCCGGCCCGCTCCGCTGTCCCCACCGTTCGCGGGGATCACCTGGATCGTCATCGCGGCATCACGCCCGCGGTCCGCTCACGCAGGCCGCTGAAGAACTCCGCGACGGCGTCCACGGTCTCGGTGCCGCCGGAGATGCCCTCCCAGCGCGCCTTGATGAGCCCGACGAGCCGGTAGGCCTGGTCGATCGGGGCGATGACGTACTGCGCCGGGTCCGAGATGCGGTTGACGATCAGCGCCTCGGCGTCGGGCTCGAGGCGCTCGAGCGCCGGGTTGGCCGCGCTCAGGCGGTCCCAGGCGTCGAGGTCCAGCTCGCTCTCGGTCGCACCGGCCGGGCTCGGGTACATCGCGACGATCTGCCCGTTGATCGACGAGCGCATCATGAACGCCAGCCCGATCGGGATCTGGAAGGCCGCCCACACGTCGTCGGCCATCACGAAGTCCTGGAGCCACAGCGTCCGCCCGCCGGTGGCGCGATACTCGGCGTCCCCGGACCGCATCGACCAGCAGGTCTCGCAGACGCAGACGATGCGCCGCTCGTCCAGGTGAAGGAGATGCCGGTGATCCTCCGCGAGGCTGAGCGGACACAGCTCGCAGGTGGCGCTCGTGACGGTGGAGGTCGGAGCGGGGGGCTCGCGTGGCGCCGCCCAGCCCGCCATCAGGCGCAGCGTGCGCGGCTGCATCGTCATCGCGCGACGGCCACCTTCACGCCACCTGCCCCCCGCAGCAACGGGACCGGGGTCAGTTGGAGCTCGGCGTCGTCGCGGCAGCGCCCAGCCCGCGGCAGGTCGTAGCTGTTGGCGCACGTCGCGCACGTCAGCGTCCCACCGAGCAGCATCCCGGCGGCCGCCAGCGGCGCGCCGCAGCCGGCGCATGCGTCGCGATAGGCCAGCAGCGTCCCGGCGACGTTCGCCACGAGCAGCCCCTGGGACGCCGTGACGACCATGCCGCGCTCGATCCCTTCCGTGCCCTCGAGCGCCACCCACGTCTGCTCGTTCGCCGCCGGCGAGTTCGGGATCGGGTTCGTCGGCGCTTGCACCCCCTCGACCTCCATGCCGGCGAGGTCCGGCGCCGCCTCGCGCAGGGCGTCCTCGACGACCATCTCGAGCGTGCTGGCCGACGCGGAGCACGTGCGGCAGTGCCCGATGAGCTTCAGGCGCACCACGCCGTCCTCGATGCCCAGCAGCTCCACGTCGCCGCCGTGCGAGTCCAGGTAGGGCCGGATCTGGACCAGCGCCTGGACCACGCGCTCATGGAGCGGCACCGGGTACAGGTCGTGGATGAGCATCAGGCTGGCCACGACGCCGTCCGCCGCGAGCTCCGCGCGAACCTGCGCCACGTCGGCGTCGTCCGCCGCCAGCGCCCCGAAGATCCGCGTCAGCCCCTCGCCGTAAAGCTGGACGATCGCGGCCGCCAGCTCGTCCGCGACCATCCGCGCCTCGAGATCGGGAATCTCCTCGAGGCGCGCCGTCAACTCCTGGACGCGCTCGACCAGCTGCTCCTCATGGGTCGTCGCGACGTCCGTCATGGCTCAGCCCTTCACGCCATCGCCGTCGGCGTGTGGACGACCTTGCGGACCTTGCCCTTGCCGTACATGTGCACGCCGCAGGGCAGGCACGGGTCGAACGAGTGGACCGCACGCATGATGTCGATCCCCTTGAAGTTGTCCGGGCCGTTCTCCTCGAAGATCGGCGTGTTCTGGACAGCGTCCTCGTACGGCCCTGGCGTCCCGTGCACGTCCCGCGGGTTCGCGTTCCACGGCGTCGGCGGGTACGGCTGGTAGTTGGCGATCTTGCCCTCCTTGATCACCATGTGGTGCGACAGCACGCCGCGCGCGGCCTCGTGGAAGCCCACGCTCACCGCCTCCTCCGGCACCTTGAAGTCGTTCCACGACTTCGTCCGCCCGGCGCGGACCTCGACGAAGGCCTGCTCGAGGTTGTAGAGCCCGACGAGCGCGGAGTACGCCTGGTGGTAGGTGCGGGCCCGCTGGCGCTCGATCGCGTTGGACCACGGCGGGATCTTCCACTCGAGCTCCATCTCCGGCATGAAGCCCGTCTTGGGCAGCGTCATCTTGAGCGACTCGCCGGTGGCCTTGAGGTAGCCGAGGTCGAGGAGGCCGGCCTTCGCCGTGACCCATTGGCGGGCGAACGGGCCGCCACCGGTGTCGCTGGCGACGTAGCGATCGTTCCTCGCGTCGTACATGCGCGGTGACGCGACCCACGAGTACTTGTCGGCGAAGTCGCGCTTGCCCGGCTTGGGCAGCGTCTGCTTGTTCCACGGGTGGCGCGGGTCGACGGGGTTGCCGAGCGGGTCCTTCGTGACGAACGGGGTCGTCGTGCCGGCCCAGTCGTCGAAGTAGGAGGAGCCGAGCAGGATCCGGATCGCCAGGTTGATCTCGACGAGGTCCGTGGTGATCAGCTCACCCTTGAACACGAGGCCCGGGGTGACCATGCGATGGCGACCCCACTCCGTCATGTTCTTGTAGCTGTAGTCGACGTAGTTCGGGTCGTCGAACGCGCCCCAGCAGATGAGATCCGTCTCGCGGAAACCGACCTTCTCGTAGCCCGGCAGGGCCTCGTAGAAGAAGTCGTACAGGTCGTCATGCATTGGCACGGTGCGCTTGCAGTAGTCGATGTAGCGCATCAGGCGCACGTGGTACTCGATGAGCGTCTGATGCGTGATGTCGGCACTGCAGCCGCCGGGCAGGATCGTCGACGGGTGCGTGTGGCGACCGCCGAAGAGGCAGTACATCTCACGCGTGTAGCGGGCCACCTGCAGCGTCTCGAGGTAGAAGTCCCCGGTGAACGCGTTCAGCGCGCGCATGATGTCGGCGATGGTCTTGTAGCCGTGGATGTCCGAGTGCGGCGCCGGGGTCGTCTCCGCCTTGGCGAGCACCCCCGGGTTCGTCTCCTTGACCATCTGCTCGGAGTAGTCCACGTTGGCCATGCAGTCGTTGTAGATCGCGTGGTCGAACATGAAGTCCGCGGACTCGGCCATGTTGAAGGCGTAGTCGCCGAGCTTCGGCGGCTTGACCCCGTAGGCCATGTTCTGGTTCAGGCATGAGCAGGTGCAGTGGTTGTCACCGCAGATGCCGCAGATGCGGCTCGTGATGAAGTGCGCGTCGCGTGGGTCGATGCCCTTCATGAAGATGTCGAACCCGCGGAAGATCATCGACGTGCTGTAGCACTTGTTCACCCGCTGGTTGGTGAAGTCGATCTCCGTGTGGATGCCCAGCGACCCGACGATGCGGGTGATGGGATCCCACGACATCTCCTTGACGACGACCTTCTGGCCGGCCGGTGGTGTCTCGAGTGTGCTCATGTCGTTCCCTCTACCAGTGCTTGCTGTAGCCGGTGGTGAGCTCGTTGCGGTTGTGCCGCCACGCGGGCTCCTTGTCGAACTTGCGCTTGATGGACTGCCCGCGACCCCAGCGCAGGATCGGGCCGTACGTGAACTTCGCCACGTTGGAAGAGATCCTCCCGTTGGGGTCCTCGTCCATGAACGGCATGTACTTGTCGGGGAAGCCGGGCATCGTGCAGGCCATGCAGATCCCGCCGACGTTCGGGCAGCCGCCCATGCCGTTCTGCCAGCCGCGCAGCGGCACGTTGCACTTGACGACCGGTCCCTTGCAGCCGAGCTTCACGAGGCAACGGTGGTCGCTGCCGTACTCGGTCGCGAAGTTGCCCTGCTCATAGAACGCCGCGCGGTTGCAGCTCTCATGCGCCGTCCTGCCGAACAGCGAAGTCGGCCGGCCGGCCTCGTCCAGCTCCGGCACCGGACCCATGCCCGCCAGCGCGAAGACGAGCGTCATGAGCATCTCGGTCATGTTGTCCGGCTGCGCGGGGCAGCCCGGGATGTTGACGATCGGGATGCCGGCCTTGGACTTCCAGTTCCAGCCGAGGTAGTCCCGCAGACCCATGGCCCCCGTCGGGTTGTTCTTCATCGCCGGGATGCCGCCGTACGTGGCGCACGTCCCGACCGCGACGACCGCCGCGGCCTTCGGCGCGAGGCGGTCGACCCACTCGTTGAGCGTGATCGGCTGCCCGGTGCTCTTGTCGTAATGGAATCCGGTCCAGTACCCGTCGCCGTTGATCTTCTCGTTGCCGAGCGAGCCCTCGACGATGAGGACGAACGGGTCCAGCTTGCCTTGCTCGGCGTCGTACCAGGCCTGGGCGTAGTCGTCGCCGTACTCGTAAGCGAGCACCTGGTTGTGGACCACCACCTTGGGCATCCCCGGGATCGCCCCGGTGATGATGTCCTCCAAGGAGGGGTTCGTCGCGGAGGTCATGGCCACCGAGTCCCCCTCGCAGGAGAGCCCGACGGTCATCCACAGCACGTGGGCCGTGATGGCCTCCGTCGTGGCTTGGTTGGGTGCGAACTCCATCTGCGCCATCGCGTTCTCCTGTTCTCAGCAGATCCGCGGCAGCGGATCGCCCACCAGTTGATCCATCACACGTTTGCCACCGAACGACGTCTCCACGAGCACCATGCCCGTGGGGGATGTCTTCACCTCGCCGATCTCCACGGCGTCCTCACAGCCCGGGACCGTCCTGACGGCATCAAGCGCGGCCGTCGCGCTCCCGGGATCCACGATTGCCACGAACACGCCCTCGTTGGCGACATGCATCGGGTCGATGCCCAGCAGCTCGGCGGCCCCCATGACCGCGGGCAGCACCGGCACCGCGTTCTCGCGCACGAGCATCGCCACGCCGGAGGCGCGCGCGAGCTCGTTCAGGACGGACGCCACCCCGCCGCGCGTGGCATCCCGCAGGCAGCGCAGCGCGGGGCCGGTGGCGTGCAGCAGCATGTCGACGGCGGGCCACAGCGCGCGGGTGTCGGACTCGACCACCGCGCCGAGCTCGAACTCGCCGCGGGCCAGCATGATCGCTGTGCCGTGCTCACCGATCCGCCCGGACAGCAGGATCTTGTCGCCCGGCTTCAGGCCGCTGGGCGCGAGCGTCGCGCGGGCGTCGACCTGGCCGATGCCGGTCGTGCAGATGTACATCTGGTCACAGGCACCGCGCTCGACGACCTTCGTGTCCCCGGCGATGATGGTGACGCCGGCGACCTCGGCGGCCTTGGCAATGGCGTCCACCTCGGCCTTCAGGACGTCCGCCGGCAGGCCCTCCTCGAGGATCAGCGACAACGTGAGCGCCAGCGGCCGAGCGCCCGCCATGGCGATGTCGTTGGCGGTGCCGTTGACCGCCAGGTCCCCGATCGAGCCGCCGGGGAAGCGGATCGGCTTGACGACGAAGCTGTCGGTCGTCATCGCCAGGCCGACGCCATCGATCGTGACGATGCCGGCGTCACCGAGGACGTCGAGCGCCGGCGACGCAAAGGCCGGGACGAGCAGCCCCTCGATCAGCGCGGCGGTGGCCTTGCCACCGGCGCCGTGCGCCATCGTGATGTGATCGTCGCGGAACTTCGGGCGCTTGGCGCGGGTCTTCTCGATGATGTCGAGGATGCGGTCCTCGCGCGCGGCGACGGCGTCGGACGACGCACGGCGTCGCTCCTCGTCGGCCGTCTTCGCCAGCTCGGATTGGAGGCCGACGTCGGGCATCAGACAAGTTCGCGATCACGGGCGAAGCGCCCGTAGTTGTAGTAGGCGGCGCAGGCGCCTTCGGAGGAGACCATGCAGGTCCCGATCGGCCGCTCCGGCGTGCACGCGGTCCCGAAGACCTTGCACTCGAACGGCTTGATGACACCCTTGAGCACCTCACCGCACTGACACGCCTTGGGATCGGCGACGCGGACGCCGGGGACCGCGTACCGCAGCTCGGCGTCGAAGTCGGCGTACGCCTCGGCGAGCTTCAGCCCGCTCTGGGAGATGAAGCCCAGCCCCCGCCACTCGAAGTGCGGCCGCAGCTCGAAGACCTCGGCGAGGATCTCGAGCGCCCGGATGTTGCCCTCGTACGGCACGACCCGGGCGTACTGGTTCTCGACCTTGCTGTCCCCCACGTTCAACTGCCTGAGGATCATCAGGACCGACTCGAGGATGTCCACGGGCTCGAAGCCCGAGACGACCACCGGAAGGTTGTAGTCGGCGGGGATGAACTCCAGCGGCCGCGCGCCGACGACCGTCGAGACGTGCCCTGGGCCGATGAAGCCGTCCAGGCGCAGGTCCGGGGACTCGAGGAGTGCCCGCAGCGGCGGCACGATCGTGACGTGGTTGCAGAAGACGCTGAAGTTCTCGATGCCCTCGGTCTTGGCCCGCTTGAGCGTCAGCGCCGTGGACGGCGCGGTCGTCTCGAAGCCGATCGCGAAGAAGACGACCTGGCGCTCAGGGGTGGAGCGGGCGATCCGCAGCGCGTCCAGCGGCGAGTACACCATGCGGATGTCCGCGCCATCGGCCTTGGCGTCCAGCAGCGTGCCGTCGGAGCCTGGCACGCGCATCATGTCGCCGAAGCAGGTGAAGATCACGCCGGGCTCGTGGGCCACGGCGATCGCGTCGTCGACCCGGCCCATCGGGATGACGCACACGGGGCAACCGGGCCCATGGACGAGCTCGACGTTCTCGGGCAGCAGGTCGTCGACGCCGTACTTGTAGATCGAGTGGGTGTGCCCGCCGCAGACCTCCATGATCTTGTAGTGGCGCCCGGTCTGCACCGTCGCCAGGATCTCCCCGGCCAGCGTGCGGCCCAGTTCAGGGTCGCGGAACTCGTCGACGAACTTCATGCCGATGCCCCCGCTGCTGCGCACACCCGCATGAGCGCGGTACCCGCGTGGACGAGGAGCGTGTCGCCGGTCCGTACGTCGTCGACGAGCGCGATCTCCACGGAGCTGTGCGCGCCGGCGTCGTCGCTGCACAGGGCCATGGCGCGGGCCTCGTCCACCCGCAGGACCGTGAGCTCTTCACCCTCGTCCGAGCAGGTGATGCAGTGGTGAGGATCGAGCGTCATCGGATCGCGCTCTCGCGCAGCTCGTTGAGCTCCGTCTCGTAGTCGGCGCCCATGGCCTGCAGCCGGGTGAGCGTCTCGTTGGCCTCCTGCTCGTCCACCAGCGACAGCGCGAAGCCCACGTGGATCAGCACCCAGTCACCGATCTGCGCGGGGCGCTCGTCGGTGTCGACGAGGCTCACGTTGATCGTCCGTTGGACACCGGCCACATCGACGCACGCAAGTCGGAGCGACTCGTCGACGAACTCGATGACTCTCCCTGGAATCGCGAGACACACAATCCGGTAGTACCACCGGACAGACCGGTCGGTCAACGGCGGGCGGGGGCGTCACTTACTGAAATGTGAGATGCCAGTTTCGGCAACGAATTCACCAGCGCACAGTTGACGGCTTATGGTCTACTGGAATGTGAGATGCCAGTTCCCACGGAGAACAGGACCGCAGAGCGCCGGCTGCTTCGCGAGACCGCGTACGTGGCAATCCGCGATGCAATCGTCGCCGGGACACTCGCCCCTGGCGAGCGCCTGCATGACACCGAACTGTGCGACTGGCTGCACCTAAGCCGCACCCCGGTCCGTGACGCGCTCACCCGGCTCGAGGACGAGGGGCTCATCGAGACGTCCCCGCAGCGCTATACGCGTGTGCGGTCGCTGACGCCCCAGGACGCCCGCGACAGCTTCCCGCTCCTGGCTGTGATCCATGCCCTGGCCGCGGAGCTCGCCGTGCCGCGGCTGGGAACCGTCGAGCTGACCGAGCTGCGCCTGGCCAATGAGGCGTTCGTCGCGGCGATGGAGGGCGGCGCGGCGACGGCGACATACGCCGCCGATGATCGCTTCCACCAGGTGTTCGTCACCGCCTGCGACAACAAGGACGTCGTCCAGGCTCTCGAGCGGATGGACGCGCGCCTGCATCGGCTCGAGATCCTCCGCACCGGCGCGCTGCCCGGGCGGCGGTCGGTGGCCCAGCACGAGGCGATCATCGCCCGCGCGGCGGCCGGCGACGCGACCGCGACCGCGAGCGCGACGCGCGAGAACTGGCTGACCCTCGGTGCGCTCGTCGAGCGGACGCTGGCGATCGCCGCCGTCGACGATCCGTTGGAAGTCTGACGCTCCTTTTTCATCTTAGTGGGCGTTC
Source organism: Solirubrobacterales bacterium (assembly GCA_025964155.1). Taxonomy (GTDB): domain Bacteria; phylum Actinomycetota; class Thermoleophilia; order Solirubrobacterales; family Solirubrobacteraceae; genus Paraconexibacter. The sequence continues at coordinate 14,927 of JAOPZJ010000072.1, forward strand.
GGGGTCCCTAATCGCCAGGCTGAAATACCACGGGTCCGCACCTCGTCTGATACGACTTCGTGGCACCTGCGAATGGGTCGCAGGAGTCTCCGGACGGAGGGTCGCCGTGACCGTCGCATACCCAGGGCCCGCCGTCGTCGTCGAGGACGTGGCCGCCGCCGTCGAGGTGATGCGCAGCCAGGGGCTGCGGGTCTCGGCTTCGCGCCGGGTCGTGCTGACCGTGCTGTTCGCCGCCCCCGGCCCGGTCCCCGCGGAACAGATCGCCGACGGTCTGGGTGGCCGCTTCCCGCTCTCGGATCTGGGCTCGGTGTACCGCAACCTGGAGACGCTCGAGCGCGTCGGACTCGTGCGCCACCTGCACCTGGGGCACGGCCCGGGCCTCTACGCCGTCGCCGAGCGCGACAACCAGGAGTACCTCGTCTGCGAGCACTGCCATGCCGTGCGCGCGGTCTCACCGACCGACCTGGACGCGGTTCGGGGGCGGCTGCGCGACGACTTCGGGTTCACCGCGAGCTTTGGCCACTTCCCGATCGTCGGCCGCTGCGCCGACTGCCGCGATGCCCCTCCCCGTGATCACGACCACGGGCATGAGCACGGACGGCACGCATGAGCCTCGTACTGGCAATGCACATCCCCGACGGCTTCCTCAGCGGCCAGGTCGCCGTTGCCGCCGCGGTCGTCGCGGCACTCGCCGTCGCCGTCGCGCTGCGGATCGCCGACCGGACGATCGAGGAGCACCAGGTCCCGCTGCTGGGCGTGCTCGCGGCGTTCGTCTTCGCCGCCCAGATGCTGAACTTCCCGGTCGCCGGCGGGACGAGCGGTCACTTCCTCGGCGCGACGCTCGCGGCCGTCCTGCTCGGCCCTTGGCTCGCCTGCCTGGTGATGACGGTCGTCGTTGCGACCCAGGCGTTCGCCTTCGCCGACGGCGGCATCGGGGCGCTCGGCGCGAACGTGCTGAACATGGGCGTGCTCGGCGCGCTCCTCGCCGGGTTCCTCGTCGGGGCCGTCGTGCGGGTCGCGCGTCCCGGGCGCACGGGGTATCTCGCCAGCATCGGGGTCGTGGCGTGGCTGGCCGTGATGCTCGGCGCGACCGCCACGAGCGTCGAGCTCGCCCTGTCCGGCACGGTCCCGCTCGGGACCGTGCTGCCGCCGATGCTCGGCGTGCACGCGCTGATCGGGATCGGCGAGGCGCTCATCACGGTGGCCGCGGTCAGCGGCGTGCTCGCCGCGCGACCGGACCTCGTGACCATCGGCGGCGATCGCTACGCCCCGTCCGTGCCACCGCCTGTGGAGCCCGCCCCGGGCCTGGCCCGAGGGATGTCATGAAGCGCCGCGGATCGGTGCGCGTGCTCGTCGCGGTGACACTCGCAGTGTCGCTCGGGCTCGCCGCGGCGGTGTCTCCGTTCGCGTCGTCCTCGCCGGACGGCCTGCAGTCCGTCGCGGCCGACAAGGCCTTCGCCGACCGTGGCACGACGCAGCCGGTCCAGGTGCGTGCCCCGGCCGCCCGCTACGCGTTCGGAGGCGTCCACGACAAACGACTGGCGACCGGGCTGTCGGGGTTCCTCGGGACGCTCGCGGTGTTTGCGGTGACCACTGCCCTCGGGGCGCTGATCCGGCGGAGGCCATGGGCGCATTCGGCCACCACGCACTCGACCTGACCGGCGTCACCGGGGACCCCGGCAGCGTCGTCCACCGGCTTGACCCGCGGACGAAGCTCCTCGGCCTCTTCGCCGTGACCGTCATCGCGGTCAGCGCGCCGCTGGCCGCCTGGCCGGTGTTCGCGGCCTGCGCTGCGATCCTCGCGGCGGTCGCGATCTGCGCGCGGGTGGCCCTGCGCGAGGGATGGCGCCGCGGCCGCGCACCGCTGCTGCTCGTGATCCCGGTGGCCGCGGTCGTCCCGTTCGTGCGCGGCGGCGGCTCGCAGTGGCACGTCGGACCGCTCGCGGTGCACGAGGCGGGGCTCGCGATCCTCGCCACCGTCGCGATCAAGGCGACGATCGGCGTCGCCGCCGCGGTCCTGCTCGCCGCGACGACACAATTCCCGGACGTGGTGCGCGGGCTGCAGGCGCTGCGAGCCCCGCGCCTGCTCGTCCTCGTCGCGACGCTGATGTACCGCTACCTGTTCGTCGTCGCCGACGAGGTCCAGCGCATGGGCGTGGCGCTCAGCGCGCGGTCGGGACGGCCGCGCAGCGTCGTGCGGTCCGGGGTACTCGGTCGTGTCGTGACCGCGCTGTTCCTGCGCAGCTACGCGCGGGGCGAGCGCGTGCACCTCGCGATGCTCGCCCGTGGCTACGACGGGACGATGCCGCGTGCCGTCCCCCTCACCCTGCACCGCGCCGACGCCGTGTTCGTCGCGGCTGTCGCCTCGCTGCTGCTGCCCGTCCGGGTGCTCGTGGGCATCGGATGAGCACTGCCATCGACCTGCGCGGGACGTGCTACCGCTACCCCGACGGGCGGTGCGCGCTCGACGCCGTGGACCTGCACGTGGCCCACGGCGAGCGGGTCGCGCTGCTCGGCCCCAACGGCGCCGGGAAGACGACGCTGCTGCTGCACCTCAACGGGCTGCTGCGCGGGACCGGGTCCGCCGAGGTCGCGGGCCTCCGGATCGAGGACCGCGTGCTGCGCGAGCTGCGCAGCCGCGTCGGCATGGTGTTCCAGGATCCTGATGATCAGCTCTTCATGCCGACGGTCGCCGAGGACGTGGCGTTCGGCCCGTTGAACCTCGGGCTCGACCGCGAGTCGGTGACCGCCCGCGTCGCGCAGGCGCTCGCGGCGGTGCGGATGGAGGCTGCCGCCGCACGGCCGCCGCACCAGCTCTCGATGGGCGAGCGCCGTCGCGTCGCGATCGCCACGGTGCTGTCGATGCGGCCGCAGCTGCTCGTGCTCGACGAGCCGTCGGCAAACCTGGACCCCCGCAGCCGCGCAGAGCTCATCGACATCCTTGCGGCCGTCGATCGGACGATGCTCGTCGCCACGCACGATCTCCCGCTGGCCGCGGAGCTCTGCGAGCGCGCCGTGATCCTCGACCGCGGGCGGATCGTCGCCGACGGGCCGTGCGCCGAGCTCCTGGAGGACGACGCGTTGCTGGACGCCCACGACCTCACCCTTCCGGCGGGCTTCGACGTGTCCCGGATCGTGCTGCGCGGACGGCCGCTGGCCGACGCGGGGGCCTGACGGGCGCGGGCGCGCGTGAACGACGCGTCAGCCTGGGCGCAGCGGCTCGTCGAACCGATCGGCGAGCCAGCCGACGAGGCCGTGGAGCCCGCGCTCGGCGGCGATCGCGCGCTGCGATTGGGCACCGTTGCACCGCAGCAGGGCCCGCGCGTGCGCGAGCTGCGCCGCCGACCCGAGGCGCCAGGCGACGTCCCGGAGGGCGTCGAGGGTGTCGGCGATGGACTGGCGCGTGCCCTGCGGCTCGCCGGTCACGAGGTCCACGAGCGTGCCGTCAAGCCCGTGGCGCAGGGCCCGCCACCGGTTCTCCGCGATCCTGACGTCCGCCGCGACCGGCAGGCGCTCACCGCGGTCATGCCGTTCGGCGAGCCATGCCATGAGGGCCTGCACGACCGCGACGATCGCCCCGGTGTCCGCCAGGCGGGTCGGCATGTCCGGCGCCCGCACCTCGATGGTGCCGTAGGTGGGATGCAGGCGCAGCTCCCACCACAGGTGCTTGGCGTCGGGGATCGCCCCCGTGTTGCGGCCCCAGGACAGCAGGTCCGCGTAGTCCTGCCAGGTCGGTAATGCCGGGGGGATGCCCTGCCGCGGGAAGCCCTCCGCGATCTTCGGTCGCACCGAGGCCAGCCCGGTGTCCGCGCCGGCGAGGAAGGGGGCATTGCCGGCGAGCGCCGCGACCTGCGGCAGGTAGGACCGCAGCGCGTTGTAGACCGCGAGACTCCGGTCTGCGCCGCCGACCGCGACGTGGATGTGCAGCCCGAAGACCATGCCCCGGACCGCGGCCCAGCCGTATTCGGCCACGATCTCCTGGTAGCGCGCGCCGTCGCTCATCACGCCGATCGGCGAGGCGAACGGATGCGTGCCGGCGCCGGCCACCCGCAGCCCGGGGCCGACGGTGGCCCTCAGCGTCCTGTGGGAGGCCGCGAGCTGCGCGATGGCCGCCGGCACGTTCGCCGCCGCGTCGGTGATGACCTCCAGCTGCGCCGCCGGGAGCTCCGGACGGAAGCGCTCATCGCCCTCCAGGTCGCGCAGCACGCGGGCGCTCTCCGGCGCGAGGTCGAGCGTCCGGCGATCCAGGAGCATGAGCTCCTCCTCGACGCCCACGGTGAACCGGCCGGCACGGTCGAACGCCTCGCGCAATGTTTCGACCGCCAGGGTCGACGGATCGGTGGTCGATGCGGACATCTGGACGCCTGGTCCCCGCTCGGACGTCGCGCAAAACATGCGCCGATGGCGGGGTCCGGCGTCGCGGCCCGCGTTCGCGCCTGGCCCGGGCCACGGTGGTTTGCCGTCGGGCGATCGGGGCAGTTGGGGACCATGGCCACCGCCCCCGTGACGCACCCGATGTTCGACCGCCGGATCGAGGACGCGCTGGCGGATCCCGACCTCACCGAGCGCCTCGCCCAGCACCCGGACGCCGCCGCCGCGCTCGTGGCCGACGCCCGCGCGCTGGCCGCCGCCGCCTTCGACGACGACGACGAGACCGCCCTGGACGCGGCGCACCGCTCGCTCTACCTCCTGTATGCGCAGGGCGGGTGGTCGCCGGTCCATGCCCCGCGCGCCAACGAGCACGACCTCACGGTCGCCGCCGTCCTGCTGGAGCTCGAGGCGGGGTTCGAGCGCCAACTGGGCCGCCTGCCCCTCCCGGACGACCTGCCCCCGGACCCCGACGCCTTCGCCCCCTGGCTGGCCGACCTGGCGCTCGAGCGTGAGCTGCCGCAGCTGCCGCCCACCGGCATGGGCCCATACATCCGCGACACGATCACGCTGGATCAGCTCAAGGAGATCGTCGCCCAGCGCTCGCTCTTCTTCCTCAAGGAGCCTGACCCGTGGGCGATGGTCATCCCGTCGCTGCAGGGCCCGGCGAAGGCCGGGCTGCTGGACCTCCTGCTGGACGAGTACGGGTGGGGCCGCCACGACCACATGCACTCCACGGTCTACGAGCACCTGATGCGCCGGCTGGACCTGGATACCGCCTACGACGCGTACCTGCCGCGCGCGTCCTGGCAGTTCCTGGCCACGATGAACCTGCAGGGGCTGTACGCCCGCCACCGCCGCCTCTGCCGGCGGATGTACGGCTACATCTACCTCGTGGAGGCCGACTCGCCGCGCTCGATGCGGAACTACATCGCGGGCTACCACCGCCTCGGGATCACGGACGAGGACATCCTGAAGTTCTATGACCTGCACATCACCGCGGACGAGGGCCACCAGGACGTCGCCCTGAACGAGGTCGTGATGCCCGTGGTGCGGGCCGAGCCCGCGGCGATGGAGGAGGTGGCACGCGGCGTCCTGGAAGGCCATCTCGTGCACCACGATTTCTCGCGGCACCTGCACGCGTGCTTCACCGCCGGCCGCTCCTCCATGCGCGAGAGTGCATGAGCACCTTCGTCCCGGTCCTGCCCGCGGCCCAGTTGCCCGCCGGCTGCCCCGTCGCCACGTCCGTCGAGGGTCGTCCCGTCTGCGTGGTGCGCGTGGAAGGCGGCGTGTACGCCTTCGACGACGTATGCCCCCACCGCGGCACGCCGCTCTCGGAGGGTCGCGTGCACGGCACGACGATCACCTGCCGCGCGCACACGTGGGAGTTCGACGTGCGCACCGGGGAGCTGCTGCGGCTGCGGGCGCCGGCCTGCCTGCAGATGCGCCGGGCGCGCGAGCACCTCGGCATGATCGAGGTCGCGGCATGAGGGCGCCGAGGATCGTCGCCCTCCCCGGTGTCTATCGCCCGCGATCGGACACCGCGCTGCTGCGCGAAGCGCTGGCGGGGTTGTCGCAGCGCGGCCCCCGGCGCTGGCTGGATGTCTGCACGGGCACCGGCGCGCTGGCCCTGGCGGCGCACGGGCTCGGCGCCCCGGATGTCACGGCCGTCGACATCGCCCCGCGGGCGGTCCGCAACACGCGCCTGAACGCGCTGCTGAACCGGGCCCGGCTGCGCGTCCTGCGCGGGGACCTCTTCGCGCCGGTCACCGGTGAGCGCTTCGACGCCATCGTCGCCAACCCGCCGTACGTCCCCACTCCGCACGGCAGCAGGCGCACGCGTGGCTCGGAGGCGTGGGACGCCGGGCCGGACGGGCGGCTCGTGCTCGACCGGTTCTGCACGGAGGCCGCAGACCGCCTGAACCCGAGCGGGGTCGTGCTGCTCGTGCAGTCGTCGCTCGCGGATCCGGCGCGCAGCGCCGCGATGCTGGCGGCTGGGGGCCTACGGGTCCGTGAGGCCGGCCGGCACGACGGGCCGCTCGGGCCGATCGCCGCCGCGCGCGAGGACTTCCTGCGCCGCACCGACCGGCTGCCCGAGGAAGGGGCAGCACGCGAGTCGCTCGTGGTGCTCTGGGCGGAGCGTCCCGGGCCCGACCGACCCTGATCGGCGGCACCGGACGGGCGAAGCCTGCGAGCATGCCGCGCATGAGCAACGGCCCCACCTGTTTTGTGACCGGCGCCACCGGCTTCCTCGGCCGCTACGTCGTCGCCGACCTGCTGCGGCGCGACGCCACGGTGTACGCGCTCGTACGCCCCCAGTCGGCGGGGCGGTTGTCCAAGATCGCAGCGGACCTCGGCGTGGATCCCGAGCGCCTGATCCCCGTCCCCGGCGACATCGCGCTGGACGCCGTGACGCTGGAGCCCTTCGCCGGCACGGTCGACCACCTCTTCCATCTGGCCGCGATCTACGACATGGACGCAGATCCAGACGAGATGGCCGAGGCCAACGTCGAGGGCACGCGGCGGGTGCTGGCCTTCGCCGGTCAGATCGGCGCCAGGACGTTCCACATGGTGTCGTCGATCGCGGCGGCCGGTGACCTGGCGGGCACGTTCGGAGAGGAGGATCCGCGCCACGGGCAGGGCTTCCCGCACGCCTACCACCGCTCGAAGTTCGATTCCGAGGTCCTCGTGCGCGATACCGCGACGATGCCGTACAAGATCTACCGGCCGGGGACGGTCGTGGGGACGACGGACACCGGCCAGACCGACAAGCTCGACGGCGCCTACGCGCTCTTTCCGCTGGCCGCGGCGCTCGGCACGCTGCCGTCGCAGATGGTCGTCCCGGTCCCGCGGATGGGCCGCCTGCCCACCGTCCCGGTCGACCGCTGCGCCCAGGCCATCGCGCAGATCGGCCTGACCGCGGGCCCCGGGGCCGGGGACACCTTCGGCCTGTACGCCGCCGACGACGAGCGGGTGCACGAGGTGCTCGGTGCCCTCGTCAAGCACGCCGGCGGCCCGCGCATCGCCGCGATCCTGCCAGAGGTCACCGGAACCCTGCCGTTCATCGCCGCCCAGATCCTGGGCCGCGTGCCGGTCGTCGGCGAGGCGCGCAACCGGGCGCTGAATGCCCTCGGGGTCTCCCCCGGCCTCGTGGATGCGGCCCCGTTCCGCTGCCGCTTCGAGACGACGCGGACCCGTGCCGCGCTGGCGGGCAGCGGGATCGAGATCCCGCCGCTGCGCGACTACCTGCCCGCGCTGTGGACCGGGTGGCGGCGGATGCGGGCGGCCGGCGCCTGAACCTCCCTACCAGTGCGTCCCGCGCGTCAGGTGCGCGAACGCCGTGCCGACCGCGCCGGGCTCCTCGGAGACCGCGGCCTCGTCCGCGGGCGTCGGGGGCGGTGTGGCGCCGTCCCCGTTAGCCGGTTCGGTGGACTTCTTGGCCGCCGGCGAGTCCGGGAACATCTTGAAGCCGCGGTTGCGGATCGAGTCCATGATCTCAGGGCTCAACGAGTCGGCGAAGGCGGCCGCGCTGCCAAAGGGCGGGCCCAGGCGCCGTGAGCGGTGGACGATCGCCTGGGCGACGAGATGCCCGGCGTCCTCGGGCGTGAGCGCCGGGAAGCGGTCGTACAGCTTGGTCGGCGCGATCATCGGCGTGCGCACGAGCGGCATGTGGATGGTCGTGAAGCGCACCCCCTCGTCGTGGACCTCGGCCTGGAGCGAATCGCAGAGCGTGTCGAGCGCCGCCTTGGAGGCGATGTAGGCCCCGAAGCGCGGCACGCGCGTCTGCACGCCATACGAGGAGATGTTGATGATCTGGCCCGTCTGGCGCTCGCGCATCCCGGGCAGGAAGCGCAGGATCAGCCGCACCGCCGCGAAGTAGTTCAGCTGCATCGTGCGCTCGTAGTCGTGGAAGCGGTCGTACG
>JAOPZJ010000093.1 GCA_025964155.1 Solirubrobacterales bacterium
CGCCGCCGTAGACCTTGACGGGGCCGCTGAAGGAGTCGCCGTTGTTGACCGACGTCCAGACGTAGGTGTCGCCCGAGACGTACTGCGCGTGCACGAGGTACAGCGTCCCCGTGTCGGTGTCGCGGACGATCCAGCCCTTGCCCGGTGCGCCCGTGGCGTCCTTGACGCCCCCCGTCGCGTCGTTGAACGGGAGGACGGTGCTCTTTGCACACCCTGGCTTGCCCTTGAGCACCTGGCAGTAGTGGTAGACGTTCGCGGCCGCGTCGTTCCACAGCACGTGGTAGACGCCGGCGGGCCCGGCCGTGACCGTCGGGAACGAGCCGTTGCCGACATTCCCCAGGACGTAGGGCTTGCCGGCGGAGGCGGCGCCGGGGATCGCTAGGGCGACGGCGGCCGCGGCGGCCAGCGCGGGGAGGAATCGCTTCATGGTGTGGCATCTGACCACAACGTCCGGTGCGCCGGGATCGCATTCTGGTCTCAGGCTGGTGCCAGGCGCCGGGCACGCCGGGAGCGCGACGCGGCCTCGCGCGGCAGCGCCACCACGCACACGAGGCCCACGAGCGGCACGGCGATGAGGGCCTCCAGCGGCGCGCGCGGCCCGGCGGCGTCGGCGAGCAGGCCGAGGGCGGAGGCGGCCAGGCCGCCGATGCCGATCGCCAGCCCGAGGGTGACGCCCGAGGCCACGCCGAGGTGGTTGGGCAGGTAGGCCTGTCCCATCACCACGGAGATCGAGAACGTCGCGATGGCGATCAGGCCCATGAGGCCGAGCGCGGCGGTGGCCAGCCGGGGCCCGCCCGCGAGGAACAGGACCAGCAGCGGCGCCTGCAGCGTGAAGGACGTCAGGAGCAGCGGGCGGCGCCCGAAGCGGTCGGCGAGACGCCCACCGGCGAGGGTCCCGACGGCGCCGGCGACGAGGTACACGATGAGCGCCGTCTCGCCCGCGGCCTTGGACGTGTGCAGCACGTCGACGAAGTACAGCGGCACGAACGTCATCAGGCCGAAGTACACGATCGACCGTGCGGCGACCGCGCCGGTGAGCGTCGTGAAGGCCTTCCAGTCGTCGCGCGGCGGGTCGGTCTGCTCGCGCACGGCGATGGCCGTGGCGTGCGCGGCGGCGGCGGTCGCCCGGTCGCGGGCGAGGCGCAGGCGCGGCAGCTCCAGGCTGGTGAGGACCGCCCCGGCCAGCGCCGGCAGCGCTAGCAGGACCGTGGCGCCCAAGCCGAACGGCAGCACCGTCGCCGTCACGAGCAGCGGGCCGAGGGCCCAGCCGATGTTGCCGCCGACGCTGAAGTAGCTCATGCCCGTCGCCTTGCGGGGCCCGGCCGCGTAGGCGGCGGCGCGTGATCCCTCCGGATGGAAGGCGGCGACCCCAAGGCCGGAGACGAGCACGGCGACGAACGCGGCTGTGGGGGAGGAGAGCAGCCCGACCACCGACAGGCCGAGGCCCGCGACGACGAAGCCGACGGGCATGAGCCACGGCGCCGGCCGCTTGTCGGACACGTGGCCGAAGACGGGCTGCACGATCGAGCTCGAGAGCGTGGCGGCGAGGACGAGCAGCGAGCCGGTGCCGTAGGACCACCCGTGGGCGGCGAGGAGGAACGGCAGCAGCGCGGGGACCGCGCCCTGATATATGTCGCAGATCGCGTGCGCGGCCGCCAGGCGGATCATCTGGCGGCGGTCGAGGTCAGCGTGCACCTCCGACATGGTTGCGTGCGAAGGCGATAACGCCAAAGACAGATGCCCACTACGCTCCATAGCGAATCGTTATGGAGCTCCGCCAACTGAGGTACCTCGTCGCGATCGTCGACCACGGCGGCTTCACCGCCGCGGCCGACGTGCTGCACGTCGCACAGCCCGCGCTCTCGCAGCAGATGCGCCGGCTGGAGGCGGAGGTCGGGCTGCCGCTGCTGCGCCGCGCGCCCAAGGGCGTCACCCCGACGGAGGCCGGGGCGCTCCTGCTCGCGCGGGCCCGGCGCGTGCTCGCCGAGACGGACGCCGCGCGGGCGGAGCTCGACGAGCTGCAGGGCCTGCTGCGCGGACGCGTCGTCCTGGGAGCGATGGGATCGCTCGGGCCGGTCGACCTGCCGGCGCTGCTGGCGACCTTCCACGCCGAGCACCCCCAGGTGACGCTCGAGGTCAAGGAGGAGCCGACCGTCGAGCTCGTGCGCCTGCTCGTCGCCGATGAGGTCGATCTGGCCTTCGCCACGCGCCAGCCCGCACTGCCGGCGGGCGTCGCGGAGCAGGTGATGGCGCACGAGGACCTCGTGCTCGTCGTCGGGCCCGACCATCCGCTCGCCCGTCGCCGGACGCCGATCCGACTCGGCGTCCTGGCACAGGATCCGTGGATCGCCTTCAAGGGTGGGACGGGTCTGCGCCAGGCGATGGACGCGGCGACGGCCGCGGCCGGCGTGCGTCCCCACGTGGCGTTCGCGTCGAACGAGCTGGATCGCGTGCTGGCGCTCGTCGCGCGCGGCCTGGGCGTGTCCGTCGTCCCCCGCTCGACGGCGGACGCCGCGCGCGAGCCGATCGCCATCCTCGACGTCGCGCCCCGCCTGCGCCGCGAGATCGTCCTGCTGTGGCGCGAGGACCGCCCGCACGCCCCGGCCGCCCGGGCGCTGCTGGCGCTCGCGCAGCGCGCCGTCCCGTCCGCCCCCTCAAGGCTCGAGGGCGCCGGCCGATCACCCCGGCAGTAAGGCAAGAAGGAGCGCCAAGGAGGCGCTCCGGGACGCAAAACCCACGTCATCAAGGAGAGATGGCATGTCCCTTCGCATCCAGAACAACGTCGAGGCGTTTCAGGCGCACCGGCAGCTCACCGCGACCTCGGAGAACCTGTCGAAGTCGATGCAGAAGCTGTCGTCCGGCTACCGCATCAACTCGGCGTCCGACGACGCCGCCGGCCTCGGAATCTCCGAGAAGATGCGCGGCCAGGTCCGTGGCCTGGCTCAGGCGCAGCGCAACATCCAGGACGGCGTCTCGATGGTGCAGACGGCCGAAGGCAACCTGGACGAGGTCCACTCGATGCTCCAGCGCGTCCGCGAGCTGGCCGTGCAGTACAAGAACGGCTCGCTGAGCTCGGGCAATCAGGCGGCGATCCAGACGGAGGTCAACAACCTCGCGTCGGAGATCGCCCGCATCGGCACGGCGGCGAAGTTCAACGGCATCAACGTGCTGTCGTCGACGTCCTCGGTGACGTTCCAGGTCGGGGCCAACGACAACGAGGTCATCTCGGTGGCGATGGTCAGCCTCGCGACCACGGTGGGCACGTCGTTCGCGACGCTGTCCAGCTCCACGGTGCTCACGGACATCGACGCGGCGATCGACAACGTGTCGGCCGCCCGGTCGACGTTCGGTGCGGTGCAGAACCGCCTCGAGCACACGCTGAGCGTGTCGGCCGCCACGCAGGAGAACCTGGTCGCCGCCGAGTCCCGCATCCGTGACGTCGACATGGCGGACGAGATGACGAAGCTCACCAAGAACCAGATCCTGACGCAGGCCGGCACGGCGATGCTCGCCCAGGCCAACCAGGCCCCTCAGTCTGTCCTGTCGCTGCTGCGCTGAGCGGCGGGTACGGGCAGGACCACCGCAGTACCTGCTCCTGCGGGCCGGCAGCTCGTAGGGGGGACGGATCAGACGGCGGGCGGCCCCTTCGGGGGCCGCCCGTTGGTCGTGCTGCAGGGTGCTCGTGCGGGACGGGCAGCGGTTACCGCATGACGACCTTCTGCAGCTGGCGGATGACGCTGAAATAGCGCACGGGCATCGTCCGCTGCAGCAGGTCCATCGCCTTGGCGTCCGGGCCGATGAGGACACGATCGCTGCCCTTGTCCACGCCGCGCAGGATCGTCTTGGCCGCCTGGTCGGGCGTGGTGCGCGCGACCTTGTCGAAGTCCTTCTTCAGCGCGTCGCCGCCGTCGGCGCGGCCGAGGTTGTCCACGTGATGGCGCCCGTTGTTGACGATGTTCGTCCTGATCCCACCGGGATGCACGCAGATCGCGCGCACGCCGGTGCCGTGCAGCTCGTGGCGCAGGGACTCGGTGTAGCCACGCACGGCGAACTTCGAGGCGTTGTAGGCGCTCTGGGTCGGGAACGCGATGATCCCGAAGATGCTGGAGATGTTCACGATCGCGCCGGAGTCCTGCGCCTGCAGCATCGGCAGGTAGGCCTGGGTGCCGTGCACGACGCCCCAGAAGTTGATGTTCATGACCCACTCGACGTCCTCGGTGGATGCGGCCGCCGCCGTCTGGGACAGGGCGACGCCGGCGTTGTTGATCACGAGGCCGATGGGGGCGGTGGCCCACGCCTTCACCTCGGCGGCGAGTTGCTGCTGGGCCCAGCGGTCGCTGACGTCCATCGTCTTCGTCAGCACCGGGGTAGCGATCGTCTCGGCGGTCTCCGCGAGCGAGGCCTCGTTGACGTCGGTCAGCACCAGCGGGCATCCGCGGGCGGCGAGGTTGTGGGCCAGCGCACGGCCGATGCCGGACCCGGCACCCGTGACGACGGCGACCCGCCCATCGATCTGCGTTGCAGGCATGGCGCGGGAATGTACACCACTGTTCATTTGAGCCGGCTGGTCAGCTCAATGGCCGGCGGCGGCCGCCGACTACCGAGGCGATGAGCGTCGAGGCCGTCATGGCACGCATCACCGCGATTCAGGGGGCGCTGGCTCCCGCTGTCACGCCCGGCCCGACGACACCGCCGCCGGCGTCGACCCCGGTGACGGGCCAGGCGGCGACGTTCGCCGCGCTGCTCGGGCAGGCGGCGGGGGCCGTGCCCGGCGCGGGGGTGCTGCCGGTCGGCGGCGGAACCGACGCCGGGTCACGCATGATCGCCATCGCGCAGGCGGAGCTCGGCCAGACCGAGCAGCCGCCCGGCTCCAACGACTCGCCCCGCATCGCCGAGTATCGCCGCGCGACGGCCGGCGGCGGTGTGGGCCCGTGGTGCAGCTACTTCGTCAGCTGGCTGGCCGCGGCGGCGGGCGCGCCGGTCGGCGAGGCCGGCCAGGGCTTTGCGAGCGTCGACGCGCTGCGTGGCTGGGGCGAGCGGACGGGGCGCACGAGCGCGACGCCGGCGCCGGGTGAGCTCATCGTGTGGGACGAGCACATCGGCCTGGTCACCGGCGTGGACCCCGACGGCTCGATCCACACGATCGAGGGCAACTCGTCCGAGGCCGTGTCGGCCCGGACCTACGGGCCCGACGGCGGCGGGGCGCTGACCTACGTGAAGCTCTAGAAGCTGGCTTCTCAGTCCACGCGCAGGCCCGACCTGTCCCCGGACAGGCCGAGGGACGGAACGCGGATCGTGCCGCCGGCGTCCGTGACGCTCCCGATGACGGCGGCGCCGGGATGGTGCGCGGCCAAGAGGTCCACCGCGTCCGGCGCGCGGTCGGCGGGGACGACGCACACGAAGCCGCAACCCATGTTGAAGACCTCCCACATCTCCGCCGCGCTGACGTCACCATGCCGGGCGATGAGCTCGAAGATCGGCGTGACCGGGAGCGGGCTGTCGATCTGCCAGCCGAGGCGGACGTTGCCGAGCCGCAGGAGGTTCAGCAGGCCGCCACCGGTGACGTGGGCCAGGCCGTTCACGGGGACGTCGGACCGGATCAGGTCCAGCACGGCGCGGACGTAGATGACCGTCGGCTCCAGCAGCGCGTCGAGGACCGAGGCGCCGCCGAGCTCCGCCGGGGTGGCGTGCATGTCGAGCGCGGGCAGCCCGTCCCGCCCGCCCCCGTCGTCCAGCAGCGCGTGCCGGGCGAGCGTGTAGCCGTTGGAGTGCGGGCCTGAGGCGGGCAGGCCGATGAGCGCGTCGCCGGCATGGGCGTCCGCGCCGGTGATGACGGCGTCCAGCGCGACGGTCCCGAAGGCGGTGCCGCAGAGGTCGAAGCCATGCGGCGAGGGGTGGCCCTGGATGAGCTCCGGGATGACCGC
>JAOPZJ010000166.1 GCA_025964155.1 Solirubrobacterales bacterium
ACTGGACATCCGACATGTTGGTCAGCTCGACGTTCGGCGGGAAGACCAACGACAGCAGCTGCGCGAGCAGGACCCCCATGCCCACGAGGAGCAGCCACGGCGGTAGTGCCAACGGCTTCCCCGACATGACCACGTGGGCGACGAGGCTGACGACGGCGAGGGCGAGAAAGACGTTGCCGAACGCGCCGCCGCCGACGCGGATCCCGTTCCACGTGACCGTCACGACGAAGATGCACGCCGTCGCCCACACGATGCGGTCGGTGGACACGCGCGAGAGCGCGGCGGCGCCGATGGCAAGGATGCCGAGGACCACGCCCACCGCCGGGCTCGCGCCCACGCCCGCCAGTACGAACCCGGCCGCCGACACGATCATGAGGAACACGAGCACGGGACCGGTCTTGCGCATTCGCGAGCAGGTTACCCGACGCCCACGACCTCCCGGGCCACCGGCAAGGCGGGGCGTCACGGCGGCGGGGGCCGCCGTGACGCCGGGTATGATCCGCCCGCCCGATGAGCAACCACTTCTTCATCTGGGAGCTCAACGCGGCGGACCCACGCGAGTTCACCCCGGGGGATCCCGACGCAGACGGCGGCGACGCAGACCTGCGGTACTTCCTCGGCCTCGCGCACGAGCTGGACCGTGCTCTCGGCGATCAGGGGATGACAGTCCTGATCACATGGCACCTTGATCGCTTCGAGGACCGCTTCCGCGACGCGGTCGTCCTGCTCATCAACGACGAGCAGTACCAGCTGCCCGCCTACGCGGGCCACGTGCAGGCTGTCTTCAAGACGGGCGGCACGGCGCGCAACCCCCTGGGCGACACGCTGCGCCTGCACCCGGCGATCGCGTCGCGCACCGTCCTGCGCGAGGTGCGCAACGTCGGCCGCTCGTGGCGGCGGCGGATCCAGACGCCCCAGACGCGCGGGGCGCCGGTCTACGAGCTGCCGCTCGGGTTCTTCCGGCTGACCGACGTGCCGATGGTCCCCTTCGCCGATCGGGACAACGACGTGTTCTTTGCCGGCTCCATCGAGAGCGAACGCGGTTTCACGTTGCGCCCGCGGCTCGTGGCCCGGCGCCAGATGGCCACGGCACTCGCCTCCGTCCGCACGCAACTGCCGGGTGTTCTGATCGACTACAGCAGCGGCGGGCCGATGGCCAACCCGGCCGCGATGGTCGACGGTGATGCCTACTCCCACCGCCTGATGCAGGCGCGCATCGTCTTATGCCCGCGCGGGAACTTCGACGAGACCTACCGGTTGATGGAGGCCGCACGGTCCGGCTGCGTGGCGATCACCGAGCGGTTGCCCGAGCGCTGGTACTACCGGGACAGCCCGGCGATCCAGCTCGATCGCTGGGCGTCGCTGCCAACGTTGCTGCGTGGCTTGATCGCCGATCAGGACGCGCTCGCCGAGCGCGGCGAGCGGATGCGCGCGTGGTGGATGACATCGCTGTCGGAAGAAGCGGTCACGAGGTATGTCACCGCCCGCCTGCCGTGCGCTAGCGTGCCGACTTCATGAGCCCCACGATCGAGCGCGACGTCCCCGCCGAAGAGCTCGGCCACGTCCGGTCCGGCCATCTGCCGGCGCGGTATGACCATCGCCTGCAGGACGTGTTCCTCACGCAGTTGGACCGCCTGATGCGCCCCGGCGTGCGCATCCTGGACGTCGGCTCGGGCCGCGCGCCAACCATCCCGCCCGCCGACCGGCCCGCGGGTTGCCGCTACGTCGGCACCGACATCGACGCCGACGAGCTCGCGGCCGCACCGCCCGGCTCCTACGATCTCGAGGTCGCCGCGGACGCAACCAAGCCGTTGCCGATCGACGAGCGCTTCGACGTGATCCTGTCGTGGCAGGTGCTCGAGCACGTCGACTCGATGGCGTCGTCGCTGAGCGCGTTCCACGCGGCTCTGGATGACGGTGGCACGCTCGTGGCGCAGCTGTCGGGTTCACGGGCGGCGTTCGCGCTGCTGTCGCGCGCGATGCCGCACCGCCTGCGAGTGCTGGCGATGACACGCCTGCTCGGCCACGCCGACGAGGAGAAGTTCCCGACGCGGTACGACGCGTGCACCGACAAGGAATTGCGTGCGCTCCTCGGGCAGTGGTCGAAGGTGGAGATCATTCCCTTCTACCGCGGTGGCTCGTACTTCCTCTTCTCGCGGCCGCTGCTGCGGGCGTATCTGGCGTACGAGAACACGATCGCGCGGCGGGACGTCCGCGCACTGGCGACGCACTATCTCGTCGTCGCGACGCGCTGATGTACCACGGCGCCTAAGGCGCCAAACTACCACTTTCCACCCTTTAGACCCGAGCCAGCTATGTTCTCGTCCTTGATGAGGAGCCGACGGTCGCGGGCGTTGCTCGCTGTCATCTGTGTGTGCGTGGCATCCGGCGCGAACCTTGCACTGGCTGCATCGCCACGCTCGAGCACGGCCGAGCGCACGGCGACGACACGTGCCGAGCGCGCGCTCAGGCACGCCGGCTACGCCGACGTGGGCGTCCGATGCACCGTCCGCAAGGGCCGACGCGCGACCTGCCAGTGGGACGGCGTGCGCAAGCAGTCAACCTGCTCGGGCTCGCTCGTAGTCGCCCGCAAGGCCCGCAACGGGCGGTGGGTGCGCCTGGCCGGCACGAGCTGTCGTGACGTCCTGTTCGGCTTCAACACCTACACCGACGACCGGGCCGCCGCACTGCTGCACAGCACCGGGGCGACGGTCCAGCGCATCATCGTCCCGTGGGCCAACGTCGAGCCGGGGCCCGGAGCGTGGGTGTGGCTGTCCTTCGACCAGCAGTACGAGCGCGCCCTGAAAGCCGGGCTCAAGCCGCTGATGATCGCGGTGTCCGCACCGTGCTGGGCGAGGGTGCGCAGCGGATGCGTGGACAGCGTCGTCAGCGGCCCGCCGGACCCCGCCTACGAGCCCCAGTGGCAGGAGTACGTGCGGCGCCTGGCCGAGCGCTACCCCGAAGCCGTCGGGATCGAGGTCTGGAACGAACCGAACCTCACCCAGGTGTTCTGGCCCAAGGCAGATCCGGTCCGCTTCACCCGGCTACTGTCCGAGGCCTACACCGCCATCAAGGCCGTGCGCCCGCAGATGCCGGTGATCAGCGGCGGGCTGCTCGCCCCCGGCGTCTCGGGGGAAGGACCCAGCGGCATGGGTGACCTCACCTTCCTGCGGGGGATGCTCGCCGCAGGAGCGGCCGACTCGATGGACGCGATCGGCGTGCACCCGTATCCGCAGGAGGGCGGGCCGGCCGGTGGCGGATCGCGCTGGAACCCGGACGTGGCCTCGCGCACGCTGGACCAGATGCGCGCGATCGAAGCGGCCGCGAACGTGACGGGCAAGCCGTTCTGGATCACCGAGATCGGCGAGTCGACCGCGTCCCAGTCCGGGTTTCCGCAACCGGTCACGCCGGCGCAGCAGGCGGTCGACCTCGTCCGGATGATGCGGACCGCGGTGGCGTCGCGCGACGTGCAGGTCGTCGTCATCCACACGCTCGTCGACGAACGTCACGACGACGGGCAGAACGCCGTCGCCAACCTTCTGCAGCCGCTGACCGGCATCTCGCTGTTCTACAACGGCGTCAACAGCGGCTTTGGCATCTTCAACGCCGACTTCAAGCCCAAGCCTGCCGCCTGCGCCGTGAGCCGTGAGCTCGGCGGCTCGCTCGGTTGCTGAGCGGGCCGCACTCGTGCTATCGGCGTCGCAGCGCCTTCCAGGGCGGTGTCGGCCCGATCCCGTCGATCTGCCAGCCGCGCGGCCGCAGCCGCGCGATCGCACGCTCAGGGTCGCGCGTGGCCAGGTAGCTCGGTCCCGGCCAGTCGGACGTCTCCCCACGCTCGGCCGGCGCTCCGAGCATGACGCCGAAGAGGTCGTTGCTGAGGCTGAAGAGCCTGTATCCCGCCGCCTCGACCAGCTCCGTCGAGGCATCCGGATACGGCTCGTGATCCTCGAAGATGACGTCGCGGACGCGCCCGCTCTGCAACAGGTCGACGGCCCCCCGCAGCACCTCGGGCTCGTGACCCTCCACGTCGATCTTGAGCAGCCCGACGCTGCGGTCGCCAAGCACCTCGTCAAGCCGTTGCACCGCGACCGGCAGCACGTCGTCAGCCGCCGTCGCCGTGCCGGTCTCGTTGAGCGTCGCAAGGCCCATGTTCGCGTGAAAGAGCGGCCCGGCGTTGAGCTCCGCGGTCCCCGCCCGATCGGAGAGCGCCGTCTGGTGGGTCTCGACGGCGGCGACACCGGCCGCCCGCCAGCGGGCGGCGTTGGACGCGAGCAGCTCGAACACCCCCGGGTGTGGCTCAAAGGCGATCACCGTGCCGCCTGCGCCGGCGCGCGCGGCCGCCAGGCTGGTCAGGTAGCCGACGTTCGCACCCACGTCCACGACAAGATCGCCCGGGTCGATGAGGCGGTGCATGGTCTCGCTGACACACGGGTCGAAGACGCCGGCGGTCAGGATGGTGTATCCGATCGTCTCGTTGGCGTGGACCTCGAGCGAGAGCCCCCACGAGAGATGGGCCACGTCGCGACGTCCGTCGGTGGACGGACCCGAGTAGCGGGCGCGCCGCAACGCCCGGACCGGGTGGAAGACGTAGTGCGGCTTGTCGTTGAGCCGGGCCGGGAGCAGCTTCATCGTCCCGGCCGCCTGCTCAGCACACGGATGCCATCGAGAGACCGGCTGATTCCCGAGCCCCGGTTCTGATGGTGCCCCCGAAACGGGTAAACCGTCCGCCCGGCGTCCTGCTTGTCGTCAGCCATTCTCGTCATTCCCCGTGGTCGGTAACGGCCGCTCAGGCTACACGTCGGCGGTCTGCCCCCCGCCTGACGCTGTGATGTCGTTCCATGTGCCGACGGCACGCTAACCACCGCCGGCGGCGCCGTGACCCGCGCCGATCGCTTCGGCCAGGGCGCTGCGCGTGTGTTCGGCGGTCCGTGCCCAGGTGAATCCGGAGGCGTGCTCCTGGGCGGCGGCCAGCCGCTCGGGCGAGAGCCGACTGGCGGCGAGCACGGCGTCGACTAGGGCGTCCGCGTCCCAGCCGCGCATCACAACGGCGCGCCCCCCGGTGACCTCCAGCAGAGCGGGCTCGGGCGTGACGACCACCGGGATGCCGAGGCGCATCGCCTCCACGGCCGGCAGGCCGAAGCCCTCGAAGTCCGACGGGAACACGACGATCGCGGCCGACGTGAAGCGCTCACGGAACTCCGTGTCGCTGAGCCAGGGCAGCGGCCTGACGAGCTCGTCGAGCCCGAGCGCCTCGAGCCGCAGCTGCAGCTCACGGCGCGGCTGCTCGCCGAGGCCGACGACGGTCAGGGGCAGCGCCTCGCCGCGTGCGTGCAGCGCCGCCCAGGCGTCGATCACGAGATCGACGTTCTTGTTCCCCCACTGGCCGAACGTGATCGCGTAACGCGGCTCGGGCCGCGGGGCCGGCCACGTGTCGACGTGATCGCCGCCCAGCTGGGCGGCCCGCACGATGCGTTTGGCCAGCCAAGGCCGTGACGCCAGCAGGTCATCGCGCGTGCGCTCGGAAATGGTGACGATCGCGTCCGCCTGCCGAAAGCCGATGTTGTAGCTGACCCGGCGCAGCAGGCGCGCCCTCGCGCCGAACTGCGCCGGCCGCAGTTCGTGGCGCAGGTCCCAGGCGATGACCGCCCGGGGACATCGCAGCGGGTTGATCGTCGTGCTGGGCAGCACGCCGAGCATCACATCGGCGCTCAGGTCACGGCACAGCCGGGGCACAACGGTCGCCTGCGCCCGCAGCCGGCCCAAGTAATGGCGGCGACCGATATCCACCCTGTGCACGGTGACGCCCGGAGGGACGACGAGCTCCGCATCCGGACCGAGGACGAGATGCAGCTCGTCGTCGGTGTCGAGCTGCATCCAGCCGTGGAGGAGATGCTCCACGACGACAGCGACACTCATCCCCCGGATCGGGAGCCCGTCGATGACGATGCGCACGCTAGATGGTGGATTCCACGAGGCGGCCCGTGATCATCTAGCCGGGACGTCCTGCGACGGAGAACGGCGACGGGACGAGCTGGTCGAACGCCGCGGCGGCCTCCGCGTCGTCCCCGCGCCTCGCGGCGACGTCCCAGAACGTGTATCCGAGGTCGGCCGACCCGCGCTCCAGCGTTTGTGCCATGGCGGCCGCGTCGCCGATCTCGAGCTGTCCGAGCGGGGCGCCGCCGTTGTCCCAGATCGCCAGATGCGAGTACCCGAGGTCTGCCAGCTTGGCCCACATCAGGTCCGGATCGCGCGGATCCGCCCGGCGGGTCAGCGCGGGATCCCACTCGAAGAACAGCACGGGCCCGACGTCACGCCAGGTGGCGGCGATCGCGGGCACGAGGATCGCGTC
The DNA here is from genome assembly GCA_025964155.1 of Solirubrobacterales bacterium. GTDB lineage: Bacteria > Actinomycetota > Thermoleophilia > Solirubrobacterales > Solirubrobacteraceae > Paraconexibacter. The sequence continues at coordinate 6,350 of JAOPZJ010000166.1, forward strand.
AAACCCGTCGGTGTCCGACTTCACCAGGCGCAGCTCGTCGAACTCCGGGTTGCCCGCCCGCAGGTCCGCGATGGTCACGGAAGGGAGCGCCCCGCCCTGATCGGTGTCCTGGACGAAGCGCGTCGTGCCACCCTCGCGTACCGGCGACGCCCCATCCCATTCCCCGTCCGCGCCGATCAGCAGAGCCTCGACGATCCGCGCCCGCGGCTCGTTCCCGAGATTCATGCGCAGATACCGCGCCCAATAGGGGTCGCCTTCGACGCACAGAACCTCCGCGCCGGTCCGCGCGATGACCTGCAATGTCGAGTCGCCGATGTTCGCCCCGACATCGAGCATGCGCAGCGGTCCGTCCGAGTCGGCACGCTGGGTCTGCAGCGCCGCGGCGAGCGTGACGAGGTTCTGTCCATATGCCGGGGCGGCGCGCGCGTAGTCCGGCAGCAGGTGCGACCACGGCATGAAGAGATCAACACCTTGCACGTGTCGGCGCACCGTCCGGTGGGGCATCAGCCTCCGCCACGGAGCTGAGGCACGCAAGTACGTCTGGGCACGGTGTGTCCTCGTCGAAGGCATGGCGGGGAGCCTAGCTCGGCGGCGCAAGCCACGGCGGCTTGTTGGCAAATCGCCTACCCGCCGAAGTCCGGCAAGGCGATGATGGCCGCCGCATGCCGACCCAGGGGACGCGGCGGATCGGCCGGCGAGCACCATCTCACCTCTTCCAGCTCACCCACGTTGACTGCCAACGGCTGGCCATCGTAGGTCGTGGCAAAGCACGTCAGGCACGCCGTCGCATGGTCGCGAGACTCGACGTGCCCGATCGTCGTCCAGTCGGTGACCGCGATGCCGAGCTCCTCACGGGCCTCGCGCCGGGCGCCGTCGATTGGCTCCTCCCCGCGCCGGAGCCCACCGCCGGGGAACTCCCAGGCGCGACGATCCCCGTAGGTATGCCGGACGAAGAGCACCATGTGCCCCGAGCGCACGACGAGCTTGACGCCGCGGGTGTGAGGGCGTCGGACGAACCACCACACGCGCAGCACCTGATACGCGCCACGGTGTGCGACACGGCTCGCCGCGTGGCGTAGCCCAACGAAACGGGTGACTGGTCCGTGTGACGGATCTCGGCGCTCTGGGATCAAGGGCCGATCCGTCGTGGTGTCACCAGGGCCGCCCCGCACGCCAAGGCCGGCAGCGTCACCGCCATGAACTGCCAATCCCAGTCAATCGCCGAGTGCGTCATCCACGCGACGAGAATGCCGCCCGCGGCGGCCGCCTGTGACCTCGTCAGTCCGCCACCGGCAACACGCAGACGATGCAGCCCCGCGAGCAGCGGCAGGAGCAGCCCGCCGAGCAGGATCAACCCGATGATCCCGAGCTCCGAGGCGGTCTCGAGCTCGAACGAGTGAGCGTTGCGGATGTATTCCCCGATCTTGCGCTCGCGGACCCACCGGACGGCGTACCCCCCCGCGCCGTCCCCGACCACGGGGTTGTCCCGGAACGCATCGCTGGCGACGCGGTAGGCCTCCGACCGGCTCGAGGTCGAGGTCGTCAGCCGCTCCTGCCCACCGGGCAGCGGCCTTGACGTGTCCATGAACGCGTCGTACTGGCGGTCCACGAACAAGCGCAAGCTCGTGGTGCCGTTGGCGGCCTGCCCCTCCACCGTGGAAGACGACGTCGCGTAGACACCGGCGAACAGAAGGACGACGAAGACCGCGGGCACAGCGTAGACCGCCGCCGGCGGGGCCGAGCGATGCTGAACAGACGACGACGAGCGGTGACGGTTCAACGCGCGCACGCGCGTCAGGGCGACCTGGACGCCCGCGGCACCCGCCGCGAGGGCGACGAGCGCGACAAGGACGGAAGCGCCCGCGTTGGACTGCTCGGCGATCGTCCCGGGCCGGTCGACGAGCACCGGGTGCGAGCGCAGGATCAGCACACCGATCGCGCCGGCACCGATCATCGCGACACCCGAGATCGCAAGGCGCAGGCGCCGCGGTGAGATCACGAGCACGACCGCGAGGGCCATCACGAGGGCCAGCCCCGCTCCGCGGGAGATCGTCAGGTACATCGTGCAGGTGGCGAGCATCCCGCCTGCGGCGTAGAGCGCGCGCAGAACCACGTGCTCGCGTGCATCGGCGGCGAGACCCAGGCAGCCGATGATCGCCATGGCCGCGACAGCACCCAGTGCGTTCCAGTATCCGAGCGGGTAGTCGAGGCGACCTTGTGTGAAGGCCATCGTCTGGTTCGTGTCGATGAGCTCCGGGCGCAGCCGGCTGACCAGAGCGATGACGCAGACCCCGACGAGCACGCCGACCACGAGGCGGAGCAACAACGCACCGGAACGCCCATTGCCGGCCGCCAGGGAGCAGAGCAGAAACACGGCGGCGTAGGCGAGGCAGCGCTGCATGGCAACGTCGGCGGCGGCCGGGTCCGGTGACCACGCCGCCGACAACCCGGTCCACGCCGTCAGCGCCAGCAGGGACGCGAGCGCCAGCAACGTCCGCCCCGACGGGCGCCAGCGGCCGCCCACCACGAGGAAGCCGATGGCACTCCCGGCAAACGCCAGCACGGCGACGAGGAGGAAGTCGCGGGCGAAATAGCCACCAGAGCGCAGCGCGCTGTACATGACCAAGGCCGCGACGAACATGCACAACACGCGGGAGGTCGCGGTCGACGGCGTACTCCCTCCCCTTCTACGAAGCTTTCCGATATTCCCCACCGACGCGAGCGTAGAGGAGGGCGCGCCCGAGTGGTGCCGCTGGCTCTAGGATCGCTCCGTGTCCCAGTGGCTGTCGCCCCTCCCTATCCGTGTCCTGGCGGCGGCGGCCTGCCTCGGGGCGGCGGCGTTCCTCGTCGGCCCGTTGCGCCAGGAACGGACGCTGCATCGAGCCGACGAGGCGCTCGCAGCGGGCCGGACGGCCCACGCCGTCGAGCTGACCCAGGGTCTGGACCGTCGCAGCGTGCAATACCGCGCCCAGCGCCTGCGCGCCATCGCCGCCCTGCAGCTCGGCGACCTGGTGACCGCCGAACGCGAGTTGCGGCGGGCCGTCAGCTCTGCGCCGAACGACTGGAGCCTCCGCCTGGGCCATGCCGTCCTCCTGCGCAGACTCAACCGGCGTGCCGCCGCCCGCAACGAGTTCGAACGGGCCCTGGCGCTCAATGCCCGGCTGACCCCTCCGGTCGGCTTTGTCAGGAAGCGCACCGCCGTCCGATAGACTTCCTCGCCGGGAAATGGGCCGTTGGACATACCAAATCAGGTGCGGGGTTGCGAAGTAGCTCGATTTCGGAGTAAATTTATAGGCGTGGGGGTCGCGGATCGGCCCTAAGGGGAAGCAACCGGGGGGCGCTAGTGGCGAAGATGGCAGCACGGGCGACACCGCTGACGGCGGTACCGCCGAATGGGGCGGTGACCACCGAGACGGATCTCAGTGAGTACTTCGCACCGACCCTGCTGCTCCCGGCACCGGCGCGGACGTCGTCCCGTGACGCGCTGACCCGGCCGGCTCTGCGCCTGGCCGACATCATCGGCCTCGCGCTCGCCGGTGTGGTGGCGGCACTGATCGCCCCGGCGACCATGCTGCCGTCGCTTGCGCTCTTCGGCGCGATCGCGCTGACGATCACGCAGCTCTTCGGTCTCTACGCGCGGGACGCCGTCGTGATGCGCGCCGGCATGCTCGACGAGTTGCCGCGCCTGACGCAGGCACTCACGTTCGCCGCTGCGCTGGCGATCCTGGTCGGCCCACAGCTCGCCGGCTCCTCCGCCCATGTCGTGACCCTGGCCTGGGCCTTCAGCTGCGTGGCCGTCCCGGCGTCGCGCAAGACCGCGCGCGCCATCGTGCGGCATCAGACGGCCGACGAGCGCGTCCTCATTCTCGGCTCGGGCGCCATCGCTGACCTGATCGCGACGAAGATCGCCAAGCATCCGGAGATGGGCCTGCGGGTCGTCGGCTGCCTCGACGCCGACGGCGACCACGAGCCGATCCTCGCCACCAGCGGCCTGCCGCACCTCGGTGGCCTGGCCGACGTCGAGCGCGTCGTCGAGGAGCACGCAGTCCACAGCGTCGTCATCGCCTTCTCCGCGGTCCCGCACGAGGACCTGCTGGACGCGATCCGCCGCTGCAAGCGGCTGCGGCTGAAGATCAGCGTCGTCCCGCGCCTCTTCGAGGTGATCGGCAGCCGTGTCGAGCTGCACGACATCGAGGGGCTGACGCTCCTGGGGCTCCGCGGCCCGGTGCGCTCGCGCGGCGCGATCGCCGCCAAGCGCGGGATGGACCTCTCCGGCGCCGCGGTCGCGCTTGCCGTCCTCACTCCGCTGCTGCTCGTCATCGCCGCGGTGATCAAGCTCACCTCGCAGGGCCCGGTGTTCTTCCGCCAGGAGCGCATCGGCCTGCGCCAGCGCCCGTTCTCGATGATCAAGTTCCGTACGATGGTCAAGGACGCCGACGCGCGCAAGGCCGAGGTCGCGCACCTCAACGAGGCCGCCGGCGGCACGATGTTCAAGATCGCCTCCGATCCCCGGGTCACTCCCGTCGGGCGCTTCCTGCGTGCCACGAGCCTCGACGAGCTCCCCCAGTTCCTGAACGTCCTGCGGGGCGAGATGAGCATCGTGGGCCCCCGACCGCTGATCCGCGAGGAGAGCGACGCCGTCCTGGGCTGGCACCGCACGCGTCTGGACCTCACCCCCGGCCTGACCGGACCGTGGCAGGTCATGGGACGTCAGGACGTCCCGTTCGACGAGATGGTGAAGATGGACTATCTCTACGTCGCCGAGTGGTCGTTCTGGAACGACGTCAAGCTGGCGCTCCGAACGGTGCCGGTCGTGTTCCTCCGCACGGGCGCGTAGATTCCCGCGACGATGTCCGAGCCCGACCGTGACGCCTCACCCTGGATCCCCCGCGAGCCGGTGACGGTCGCCTCCGAGCGCGACCGCCAGGCCGCGTCGGCCTCGCCCTGGGTCCCCCAGGAGCCGGTGACGATCGCCTCCGAGCCCGCCTCCGAGCCCTTCGTCGGGATCAGCGAACCGCTCACCTGGACACCCGCCGGTGCGACTGCGGTGTCCGCTGAGCCGGCCGGCGGCGACCGGTGGCTCCCGGCGTCGCTCGCGTCCGCCGCCGCTCCGGCCGATCCCGCGGTGTCGCCGGCGTCCACCCGATCCTGGGAGGTGCCTGCCTCGACCGCGCACGCCACGGCACCAGCGCAGGTGAACCGGCCGCTCACCAACCGCACCGGACGCCTGCCCGTCGCTGTCGCCGGCGCGGCGGCCGTCGCGGTGGGCGTGGCGCTGGGCTTCGCCAGCGCGCACAACGATTCGGGGACATCCTCCCGGCCAAACCCGCCCGCCGCGCAGGCCACGTCGTCCTTCACCACCCCAAGCGTCGCCAGCGCGGTGCCGTCCCCCGCTGAGCAGAAGGCCTCCTCCGCGCGGCGGCGCCGCGCCGCGGCGGCAGCCCGTCGCCGCGAAGCAGCCAAGCACAAGCGAGCCGGTGCGAAGGTGAAGCAGCCGGTGACGCCCGTAGCCAACGCAGTCTCGGTGCCTCTAACCACGCCCGCGCCCGCGCCCTACGTGCCGCCGGTGCGCAGGACGCCGACGGCAACGCCGACCACCCCTGTGAAGCCCCCCGTGAAAGCCACGCCGAAGCCGACCGTCACGCCGACCACCGCCGCGCCTGCTCCCGCAGGCCCGAAGGGCGCACCGCCCTCCGGCGATCCGGGACGGGGCGGCGGCCGGTGAGCCGGCGACCTCGCGCGATCATCAGGCGCGCGGCACCCGGCCTGCTGATGGCCGTCGTCGCCGCGGCGCCGGCGGCGGGCCTCACGGCTGACCGTTCACCGCGTCTGAGCACGACGCAGGACGGCGCCGTGCTGAACGGTGGCATCACGGATCCGGTGCTGGCGGGCAACGCGACCACGGCGGTCTTCGCGACCACCGCGACGAACTTCGTCTTGCAGGATCCCGACGGGCCGGTCGCCGACATCGTCAGCGTGAACCTCCTCAACGGCACGCACCGCCTGATCTCGAGCACCCCGGACGGCACAGCGCCGGACGGTTCCTCCTCCGCGCCGACCGTCTCGGCGTCCGGGCTCGTCGTGGCGTTCGTCTCCAGCGCGACGAACCTCGTCCCGGACGACACGAACGGCGCATTCGACGTCTTCGCCCGCGAGCAGGACGGACCCATGGTGCGTGTCTCGATCGCCCGCGACGGCGGTCAGGCCAACGGCCCGTCCTTCCAGCCGGACATCTCCGCCGATGGACGTTACGTCGCCTTCACATCGATCGCGACGAACCTTGTCCCGGACGACACGAACGGGCAGCCCGACGTCTTCATCCGCGACCTGAAGGCCCACACGACCCGGCGGGTCAGCCTGTCGGACGCCGGCGGTGAAGGCAGGGGCCGGTCGTCGGCCCCCGCCGTGAGCGCGGACGGTGCCGTCGTCGCCTTCGAGTCCGCTGCCCCCGACCTCGTCGCCGGCGACACCAACGGCACGGCGGACGTCTTCGTCCGCGTCCTCGCGACCGGCCGCACGGAACTCGTGTCGCGGTCGACCGCGGGCGCCGAGCAGGACCGGGGCGTGTCCGCGCCCTTCACCGCCGCACCGGATGTCAGCGCCGACGGGCGCTACGTCGTCTTCGACACCGAGGCACGGAGCCTCTACCGCCACGACACCAACAGACGCTCGGACATCTATCTCCGCGATCGCCTGAAGAACACCACGAAGCTGGTGAGCGCCAGCTCGATCAACGTCCAGGGCAACAACGACTCCGTCACCCCGCGGATCACGCCCAACGGCCGGTTCGTGACGTTCCAGTCGTTCGCGACCAACCTCGTGCAGGACGACGGGCCCCGCGAGGACCTGTTCGTCCGTGATCTTCGGAGCGGGACCACTGCCCTGGTGAACGCCACCGCCTCCGGTGCGCGACGCTCGCGCGAGCCGGTCAGGGAGCTGCTGCAGCGAGCCCCGATCAGCGACGACGGCAGGATGGCGCTCTTCGCCTCGGCGTCGCCGAACATCGACGGGACGCCGACGGGCGGCGTCGTGCAGCTCTACGGGCGCCGTCTGGCCGCTCCGAAGATCGCGCTCGTCGGCAAGGTCCGGCGAACCGCCCGCGACATCCACCTGAAGGTCGCCGCCGACGACAAGCGGGCCCGGCGCTTTCTCTGTCGCGTCGACCGGGCTGTGCCCTACACCTGCGGATCGTCGATCACGGTCGCGCGCACCGCCGGAACGACGCTGTCCGTCCGGGCCGGCGGCCCCGGCATGCTGTGGTCAAGGGCCCTGACCGTGAGGATCTTCGGCAGTTAGACGGATCGCTTGCACGAGGTGTACAACATCCGTCCAGCCGAGTATGCTCGAAAACGCACGTAAATCGGAGACGGGGGGCACATGCGCAAGATTGCGTCTGTGGTGCTAGCGCTTGGCGCAGGGATGTTCGGGGCAACTGCATTGGCGCAAGAGCCTGCGGTGGATCAGTACTCCCCGCCGGGCGTTACGGCGACCGTCGGGGTGACCGTCACGGCTGCGGGGACAGGTAGCCCCACGACGCCTGCCGCGACGGAGACCACGACGGCGGCCTCAGGCGGCACGACCATGCCCACGACCGGGCCGGTCGACGTGCCCATGGCGCCCGCGACGACGGATGCGACGGCCGCAAAGAGCGCGTCCGGTTCGGGTACCGGTGGCGCCACCGGCTCCCCCGGTACGGCCGCCGACGACCTCGGAAACCGCGTCGCCATCCTGCAGTTCGGCACGGCGCCGAAGAAGCTTCGTGACGACATCGTCACGGCGCTCACACAGGCGGGCCTGCAGGTCATCTTCAACGGCATCGCCACCCAGAAGCGCCTCCAGACGTTCCTCGCCTCCCCCCTGGCCGAGCTGTTCTCGGCCAAGGGCGACGAGCCGGTCGGCAAGGCGTTCGGGGCCCAGCTCGTGAACGTCACGCCCGCCGCCCGCCGGGCCTTCCCCGTCCTGTTTGGCCCGAAGACGCCCTTCGTCCCGGTCATCCGCGCGGTGCTCACGCGCCGCGACGCGCTGACCGACGGCCAGGTCGACTTCCATATCGGTGTCACGAAGGGCCTGAAGTCCACCGACATCCCGCTGGCTTACGTCGAGCGCTCGGACCGTAAGACCCCGTCGCTCGTCAAGACGTACCAGAAGCTCGGCGTGCTGACCGTGGACGACCTCGATACGCAGGCCGGCAAGCAGCGCCTGGGCGGCATCATGCTCGGCACGATCACGACGCAGCAGGCCGTCGACGCCATCAATGTCGAGCCGACGTCGCAGCTGACCGGCACCGCCGGTGACTCGCCGGGCGCCGCGCCCTGGATCATCCTGGCGCTGCTCGGCGGCGGCGCGGTGTTCTTCGTGACCGGCGGACTCCGCCGGCGCGGACGCCGGGCCGCCTGACCGCAGGCGACATCCAAGCTGGATCATCGGGCCCCGCACTGCGGGGCCCGATCTCGTGCCGGGGCGGCAAGCGGGTCCAGCCGGGCGCGTCGTTCTTGTGCCCCTCTGCGGGCTCCGGATCGACGTTACCTCCGGGTCAGAGCGGGGGCGGCGCGGGAGCCGACAATCGTGCGACGCCGCGCTCCCGTCGGGCCGAGCTCGGCGCCGACCCGGCGACCCGGCGACCATCCAACGCTACCGCTTGAGCGTCCCTGCGACCTTCGCCGTCGAGTACGCGCCCTTGGCGTCGCGGCAGACCGCGTAGGCGGTGATCTTCACGAGTCTCGCCGACCGCAGCCACCCGCGCGCCCTGGCCGAGAGCCGCAGCGCAGCGGTGGCCTTCGCGCCCTGGACGAGGTCGAACGTCTTGGTCGCGAGCTGCTGCTCGTGGCGCAGGGCCTTGACCTTCGACTTCGCCGACGGGATCGAGAAGACGGTGACCGTGCCCTTGCACCGGCCCAGGCCCGCCGGGCAGGTGATGACGAAGCTCATCCGGCCGGTGGCGCGGTCGAACTTGAGCTTGCCCAAGGCGACGCCCTTGGTGGTGCCGCCGTTCGTCCCGGGCAGCCCCCCGGTGGAGCTCGGCTTGGTGACGACGGTCCCCAGCTGGCCCGGCGGGACGATGATGCCGGCACCGGGGCCGTCGTCGTTGCGGATGACGACGGGTGCACCGGCGCCGCTCGTGGCGATCGCCGCGCCGATCGGGCCGGCCAGGGTGACGGTGAACGCCTCGTCCGGTTCGATCGTCGAGTCACCCACGATCGACAGGGGGATCAACACGGTCCGCTGCCCTGGCGGGACGGTGACCTGGCCGGAGGCCGCGATGTAGTCCCCGGGCGCGACCGCCGTGCCATCGCCCGTCGCGTAGGAGACCGTCACCGCCCTGGTGCTCGCCACCGACAGGTTGACGAGCGCGTTCGTCGCCGTCGTGGCCCCGGCCGCGCCCTCCAGGACCGTCGCGCCGGTCACCGTGATGGTGGCCGTGTCGTCGTCGGTGATCGTGCCGGTTGCCGCGGGGGCCTGAAGCGTGGCGTTCACCGGACTGCTGAGCGTGACGGTGAGCGTCTCGTCGTCCTCGTCCAGCGCGTCGGCCGCCACGGGCACGTTGATCGCCGCGCCGGCCTGCCCCGCCGGGATCGTCAGCGTGCCGGTGGTGGCGGTGTAGTCGCTGCCCGCGGTCGCGGTCCCGTCGGTCGTCGCGTAGCCGACGGTCACGGCGCGTCCGGAGACGGCGGAGAGCACGACGGGCACGGCGAGGACCGATGCCGCGGCTGCGGTGCCCTCCGTGACGGACGCAGGGCCCGCAGACACGGTGGGCGGAAGGTCCGCGGCGTTGTCGGTGATCGTGGTGGTGACAGTGCTGGCCGCCGGGTCGATCGCGTCAGTGGTTGTGGCCGTGAGGCTGACCTTGAACGTCTCCGGGTCCTCGTCGAGGGCATCTGCGGCAATCGGGATCGTGACGGTCTTGCTGTCGCCCAGCAGACCAGGTCCCAGGTTGACAGCCTGCGTGCCCCCGGTGTAGTCGCCCGGCGAGACCGCGGTCAGATTCGTCGTTGCGACCGTGACGGTGGCGGTGTCGAGCGTGAGCCCCGAGCGCGTGACCGTGTAGCTCGCGCTCACCGTGCCGGTGGCAGGCTCGGCGACGGTGGTCGGCCCCGAGATCGTGATCGTCGCCTGTGCCGTCCCGGCCACGCCAAGTGCGACGACGAGCGCCAGTCCGACTGCGGTGAACCTTGCGCGCATTCCGTGCCTCCCTGCTACGACCCTGATCTGGCGACGGTCCTCCCGCGGACCGGCACCCTGAGTTCCGGGAGAGGTGCAA
>JAOPZJ010000200.1 GCA_025964155.1 Solirubrobacterales bacterium
GGCCGCTGGAGTCCGTGGCGATGGCCGTGATCGTGTGGGCGCTGCCGGGCGCCGCCGTGCCGGGCACCACGGCGCGGGCGGTGTACGGCGGGACGGTGTCGGTGCCCGCCGCAACCCCATCGACCAGGACGGTGACGGAGGTCACGTCGAAGTCGTCCGTCGCGGCGGTGAGCACGTCGAAGGCCGAGCCCGCGGCGGTGGTGGCACCGTTGAGCGGGTCGACGATCTGGACCGCCGGTGCCGTGTCGACCGTGGCGCGCGCGCCGCTCGTCGGCACGCCGCCGACCGGCTCGGTCGCGAAGGGTGAGGCGGCGACCGACGCCACCGCGCCGGTGTCCGGGCCGGAGACGGCTTCGCGGCCGGCAACCCGGATCGCGGGGTCGGGGGTCGGGCCGCCGGTCCCGAAGAAGTTGCCGGTTACGACGATCTTGGCGCCCAGGCGCACCGCGGAGTTGTCCGCGGACGCATTGAAGAGGCCGTACCCGTTGGGCCCGAAGTTGTTGTTCGTGATCGACACGTTGGGGATATCGGCGTCGGTCAGGAGTAGGCCGACGGCGTTGCGCGGCGTGGTGGCGTGGGTCACGTTGGCGATCTTCGTCCCGGTGACAAAGCCACGGGCGCCGGCGTGCAGCTCGATCCCGCTGCGCACACCGGTCGCGGCGGCGCCGCCGTCCACGACCGAGTCGCTGATCTCCCCGATCTCGACGATGCCCGACCGGGTGGTCGGGGCCGTCTCGGTGGAGCCGTCGATCTTGATGCCACCGGCCCCGAAGCCGGTGATCGCGCTGCCCGTGACGGCGACCCGCCGCTTGGGCGCGCCCTCGGTCGGGGGCGTAGTGCCCAGGTAGGAGTTCGTGGCGGTCACGCCCCAGCCGAGCGGAGCGCCGGAGCCGGCGTTCTTGAACGGGCCGACGACCGAGTTGATGACCTTGCCGGAGGTGTTGATGAAGTTGATGCCGGCGTCGACGTCCGCGTTGGGCGAGGCGATCGTCAGCCCGGAGAACGTGACGGAGATGTCCTCCTCGTCGGTGGAGCCGAGAGTCTGCCGCGCGACGGTCACGACGTTGCCGCCACCGTCGGCGAGCGCCGGGGCGCCCGTCCCGCCGAGCGCGGCGGTGCCGGCCGGCGTGATGAGCACCTTGTCGGCCCCGGCCCCCCTGAGCGTGAGGTTCTTACGGATCAGCAGGCCGTTCGTGGCGCCGACCACACCGGCGGCGGTCTCGAAGGCCGGCGCGCTCTCGGCGTAGGTGCCGGCGCAGATGGCGACCGTGTCGTACGGGGCCGCCCCGATCACCGCCGCCTGGACCGACGTGTACTGCGCGTTGGGGCACTGGGCCTTGTCGTCGTCCACGACGACGGTCGACGCAAGGGCTCCGGCGGCGGGGACGAGGACGCCGGCGACGACGGTCGTCGCAGCGGCGGCACGGCGGGCGGTGGTCCAGAAGGGCATTCAGGCTCCGGGTCAGGATCGGTGCAGGCAGGACACGTCCCACCTGAGGCGCCGGGAGTGTAGACCGGCGCCTCGCTCCGTCAAGCGGGGCGACCCCGTGAAGCACTGGACTGGAAATCCCTGCAAAACATGCATTTCTTGCCCAATGCACCATGTTTGTTTCTGACCACTGGTCGAAAAATGATCTACCGATCTAGGACCACATGTCGAACGTTCCTGTCCCGGCTGAACGGTTCACTGCCGAGGCCTCGCCGCCCCATGCCCTCGTCCGGAGACACTGTGCCCCAAGCCCGCTTTTCACTGCGCCTTTTCACCGCCCTGCTGACCGCCGCCACGCTCGTGATGGCGCTCGCGACCCAGGCGGCAAGCGCGGCCGTCCCGGACCCGACGGCCGACGGGCCCTACGAGGTCGTGCGCCAGCGCTACGAGGCGGGCTCGATCACGCTGCAGGACCCGGGCTCCCCCGGTCAGCCGGCCACCTTCCAGCGCGAGGCGTTCAAGCAGTACATCCGCGGCGTCCTGCACTACCCGGCCAGCGGCACCGGTCCGTGGCCCGTCGTGGTGAACGTGCACGGCAACCACTCCAGCTGCTGGGACGGCGTCAGCCTGGCCACCGGCCACGTCGGCACCTACCGGGCCAACCAGGCGACAGGCGCTGAGTGCGCGTTCGCCACCGGCAGCAATACGCCGGCGCCCGCAGGCTACGTCCCGCTGCCCAACGACGAGGGCTACGACTACATCGCCGGCAACCTGGCCAGCCACGGGTACCTCGTGATCTCTATCGACCAGGACGAGCTCATGGCCCATCAGCCCGGCGACGACCGCGGCATGTACATGCGCAGCCAGCTCATCTCGGCCCACCTCGACGCGCTCTACAACGCCAACCAGGGCCTGCCCTCCGGCAACCTCCCGGCGACGCTGGCGGGCAAGATCGACCTCACGCGCATCGGCCTGCAGGGCCACTCGCGCGGCGGCGACGGCGTGACGAACTTCATCGACTACAACCGCACCCGGCCGGTCCCCGGCCGCCGCTATCCGATCAAGGCGGTGCTGGCGATCGCGCCCGTCGACTACGAGCGGCGCGCCCCGTACGGCGTGGCATTCGCGACGATCCTGCCGCTCTGCGACGGCGACGTCTCCAACGTCCAGGGCGCGCGCTTCTTCGAGCGCAGCCAGTACGTCAAGAGCGGCGACCCGTTCCCGCGCATCCAGTTCAACCTCCACGGGACCGACCACAACTACTTCAACACGAGCTGGGTCGACGACGACGGAGCCAGCTACACCCGCGACCCCACACTCGCCGACGGCACCGGCACCAACACGCGCGACCTGGCCTGCGGCGAGAAGGTGCTGCAGGTGACACAAGACAACGGGGCCGTCCCGCCGGTGCCGCTGGTGCCCGTCCCATCCGGCATCCGCCTGACCCAGGGCGACCAGCGCAAGACCGGGCTCGCCATCGAGGCAGCGTTCATGCGCCGCTACGTCGGTGGTGAGACGGCCTTCGAGCCGTACATGACCGGCGAGAGCGGCCTGCCGGCCGCCGCCTGCAAGGCCCCGGGCAACCCCGGCGTCCCCTGTGCTCAGGAGCTGTCGACGAACTACTTCGACGCTCCCGGCGGCCGTCTGGACGTCCTGCGGCCGGACAACGGCAACCCCCTGACCGTCGACGCGCTGGGCGGGACGATCACCGGCTCGGGCTTCTCGAACCCCTACAAGGACGCGGCCGGCGTGGCGCCTGACATCGGCACGCCGACGCCGGCCGACACCCCCGGCGGCTACGACTGGTGCAACCCCGAGCCGCTGAACTTCGTCGGCAGCTTCGCCAGCCCGCCGCTGGCCGACAAGCCCTGCCCGCTGCCGGCCCTGGACGCGCCGGCCGGCGTGGCCGCCAGCGGCAGCCAGCGCTATGAACGCGAGCAAGCCCCGGTCAACCGCTCCTACGGCAACCAGCTGGCACTGGCGTGGGATCACCCGGCCACGCTGAGCGCCCAGATCCCCGTCCTCAACGGCGACGTGAGCCGTTACAAGACCCTTGCGCTCAGCGCCGCGGTGAACTACTTCGACCTGCGCAACGAGCAGCGCACCCCGGCGAACGCCTCAGACCCGGCAGCGGTCACGCAGGACTTCGATGTCGTCCTGACCGACGCAGCAGGCCACGAGGCCTCCGTCGCGGCCGGGGACCCGAGGTACGGCAACGCGCTGCAGCCCTCGCTCGGGGCGCCCTACGCCGAGGGCGGGCAGATCCACCGCGGCCGCCGTCACATCGTCCTGGAGCAGGTCCGGATCCCGACGGGCGACTTCGCCGGGGTGGATCTGACGAGCGTGCGCAAGGTGGAGTTCCGGTTTGGCGCCCGCCGGGCGACCGGGTCGATCCAGCTCTCGGACGTCCGCTTCCAGGAGGCCCCGCACACCGACGCCACCGACGACGTGAGCAAGTACGCGGCCAAGAGCCCGCCCCCGGGCGTGGCCGTGGCGACGCAGGAGCTGGCCGCCCCCGGCGTCCTCATGTCGGAGCTGCGCAAGACCGGTGCGTGCAGCGATCTGGCCTCGCCCACCTCGGCGATCACCAAGCTCACCGCCACCCGCACGAGCGTCCGGGCGACCGGCCGCTCCACGGACGTGGGCTGCAGCGGCGCCACGACGGTCCCGGCGAAGGTCTACGCGGCCTTCACGAAGGTCGGCAAGACGGTCCGCTACGGCAAGCTGGCCGGGCGCAGCGTCTGGTCGCTGACCCAGAAGCGGGCGCTGACCAAGGGCACGTACGTGCTCCGCGTCCGCGCCGCGGACAAGGCGGGCAACCTGGCCCCCGCCATCAGCCGCACGGTGCACGTGCGCTGACCAGTGCCGGCGCGGCACCGTGCGGCGGGGTCAGCCCTGCCGCACGGTGGTCGAGCCGCTGGCCACGGTGAATGAGGCCAGCGTGCTCACCGGGCTTTGCTCCACCTGCGTGGAGGCCGGTGAGCGGAACTGCACCGTCAGGGTGTCGGCGTCGGCCGTCACGGTCATGTAGCCGCGGCGGACGACGTCCATGTAGGTGATGTGCGGATTGGTGACCTTCAGGAGCTGCGCGGCCCCCGTCGCGGGACCGAACGTGTTCTCCAGCCCGAGCGAGGAGATGGAGCCCCCGACGAACTCGGTGCCGACGGGCCGGCCCGTGATGCGCCCGTCCGTGTGCAGGCGACCGGCGACGTACGTGTGGATGTCCCCCGTCAGGACGCTGAGGTTCTTGATGCCGTTGTCCAGGACGTACTGGAGGATCTCGGTCCGCTCGGCCTTGTAGCCGTCCCAGCCGTCCTGGTTGAGCTGGACGCCCGGCGCTGAGTCCCAGCCCATGAGCATGACCTCGCTGGCCCACAGCTTCCACGTGGCCTGGCTCTGCTTCAGTGCGTCCTTGAACCACGCCTTCTGCTTGGCCCCGAGCATCGTCTGCCGCGGATCTGACGCGGCGGCGCACGGCACGGCGAGCTGGTCCGCGCACGGCTGCGGGCTGCGGTACTGGCGCTGGTCGGTGAGGAAGACGGTCGCGTGCCGGCCGAGCTCCAAGGTGCCGTAGATGGCGTTCTGGACCGGCTTGCGGCGCACGACCGGCATGTACTCGAAGTACGAGAGGTACCCGGCCCGCTGGCGTTCCGCGAACGGGACGCGGCGCGGGTATGCGTTGTCGTTCTCGAGCTTCTCCGGGTCGGTGCTCGCGGAGTCCGGGCCGCCCTCGCGGTAGTTGTCCTCGACCTCGTGGTCATCCCACACGGCGACGAACGGGAACATCTGGTGCACCGCCTGCAGATGCTCGTCGGCCTTGTAGAGGCGGTACTTGCTGCGGTACTCCGCCAGCGTCTGGACGTCGCCGTCCTTGTTCGGCCCCGTGGTGTCCTTGCGTGCGGCGGGGCCATCGTAGAAGTGGTGCTCGTAGATGTAGTCCCCGAGGCCGACGACGAGGTCCAGGTCGCTCTCGGCGGCGAGGCCGGCGAGCGCGGTGTAGTACCCGGCCTCGTAGCTCTGGCAGGAGATGACGCCGATCCGGACGGGCTCGGCCGAATCGGCGGGGCGCAGCGTGCGCAGACGCCCGACGGGTGAGTCGGCCTTCTTCGTGTGGAAGCGGTAGAAGTACTCGGTGCCGGGCTTCAGGCCGGTGGCCGTGTGACGGGCGGTGAAGTCGCGGACGACGCTGGCGCGGACCTGCTTGCGCTGGACGACCTTGCGGAAGTCCTTGTCGGTGGCGATCTCCAGGGTCAGGAGCGACGTGCGCGCCAGGTCGTCGACCCGGGTCCAGAGCACCGCCCCGGTCGTGCTCGGCATGCCCGAGGCGACGCCGAGCGAGAACGCGCCGCTGCTCGCGATCGGGACCTTGGGCCGGGCGGCGCGGAGGCGGCGGTCGGCCAGGGCCGCGGGGCCGTCGAGCAGGATCGCGCCTGCGGTCAGCGCACCTCCGGCGAGGAGCGTTCGTCTGGTGACATCAGTCATCGGTCCGGAGTATGCCGTTCCACAGGGCGTTCACATCACCGTGATGTGAACGCCGCCGCTTCGCGGTGTCCGGCTCGGGACGCTGTCAGGCGTTGATGGAAACCATCCGCTCGATGGGGATCCGCGCCTTCTCGGCGATGTCTGGGGCGACCTTGACCTCGCCGGTGAGGTCGCGCAGGCAGTCGCGCAGCTTCGGCAGCGTGATCATCTTCATGTAGCGGCAGCTGGCCTGCTCGTTGGCGGCGATGAACGTCACGTCCGGCGCGGCCATGCGCAGCGGGTGCAGCATCCCCGTCTCGGTGGCCATGATCACGGTGCTGGCGTCGCCGGCGTGCTCCTCGGCGTACTTCAGCATCCCGCCGGTGGAGAGCATGTGCACGCCCTCGGCGTCCACGTCCCCCGCCGCGACGTACTCCATCACCGACGTGGAACACCCGCACTCGGGATGGATGAGGAAGTCCGACCCCGGGTTGGCCGCGCGGACCTCCTCGATGTCCGAGGGACGGATCCCGGCGTGCACGTGGCATTCGCCGTCCCACACGTGCATCGCACGGCCCGTCATCTTCTCGACGTATGCGCCGAGGAACATGTCCGGCCCGAAGAGGATCTCGGTGTCCTGCCCGTACGTGCGGTAGATGTGCTCCACGACGGCGACGGCGTTGGACGACGTGACGCAGTAGTCCGTCAGCGCCTTGATCTCCGCAGTCGTGTTGACGTACATGACGGTCTTGGCGCTCGGGTGCTTCGCCTGCCAGGCGCGCAACTCACCGGTGGTGATCGAGTCCGCGAGCGAGCAGCCGGCGTCCAGGTCCGGGATGAGGACCTGCTTGTCCGGACACAGCACCGACGCGGTCTCCGCCATGAAGTGCACGCCGCAGAACGCGATGACCGCCGCGTCGCTCTTGGCGGCCTGCTGGCTGAGCCCGAGCGAGTCGCCGACGTAATCGGCGACGTCCTGCACTTCGGGCAGCTGGTAGTTGTGGGCCAGGATGACCGCGTCGCGCTCCTTGGCGAGCGCACGGACCTGCTCCTGCAGGGCGGGGATGCTTTCCAGGGTCAGCAACTCGGTCACGACGGGGTGTCCTTCTCGGGGGTGAGGATCAGGGACAGATCGAGCGCCGGGGCCGAATGTGTGAGTGCCCCGACACTGATGAATTGTACTCCGGTCTGCGCGATCTCCCGGACGCTGTCCAGGCTCACGCCCCCGCTGGCCTCGGTCTCGGCACGGCCGGCGACGTGCGCCACCGCGGCCCGCAGCTGCTCGACGGACATGTTGTCGAGCAGCAGCCGTGGCGCCCCGGCCGCCAGCGCCTCGTCGACCTCCGCCAGGTCACGGACCTCCGCCTCGATCAGCAGCCCCGGGGCGTGCGCCCTCGCGGCCGCGACGGCCGCACCGACACCTCCGGCCAGGGCGGCGTGGTTCTCCTTGATGAGGACCGCGTCGTACAGACCGATGCGGTGGTTGGCAGCCCCGCCGGCGGCGACCGCGGCCTTCTCCAGCAGGCGCAGGCCCGGGGTTGTCTTGCGCGTGTCCAGGATCGTGGCGCCGGTGCCCTGCACCGCCTGGACGTAGCGGGCGCTCAGGGTCGCGATGCCGCTGAGGCGTCCCAGCAGGTTGAGCGCGGTGCGCTCGGCCGCCAGGAGCGCCGCCGCGTCCCCGTGGACCTCGAAGACGGGGCCGTCCTGGCGCCATTCGCCCTCCTGCACAAGTGCGGTGAACGTTGCCGCCGGGTCAGTCTGGCGGAAGGCCTCCCGCGCCCCGGCTAGGCCGTAGATGACGCCCGGGGCCTTCTGGCGCACGCGGGCCATTGCCATGGTGCCCGGCGGCACGGTCGCCGCCGTCGTCACGTCACCGGTCCCGACGTCCTCGGCGAGGGTGCGGGCGACGAGGTCGGTGACGAGGGCGGGGTCGACGGTGGGGATGGCCATGGGAGGCGGAAGGATAGGCCGTGGCTGCGTCCGCCCAGCGGCTCGGCCGCCGAACGTCGATCATCGCCGGTCAGGACAGGTGACGATCGACGTTCGGCTCGCACCGCGAACCCATGGAATGACCCTCTAGGGTCTCGCGCATGCGTGCGTTGATGCTGCGGGAGACCACCGGCCCGTCGGGCCTGCACCTGGAGGACGTCCCCGTGCCGGAGGCCGCCGACGGGCTCGTGCTCATCGACGTGCACACGGCCGGGGTCGGCTTCGTGGACATGCTCATCACGAAGGGCGAGTACCAGATCAAGCTGCCGCTCCCGTTCATCCCCGGGTCGGAGATCGCGGGCACCGTGCGCAGTGCGCCGGCCGGCAGTGCGCTGCAGGTCGGCCAGCGCGTGGCGGCCATGACGCTGTCCGGCGGCTACGCCGAGGTGGCCGCCACCCCGGAACTCCTCGCGTTCCCCTTGCCGGACGCGGTGGACGACGTGACCGCCGCCGGGATGGTCATCAACGCCGGGACCGCCCACCTGGGCCTCAAGCGCCGCGGACGCCTGGCCGCAGGTGAGACGGTGCTCGTCCATGGTGCCGCCGGCGGTACAGGCATCGCCGCGATCGGCGTCGCCAAGGCGCTGGGCGCCGGGCGGGTCATCGCGGCGGCGTCGACCGAGGCCAAGCGCACGGCGGCCGTGGCCGCCGGTGCCGACGACGCGGTCGACAGCGGCGGTGACTGGATTGCGGCGGTGAAGGAGCTCACCGGCGGGCGAGGCGCGGACGTCGTCTGGGATCCGGTCGGCGGTGACGCCTTCGCGGGCTCGCTGAAGTGCATGGCGCCGGAGGGGCGACTGCTCGTCGTCGGCTTCGCGGGGGGCACGATCCCCGAGGTCAAGGTCAACCGCCTGCTGCTGCGCCACCACGACGTCATCGGCGTCAACTACGGCGGACTCATTCCCGTCGATCCGACGTTCCCGGCCAAGGCCGCGGCCGAGCTCTTCACCTGGGTCGCCGAGGGACGCCTGCGCCTGGAGGCCGGGCCCGCCGTGCCCCTCGAAGAGGGCCCGGCGGTCCTGCAGGCCTTCGCCGATCGCACCGTCATCGGCAAGCCGGTGTTGCGGGTGCGCTGACGCCGGTCGTACGTCTGGCGCTGCCAGGGCGACCCCAAACGTACGATCCGGTGTGGGTCGTACGTTTGGCGCTGCCGGGGCGACCCCAGACGTACGACCCGACCCGCGGCTGCTCGGGTTCAGCGCACGTCGCGCAGCACGTGCATCGTCGCCAGCGTCGGGTCGCTGGCGCCGTGCAGGCGTGCGCCGCCGGTGAGGATCTCCTGCAGGTACGCGACGACCTCGGCGGTCACGCGCTCGCCCGGGAGAAGCGCCGGGATGCCCGGGGGATAGCCCGCGATCGACTCGCCGGACACGCGCCCGATCGCGGCCTCGATGGCGACGGGCTCGGTCTCACCGAGGAAGGCGTCGCGCGGCGGCACGACGGTGTGGGCGGGTGGCGCGGCGGGAGGACGGACGAGCGGGCCGGGCTCATCGCCACCGCGGGCGATGCGCTTGACGGTCTCGTCCAGGTCGCCGGCCACGCGCTCCAGCGCGACCGCGGACTCCGCCAGGCCGACGACGAGCACGAGGGTCGCGGCCGTCGCCAGCTCGACGTTGCCGTCGTAGGCGCCGCGCAGGGCCTCGGCGACCTCATACCCGCTGCGGCCGGTGCCGCGCACGTCCAGCACGATCCGCAACGGGTCCCAGTCGGCGACCCCGGGCCGCCCGACGAGCTCCGGTCCCATGACGACGATTCCGGGCGTCGTCGCGAGCTTGGCCCGCGTGCGGTGCACCGCGGCGAGCGTCTCGTGCAGCAGCGCCTCGCCGTGGACGGCGAGCTGGCGCCGCGCCGCGTCCAGGGACGCCATGAGCAGCGACGACGGCGAGGTCGAGCGCACCAGGCGCAAGGCGCGCGCGAGCTGCGCGACATCTACGCGGTCTGAGTGATTGACGTGCAGCATCGCCGACTGTGTCAGCGAGCCAGCGATCTTATGGGTACTCGTGAGCACCGCGTCCGCTCCGAGCGCCAGCGCGCTCGCGGGTAGGTCCGGATGGAATCCGAAGTGCGGGCCCCACGACTGGTCGACGACGAGCGGCACGCCGGCCTCATGCGCGACCTGCGCGAGCGCCGAGATGTCGGCGCACATGCCGTAGTACGTCGGCGAGACGACGAAGGCGGCGCGGGCGTCGGGTGTCGCCGCCAGCACGTCGCGCAGCGCGTCGGCGGTCACCCCGTGTGCCATGCCGAGCGCGTCGTCGACCTCGGGCTGCACGAACGTCGGCACGCCGCCGCTGAGGACGAGCCCATCGACGATCGACGCGTGCGAGTTGCGCTGGCAGACGACCTGTGCGCCGAGCGGCGCCAGCGCCAGCGTCAGCGCGTGGTTGCCCTGCGTGGCGCCGTTGGTCAGGAAGAACGTGCGCCGGGCGCCGTGGGCCTCGGCCGCCAGCGCCTCGGCCTGCTCGTACGGCGTCGGTGACGCCCCGATGTCGATGCCGTGGATGTCCTGGGGGACGTCGAGCGCGAAGGCGCGCTCGCCCAGGGCATGCCGGAGCGCGGGATCCGCACCGGGCCCGCCCTTGTGGCCGGGGACGTGGAAGCGGCCCGGTCCGCGCAGCCCGTAGGCCAGGACCGCGTCGAAGTACGGCGCGACCGGCTGCGACGTGCCGTGTGCCACCTCGTCCGCCGGCGTCGGGCTCGGCAGGTCCAGCACCTACGCCCCGCCGTCCGCGCCACCCGGGGTGCCGGCCCCGGTCCGACGCAGGAGCTCAGCGCGGACGAAGCCGTCCAGGTCACCGTCCAGCACGCGGGTCGGATCGCCGACCTCCACGTTCGTGCGGTGGTCCTTGACCATCGTGTAGGGCGCCAGGACGTAGGAGCGGATCTGCGAGCCCCAGCCCACGTCCTGCGCCTCGCCCTTCTCCTTGGCGATCTCCTCCATGCGCTCGCGCTCGCGCAGCTCGACGAGCTTGCCGCGCAGCACCTTCAGCGCGGCCTCCTTGTTGGCCGTCTGCGAGCGCTCGTTCTGGCACTGCACGACGATGCCGCTGGGGCGGTGCGTCAGGCGGACGGCGGAGTCGGTCTTGTTGACGTGCTGGCCGCCGGCGCCCGATGCGCGGTAGGTGTCCACGCCGACGTCGTCCATGTCGATGACGACCTCGCCGACGTCGTCGATCACCGGGGCGACCTGGACCTCGGCAAAGGCGGTCTGGCGCCGCGCCTGCGAGTCGAACGGGCTGATGCGCACCAAGCGGTGGACGCCCTTCTCGGCGCCGAAGAGGCCGTAGGCGTTCTCGCCCTCTGCCCGGAAGGCGGCGGACTTGATGCCGGCCTCCTCCCCCGCGCTGGCCTCCAGCAGCTCGACCTTGAAGCCGCGCGCCTGCGCCCACCGCATCTCCATGCGCAGCACCATCTCGGCCCAGTCCTGGGCGTCGGTGCCGCCGGCGCCCGAGTTGATCGTCACGATCGCGTCGCCGCCGTCGTACTTGCCGCTGAAGAGCCGCTCCTCCTCCAGCGCGGCGATCCGTGCCTCGACGTCGGCGATCTGCTCCGCGAGCTCAGCGGCCATGTCGCTGTCCTCCGCCGCCATCTCCGCCAGCGCCTCGAGGTCCTCGGCGTCGGCGATGAGGGCGTTGAACGCCTCCGCCTTGCGGGTGACTCGCGCGTGTTCGGCGCTGACCTTCGCGGCGGCATCCGAGTCGTCCCAAAACCCGGGCTCGCCCATCTGCGCCTCCAGCTCGGACGACCGCGCCAGGAGCGCGTCCGGGTCGATGCCCTCGCGCAGCTGCCCCAGCGCGGTGCGGATCAGCGCGAGGCGCTGCGGGACGGACAGATCGCTGGAAGACGGCATCGCCATGGGCTTCTGAGGCTATCGTCGCGAGCGTGAACCCGCTCCTCGCCGGACTGATCCTTCCCCCGAAGCTCATGTTGCGGGCCCTGGATGACCTCCACACCCTCGCCACGACGGCCGAGACCGCGATCGAGCTGCTGGCCAACCTCGACGCCCGCGCCGAGCGCATCGAGACGCAGCTGGACCGCGGCATCGCCGTCGGTCGCGAGCTCGAGCGGCGCGGTGCGGAGATCGCCGCGATGGGCCAGCGCTTCGACAAGCTCGGCGACGCGCTCATGGCGGAGGCCCGCAGCACGCAGGCGGTCGGCATGGAGATCGCCCTGCGCGGCTCTGAGATCGCGGCGGCGCTCCCGCTCCTGCAGCGCGCGCTGGACCTCGGCGAGCCGCTGGAGGGCGCGATCGAGCGCGCCGGGCGCATCGTGGACCGCCTGCCCGGCGGGCGCGGGCGTCACGGCACCGGGACCGGGACCAGCCCGCAGAAGGGCACCTGAGCACGCCTTGCACCCGGGAAGCTGCTGAGCGTGCGCGTCTGGTCCCACGCCGACCATCCCTTCCCCCTGCCGGACGGGCACCGCTACCCCTTGTCCAAGTACCGGCTGCTGCGGGACCGCATCATCGCCGACGGGACGGTGCGCGCCGCCGACGTCCTCGCCCCGCAGCCAATCTCGTGGGACGCCCTGCTCAGCGTGCACGACGGCGCCTTCCTGGACCGCGTGCGCGCCGGGACCCTGGGTCGCCGTGAAACGCGGGTGCTGGGCCTGCCGTGGTCCCCGCAGCTCGTCGAACGCGCGCGCCGCGGGACCCAGGGGACGCTGCACGCCGCCCGCGACGCGCTGGACGGCCAGCGGGTCGGCCTCATGCTCGGCGGCGGCACGCACCACGCCGGACGCGCGTCGGCGCGCGGGTACTGCCTCTTCAACGACCTCGCCGTCGTGACAAGCGTCCTGCGTGCCGAGGCTCGCGCCCAGCGCGTGCTCGTCGTGGACTGCGACGTGCACCAGGGCGACGGGACCGCCGAGCTGCTCGGGCCGGACGGCGGGGACCGCGACGCGTACACGCTGAGCGTGCAGTGCGAGCGAAACTATCCCGCTCGTCGCATCCCGTCCGATCTGGATATCGAGCTACCTGCCGGGACCGCCGGCCCCGAGTATCTGCGTGCCCTCGCCGACGGCCTGGCCGTGGCGACACGGGCGTTCGGCACCCCGGACCTCGTGCTGTATCTCGCGGGCGCAGACGCGTGGGAGGGCGACGGCCTCGGTCGCCTGGCCCTGACGATGGACGCGCTGCGCGAACGGGACGAGCTCGTGCTGGACCACTGCCTGGCGCTCGGCGCCCCCGTCGTCGTGACGCTGGCCGGGGGCTACCCGCCTGACGTGCACGACGGGGTGCGCATCAACCACCAGACCGTGCTGGCGGTGCGGCACCGCGCCGACCACGCCGCGGCGCTGCCGCCACCGCGGCCGGCCTCGTGAGCCGCTCAGCGGCGGCCCACCCGTGGCTTCGTCGTCAGGCCCCGTGGCACTTCTTGAACTTGCGGCCGGATCCGCACCAGCAGGGGTCGTTGCGGCCAACCTGCTCGCTGGCGTCCAGCACGCGCTGCTGCACCGGTGCCGGCATGCTCTCGGCGTCTTCGCCCTGGGCCGGCGCAGCGGCCATGAGGGCGCTCGGCTGCGCGGTCCCCGCGCCGCCCGTGTAGGAGACCTGGCCAGGTGCCGCGCTGGGTGCGAAGGTCGGCGCCGGGATGGCCTGCTCCTCCCCCTCGACCTCGACCTCCACGTGGAAGATCATGCGGGCGAAGTCCGACCAGATGGTGTTCATCAGGTCGGTGAACAGGTCGAACGCCTCGTTCTTGTAGGCGATCAGCGGGTCGATCTGCGCGAACCCGCGCAGGTGGATGCCCTCGCGCAGGTAGTCCATGTCGTAGAGGTGCTCACGCCAGCGCTGATCGATGATCTGCAGGAGCAGGTAGCGCTCCAGCGCCCGCATGAGCTCCTCGCCGAGCTCCTCCTCGCGCTGGTCGTAGGTCCGGATCGCGTCCTCGGTGAGCTGGTCGGCGAGCGAGTCGCGGTCGATCGCGTTCAGATCGACGTCGCCCTGGCCGAAGCTGATCGGCCAGATGTCCTCCATGGCGCGCCAGAGGCCGTCCATGTCCCAGTCCTCGAGGTAGTCCCCGGGGGTGTACTCGGCGATCACGCGGCCGATGGCCTCGCCGATCTGCTCGCGCGCTGAGTCGCGCATGTCCTTGCCCTCGAGCACGCCGTCGCGATACTCGTAGACGATCCGGCGCTGCTCGTTCATCACGTCGTCGTACTCGAGGACGCGCTTGCGGATGAGGAAGTTCTGCTCCTCGACCTTCTTCTGGGCCTTCTCGATCTGCTTGGAGAGCATGCCGGCCTCGATGGGCTCCTCGTTGCCCTCCTCGTCGACCGT
>JAOPZJ010000243.1 GCA_025964155.1 Solirubrobacterales bacterium
CGGTCGTGCCGACGGGGGCGGCGAACCAGTTGTTCTCCAGCGTGATCGTGTCGATCGGGCCTGAGTTGTCCTGCACGAAGATGTCGTAGATCGAGTTGCCGTAGAACTTGGAGTTGCGGACCGTCACATCGCTGCCGGCGAAGATCGCCAGGCCCTCGGTGTGGCAGGCGTTCAGGTCATAGCTCTGCACGTCATGGACCCTCACGCCGTCGATGAGGATGTGCGTCGGGACCGTGCCCGCGATGCGGCGCAGGCTGTTGTTGCCGCCGCCGTAGGGGCCACCGCAGGAGGACGCCGGGCCCCAGTCGCCACCGATGATCGACACGTCGGTGGCATCGAAGATGTTGAAGTTGCGCCCGTCCAGGTTGGTGATCGTGACGTTGCTCACCGCGGGCGGGGTACCGACGTCCTCCTTGCGGATCGTCACGTCCTGCACCTTCATGTTGGACACCGCGATCCGCGAGCGCCAGATGTTCAGGGTGCCGACGGTGACCGTCCCACCGGAGGGCACGAACGACACCTGTGCGCCGCTCGTCTTGTTGGCGGCGGTGAACGTCTGCGAGGGGTAGGTGCCGGCGGCGACCTCGACGGTGTCGCCCGGCGCGGCGGCAGCGTAGGCGCTGTTCCAGCTCGCGCACGGGGCGCCGACCGTGCACGCACTGCCGGAGCCCGAAGGCGCGACGTACCGGGTCGCGGCCTGTCCGACGGAGGCGTGTGCCGCCACGGCGACAAACGCGAGCGCGAACGCGGCGATCAGCGCACGCGGTCGCAGAAGATTGGGGCGAAGACGGACCATGGAACCTCGGGGTGGGGGACCCGCCCACCATCGTCACCGGGCAACGAGCTACCAAGTGGCTGGGGCAAGCCATTGCCCCATCCGAGGGAACACACCTGGTCGGATTGCTGCGTGCTCCGGGACCGTGCGGCGCTCAGCGCAGCGGCGTGAACGGCGGTGCGACGAGGCCGATCACGACCAGCAGGGCGCGCCGCTCGGCCTGGACGCGGGGCCGCCAGGCGGCCCGCAACAACGCGAGCGGCAGCAGCCCGGTCAGGCGCAGCGCGTGACGCAGGACAAGCGCCGAGTGGAAGGCCGCACGGCCGCGCGGGGTGAAGTGCTTGCGCGCGTACAACAGCTTGGAGTGCGAGTTCTGCGCGTAGAGGTCCGGCCGCGCGGAGCGGCCCGTGTGGTGGATCACGCGCATGATGGGCAGGTGGCGCACGTCCCAGCCGTCCGCGCGGATCCGGCGGCACCAGTCCGCTTCCTCCGAGAAGAGGAAGAAGCGCTCATCCAGGCCCCCGACGGCGTCGATCACCGCGCGGCGGACGACGAGGAAGCCGCCGACGAGCCAGTCGGCCGGCTGCTCGCGCTCGTAGCGCCGCAGCCGCGACTCCTCCTCACCGGCGAACCGCCCGAGCATCAGCGCCTCGCCGAGCTGGCGGCCCGGTGAGGGGTCGCGCCGGATCGTCGGCTGCAGCCGACCGTCGGGCCACTGCTGGATGACGCTCGCAGCTCCGACTCCCGCCCTCGCGTCGAGCGCGGCGACGAGCTCGGCGAGCGTGCCGCCGACGACCTCCATGTCCGGATTGAGGAGCAGCACCCAGCGGCCTCGAGCGGACCGCAGCGCGATGTTGTTCGCCGCCGCGAAGCCGACGTTGGCGCACCGCTCGACGCGCAGGTCCGGGAAGGCCTGATCGATCACGTCCGGCGTGCCGTCGCTCGACCCCGAGTCGACGACGAGCCATTGCACCCGTACCGCGCCGGAGCGGTCCCGCGCGGAGCGCAGCGCCCGCACCGCGAGGTCGCGCCCCTCGTGGGTGACGACGATGACGGTCAGGTCCGGGTCGGGGTCGCGGTCGGGGTCCGGGTCCGGGTGCGGGGTCATGCCGCTCGCGCGATCGGCGCCGGCCGGGTGACGCCCGCCACGGTCTCACCGTCGACGAACAGGCGCTGCCAGCGCTCGAGGAGCACGAGCGAGAACAGGCGCTGGGCGGCCTTCTTGTCGTCGAGCGCGGCGTGCTGCACGAGCTGCGCCACCGCGTCCGCCTGATACTGGCCGCGCGCCTGCACGCGCCCGTCGAGCAGCGTTTCGGTGACGAACGTCGCGCGGTTGGCCTCAAGCCACGCGCCGAGCGCCGAGTGGAAGAACCCCCGTTTTGGCTTGTCGATGATGGCGTCCGCGACGAGCCCGCGGCTCGCGCGCTTGAGCAGCTCCTTCCGGCGCAGCCGCCAGACGCGATGCGAGTCCGGCAGGGCGGTGCAGAAGGCCACCACGTCGTGGTCCATGAAGGGCACGCGGACCTCGAGCGACGTGGCCATCGAGAGCTTGTCGAAGTACAGGAGCATGTTGTCGACGAGCGCCAGGCGGCTGTCGAGGTGCAGCGTCTCGGCGAGCGGGCTGCACGGGGTGATGGGGAGCTGGGCCGCCACCACGCCCGCGATAGCGGCCTCCGCCTCGTCTTGCGGGCGGCGGAAGGCGGGATGCAGCAACTGGAGGCGCTCGCGCGGCTGGACGACGCGGCTCATGGCCAGCAGGCGCTCCACCGGGTCGTCCGTGGTCACCGCCAGGACGCCGCGAGCGAACGGGCCGTGCGACGGCGAGCTCCGTGCTGCCGCGGCGCAGGCGCGCCGCACGGTGCGCGGGACCCCGCGCCGCGCCGCGGTCGCCAGCGCGGCGATCTCATGCTTGCGATACCCGCCGAGCAACTCGTCGGCACCCTGCCCCGACAGCGCCACCGTCACCGATTCCCGCGCCAGCTCACTGAGCAACAGGAAGCCGAGCCCCGACACGTCCGCCACGGGCTCCTCCTGATGCCAGAGCACGCGGTCCAGCAGCGCCGGGTGGTCGACCGCACTCGTCATGAGCTCGTGGTGGTCGGTGCCGAGCCGCCGTGCGACCGCCCGTGCGTCGGCGAGCTCGTTGGAACCCGCGTCCTCGGCGAACGCGATCGAGAACGTCTTGACCGGCCCCGACGAGCGCTCGGTCATCAGCGCCGTGATCAGCGAGGAGTCCAGCCCGCCGGACAGCATCACGCCGAGCGGGACGTCGCTGACCATGCGGTCGTGCACCGCGGTTCGCAAGAGCTCGAGCAGCCGCTCCTGGTCGGCCTCCCAGCCGCTGCCCGCGCCGGTGTCGGTGCCGTCCCACGCAGTCCAGTAGCTCCGCGGGCCACTGGCACGACCGTCCTCCCAGACGAGCAGCGAGGCGGCCGGCAGCTTGTGCACGCCGGCGAACAGCGTCCGAGGCCCTGGGACGAACCCGTGGGCGAGGAAGAGCTCCGCCGCGATCGGGTCGAGCTCGGGGTGCACCAAGCCGCCGGCGATCAGCGACTTGACCTCCGAGCCGAACGCCAGGCCGTCGGGCGTGATCGTGTAGTACAGCGGCTTGACGCCCATGCGGTCACGCACGAGCACGAGGCGGCGTCGCGCTCGGTCCCACAGGGCGATCGCGAACATGCCCCGCAGCCGGTGCACGAACCCCGGCCCGTACTCCTCGTAGAGGTGCACGATCGTCTCACCGTCGCCGTCGGTCGCCAGCCGATGGCCGCGCGCGCGCAGGCCCGCGCGCAGTGCCGCGAAGTTGTAGATCTCGCCGTTGAAGACCGCGTGCACGGTGCCGTCCTCGGACCGGATCGGCTGGTGGCTGCCCGCCACGTCGATGACGCTCAGCCTCCGCATGCCGAGCGCGACGCCGGGCTCGCGGTGGAAGCCGTCCTCGTCGGGTCCGCGATGGGCGATCGCGTCGGTCATCCGTCGCAGTGCAACGGGGTCCAGTGGTGATCGCGCCGGATCGCTCGACGCCATGCCGCAGATTCCGCACATCCAGCCTATGAACGGACACGAGATGTCATCGCTTGCGCGTTGTGCCTGGTGCCCGACGACGCGCAAGTTCGCGAGCCGGCCGGGCGTTCTTGAGCTGATGGACGCCAGCCAGATCCTGCACAGCCTGCGACGGCGTTGGCCGCTGACGGGTGCCGTCGTCGTGCTCGCGGCGCTCGCCGGGCTGCTCGCCGGCTACCACGTGAGCGTGACGCCGCTGAAGCTGACGACGCGAACGGTGTCCTCTGGGGAGGCGACCGCGCAGATCCTCGTCGACGCGCCGATCTCGACCCTCGCGAACCTCAAGCAGGACACGTTGCCCCTCACCACCAGGGCCGGCGTCTTCGCGCAGTTCATGGCCAGCTCGACGGTGCTCGACGGAATCGCCCGCTCGCTGTCGCTGCCGCCTGCAGCGGTGACGACCGAGGGGCCGTTCAGCGGCCCCGGCCAGGCGTACAACACGGTCACGCCCGCCGCCGCGCGCGAGCTGCAGCTGCTCGACGAGCGCAAGCGCTATCGGCTGCAGTTCATCGCCCAGCCCGACCTTCCGCTCGTCACGGTCTACGCCCACGGCCCGGACGCCGCCGCGGCGGCGCGGCTGGCCGACGCCGTCTTCGGCGCGGCCAAGCAGGCGCTCCTGACGTATGCGGACCTGAGCAACGACCCTCAGGCGCGTCGGCGCGTCATCGTCCGCTCACTGGGCGCCGCGCAGACGACGACCGTCACCTCGGGCGGCGGCAAGACGGTGATGGCGCTCGCGTTCGGGGCTGTGCTGCTGCTCGGCTGGGGCCTGATCGCCGTCATGGGCGGCCCGCGCGGCCGGGACGAGCGGCCCCAGACCGCGTCC
The DNA here is from genome assembly GCA_025964155.1 of Solirubrobacterales bacterium. Taxonomy (GTDB): domain Bacteria; phylum Actinomycetota; class Thermoleophilia; order Solirubrobacterales; family Solirubrobacteraceae; genus Paraconexibacter. The sequence continues at coordinate 4,665 of JAOPZJ010000243.1, forward strand.
AGTCACGTGTGGCACCCGGCCCCGCTGGCCATCTCGACCCCGAGCGAGCAGCTGCGCGTCGCGCAGCTGTACACGAACCACATGGACGTGGACACCGCCCCGCCCGAGGCGGACGACGAGCGGCGTCTCGGACGTGTCGGGCCCACCGCCAGCTGACGCCCGACGGCGACGCGTCGCAGCGCTCGCCGTCGTCCTGTTGGCGACCGTCGCCGCGACCCTCGCGGCGTTCCGTCCCTCGGTGTCGCCACCGGCGCTGACCGCGCGCCTGTCGGCACCGGCGATCGCTAAGGGACAGCTGCTGGTCGATCGCCCGGTGTCCGTGCTGACGAGCGACGAGGCCGACGCGAGTGCCACGTCCTCGCTGGCGCTGACCTACACCCAGTACCTGCGTACCGAGCAGGCGCGGGTGGCGATCGCCGAAGCGGCCGGCGTGCCGCCCATGTCGGTGCAGGTCGACGGCCCGTTCACGACGCTGCTAGGACGCGAGAACGTCATCGTCCGGCCGCCGATCGAGCCCCCGGAGGTCGCCCGGCCCCACCGGCTGCTGCTTGACGTGACACCAAACCGTCCCGTCGTCACGGTCATCGCCTCCGCACCCGAGCGGGGGCTCTCGGTCGCGCTGGTGGATGGTGCGCTGGCGTTCCTGCGCGAGCAGGTTGCCGCCGCGCGGAGGACGGCTGCGCCGGACGACGGGGAGGCCGCGACCCTCCGATCACTGGGACCGACGGTCAGCCAGGGCTCGCGACCACCGCCGACCGCCGCGTTGTTCGTCCTCGTGTTCGTCGGAGTGCTCGCGCTCGCCGGCACGGCCGCCGCGCGGTCAGTCCGGCCACGGACATCGCCACGGCGGACTCCGCTCTCGACACCTGTCCGCGGTGACGACTGGCCGCACACCGCACGGCCGCTCCCGTGGGCGCTGGCCGCCTTTACGGCCATGATCTGGCTCGTGCCGTTCGCTGCCGTGGGGATCCCCGGCAAGCTCGACCGCCTGGCGCTCGTCGCACTCGCGCTCGTGTGGGCCGCGACGCTCCTCGCGCCGTCCCCCGATGACCGGCCGGGCGGGCGGCCCTGGTTCACCGGGATCCATGCGGCTGCCGTCGCCCTCTTCGTGGTCTGCGCGACCGGGGTGGTGCTCAACGCGGGAACGCTGGCCAATCTCGGCGAGCTCAAACCGGCGGTGAAGCAGGTCGCGGTGCTCGCCTCGATGCTCGCGTTCCTCGTCATCGCGGGCTCGGCGCTGCGCCCCGCCGAAGTCCCGCGCTTCGTGTCCCTGATGCTCGCCTTCGCCGCGCTCGTCGCCGCCGGGACGCTCGTCGAAGCCCGCTCCGGGACGAACGTGTTCTACGCCGTCACGTCGGTGCTTACGGGCGGCCGCGCGCCGATGCCGCCCGAGCAGGCCGACTCGATCGGCCGCGTGACGATCTACGGTCCCACCGTCCATCCGCTCGAGCTCGCGGCGATGCTCGCGATGGCGCTGCCCTTCGCCGCCGTGCGGATGCTCGACGCGCCGGACCGGCGCAGCCACGTGTTCCACCTTGCGCTCTGCGGTCTGCTCATCGCCGGGGCACTGTCGACCGAGCGCAAGACGAGTGTCCTGGCCCCCGCCGCGGGCCTGCTCGTGGTGGCCGCCTACCGTCCACGCCAGGTCGGGCGGCAGCTGCTGCCGCTCGTGGTCGGCGTCGGGGTGCTCGTGCACCTGCTCGCGCCCGGCACCGTCGGGTCGGTGTTCTCCCAGCTCGAGCCCGGGAACGCGACAAGCACGCTTTCGACGCGCGACCGGGCCTCGGACTACACGGGCGTCGCACCCGACGTCGTCCGGCACCTCGTCGTGGGTCGGGGGTACGGGAGCTACGATCCGGCGAAGTACCGGATCCTCGACAACCAGTATCTGGGTCTCGCCGTCCAGGCCGGCATGCTGGGGCTCGTCGCGTACCTGACGCTCTTCGGGACCGCGTTCGCCCTGATGCACCGCCTGGCGACGGCCCGCGACCGGCTGCGTGGCCCGCCGGCCCTCGGCGCCGGCGCCGCGGTGGCGGTGGTCGCGATGGCCAGCGCACTGTTCGACGTGCTGTCGTTCCCTCACGTCGTCTACCTGCTGTTCCTCGTCTGCGGCCTGCTCGCCACGCTCGACGCCCCGGACGGTGCCGGCGATCATCCGCCCGTGCGGCCGCGCGTCGTGCGCCCGCAGGACGTTGCCGGTGAGCCCGAGGCGGCCGGTGACGACCGCGCCGCACTTACGCGCGTGATCTGACCGCCCGGCCCACCCGCCGCAGCGGGCGCGGGCGCGACACGAGGCGCTGCGGCAGCACGTGCGCGGCGAGCCCCAGCACGTCGAGGTAGACCGGCCGGAACAGGGCCCTGACGGTCGCAATGTAGGCGCACGCGCCGGACGTTCCGAGCATTGCGAGCGTGACCAGCGCCGGTGCGCCGGCCCGCTGCAGCAGGTGCGACAGCGGTGCACACACGACGACGAGTGCCACGCAACCGGCGACGGCCGGGGCGATCTCGCGCGCGAGGCCGCGCAGGGTCATCCCGGCGTGCGGTCCCAGCAGGACGAGGTAGGCGCCGAACAGCACGCACACGTAGGCGCCGACCACGGCGAACGACAGGACGATCAGCCCGCTGGAGATGCTCACGGTCACGAGGATGGCGTAGAGCACCACCACGGTCGCGTTGAACGTCAGCAGCGCGCGCGGGCGGCCGATCGCGAGCATGACCTGGGGGTAGCCGGTCAGGATCGCGGCGATCATGCCGGCCAGGCAGAGGATCTGTGCGGGGCCGACCGCGGGCGTCCACGCCGGACCGAACACGGTCGGCACGAGCACCGGGGCGCTGACCGCGAGCATCGCGAGCAGCGGGAACACGACCACCGCGTGCACGCGAGTGGCGCGCTCGTGCATCGCGCGCAGCTGCGCCGCATCGGTGGTGCGCGAGTACACCGGGAAGGCGAGCTGCATCATCACCCGGCTGATCTTCTCCTGGTACCCGACCCCGAGCTGCCAGCCACGCCAGTAGAGACCGGCCTGCAGCGCGCCGGCGCGGGCGGCGACGATCGCGTAGTCGACGTTGGTGAACAGCACCCCCACCAACCCGGCGAACGACGCGGGCAGGCCGAACGCGGTGATCTCGCGCTGCTCGCGCGCGTGCCAGCGGGGTCGCGGTGGCCGCGCGAGGATGACCAGCAACCCCGAGCAGACTGCAGTCTGTGTCAGGGCGCCGCCGACGATCGCCGCGGCGTCGAGCCCGCCGACGGCGAGGCCGACCGCCGTCGCGGTGCCGGCGAACAGCGCCGCGACGTCGACCACCCCGGTCCGCCGGAAGTCCAGCACCCGCCACAGGCTCGCCCGGGACACGGCCCCGGCCGACGCGAGCACGAAGACGGGGGAGACGAGCTCCACGAGCGCGGCGGTGGACGAGCCGAACAGCGGCCCGCACACCGGACGGGCGAGGAGCCACGTGAGCGCGCTCAGCAGCGCCCCGGCGACGAGGCTCGTGCACATCGCGGTCTCGCGGTGACGTTCGTGCAACGACGCCCGCTGGACGAGCGCTGCGGCAAAGCCCTCGAAGGTGAGGATCGTCGCCAGCGGCACGAGGATCAGGGCGACGGCCGCCCGGCCGAACGCGTCGGGCGGCACGAGCCGCGCGAGGACCACGACCCCCGCGAACGCCAGCACCTCGCTGATGACGCGCGCCAGGACGACCCAGCGCACGCCGGTGATGGTCGCTTCCTTCAACGTGGGCTCGGGCAACGCGATCAGCCTCTCTCAGAGCTACAACGTCCCGCGCGCCCGGCGGCTTGCGCCGACCCCGGGAGTTCCGCGCGGTCGGAGGCGTTGATCGGACAGGCGATGCCCCCACACGCCCCCACCGGTGACGACGTCGTGTTCACGTTCTCTCAGCTGACGTGGCATGCGGCGCGTGCCCGCGGGATGTACTTCCCCGAGGATCGGCTCGCACAGGCGCTGCTGCACCACCCGCGCGTCGACCGGGTGCTCGTCGCCAACCAGGTGCGCAGCCGGCCGGTCGTGCGCGTGCGCGGCATGCTGGGGCGTGAGGACGCGGGCTTCCCCGGCGACGCTGACCATGTGCTCGCCCAGCCCCTGCGACTGGCGCGCAGTGAGCCCGCGGCCGAGCGCGGCGCCCGTCGCGTGTTCGCTGCCTACGACCGCGCACTGCGGCGGGGCGCCGAGCGGATGGGCCTCAGGCGCCCGGCGGTCATCACCGCCCACCCGCTCGTGGCCGCGTTCTGCGACCTGCGGTGGGCCGGTCCGGTGACGTATTACGCGGTCGACGACTGGGCCGCCCACCCCGGTTACGCGCGCCAGCGCGCGCTCCACACCGCGGCGTACGCGCGTATGCGCGAGCGGCAGCTGCGCGTCTGCGCCGTCTCGACGCCGTTGCTCGACGTCCTGGAACCCGCCGGCCCCAGGTGCGTCGTCCCCAACGGGGTGGAGCCGCTGGAATGGCAGGGCAACCCGTCGCAGGCACCGCGGCGGGTCGGCGGACCGCGGCTCGTATACGTCGGGACCCTCGACTCCAGGCTCGACGTGCAGGCCCTGCTGCGGCTGGCCGCCGACATGCCCGAGGCGTCGATCGTGCTGACCGGGCCGATCGCCGAGCCGGAGCACCTGCGACCGCTGGACGGTGCGGGCAACATCGAGCTGCGGGGACCGGTCGGTCGCGACGGGGTCATCGCGCTGCTGCGCGCGGCCGACGCCTGCCTGTTGCCGCATGTGCGCAGCGCGCTGACCGAGGCGATGAGCCCGCTCAAGGTCTACGAGTACCTCGCGGCCGGACGCCCTGTGGTGGCCGCCGACCTGCCGCCGGTGCGCGACATCGACCCGCGGGTCTTGCTCATCGAGCCCGGCGGCGATTTCGTCGCCGGCGTGCGGCGTGCCCTCGCACTTGGCCCGGTGCCCGAACGCGAGCGCCTGGCGTTCGTGAAGGCGAACTCCTGGGCCGAACGGCACGAGCGCATCCTCGATCTCGCGCTGCCCGTCTAGATGCTTGATTCACGAGGCGGCCCGCGCGGCGAACCCGTGAAATCGACCATCCAGCCGCGCAATCGGGGCGGCGGCTCATGGGCCGAGCTCGAGTACCTGGAAGCCGCGCGAGGGATACGTGCCCGCGGCGGGTGCATCCAGGCGCCCGAACGTCGTGGTTGCGACGGTCCGGGCTCCCAGCCCCGCGCCCAGCGTCCGGTTGTAGTCCCGGCCAAAGCGCGGCCAGCCCCAGACCCGGAAGTCGCGCGCGGCGAGCACGACCGTCCGGACCCGCTCGCGGCGCAGCACGCTGAGCGCGTGCTCCTCGTCCGCCCGCGTGTCGAGGAGCCCCGGCAGCAGCATCAGCTCGTACAGCGCGGGTCGCCGGTCGGCGAGGAAGTAGAGACCCCCGTTCGCCGGAACGGCAAGGATGCGTTCGCCTGGACGGGTCTGCGCGGCGAGGCGGCGCAGCGTGGGGCCGAGGGCCGCGGCCGAGGCGGGGGAGGTGTGGAAGCTGCCCCGCGCGGTGTCCACGGACGCGCTGCGGTCGGCGTAGAGCCCGATCTGGGCATGGGCCAACAGCGCTGCGGCCACGAGCGCGAGCGTCCCGACGGCGACCGGGCGCACGGACGGCCAGCGATCGCCGATGCGCTCGTGGAGGATCGCCGCGAGCAGGACGAGCGGTGCGGCGTAGTACGTCGCGTAGGACCCCTCCGGCGTGAACGCGTTGTAGGCCCGCACGCCGAGTGCCGTCGCCGCCGCCACGAGCGCGAGATCGGCGGGCCAGGCGCGACCCAGCGGTGAAGGGCGGCCGCGGACGAAGGCAACCGCCATCCAGATCCCGACGGCGAAGCCGAGAGCGGGCAGCCAGCTCATCCCGATCAGGAGCCCGCGGCACTCTGCCTCGACGGCGGCGCGCTGCGCGGCGAGGACACCCGTGGCGCGTGCGGCGACGTCGACGGCCGCGAGTCCGGCGACCGTCGCCACCAGCGGCCACAACGCGCGGAGCCGTGGCCGCTCGCGCAGCGCGAGCGCCGTCGCCACCGCACCGGCGAGCAGGCCACCGTAGACCCCGGCGCGCACCACCAGCCCGAGGACGCTGTCGAGGGTCAGGGGCATCCAGCGCTCCTGCGTCGCGAAGCCCGCGACGCGCAGGAAGTCCACCGGCCACAGGTTCTCGGTGAAGAGACGCGCCGCGCCGACCCGTACGGCCAGGGCTCCGAGCACGGCGGCCGGGATCAGGACGCCGGGAACGCCGAGGCGCACCGCGGCGGCACGCACGCCGCCGCGGCGCTCGCGGGCGAGCCCGACGAGGTAGGCGGCACCGATCGCGATCGCGACCGCGACGTACTCCGGCCGCGTGAGTCCGACGAGACCGGCCGCCACCCCGGCCCATCCGGGGCGATCGCGGCTGAGGGCCAGCAGCATGCCGAGCAGCGCGAGCAGGCCGACCGTCGCGGAGTTCGTATGCGGAAGGACGAAGTCGAACGCGGTGCCCGAGAAGCCGATCGCGAGCAGCATCGCGGTGGCCAGAGCGGCGCACAGCGGCCGCAGCCAATGGCGGGCGAGCGCGTAGAAGACCGCAAGGATCGCGACGGTCTGGGCGAGGCCGAACGCGTAGGCGGTCCCGAGCCCGGTGCCGAAGGCGCGGAAGGTCGCCGCGAGGCCATAGAGCCCGAGTGGCCCGTAGAAGTAGCGCACGTCGGCGTACGGCGTCGCGCCGTGCGCGACGAGATCGGCGGTGGTCAGCTCGGCCCCGGCGTCCAGCTCCGGGACGCCCCAGCGTCGCCACGTGAGCGCGACGACGACGGCGAGCAGCAGCGCCAGCAGCGCCACTGCCACCACGTCGGCCCGCGGAGCGTGCGACGCACGCTCCGCGGGGAATGACGCCAGAGGCGCCGGTGAGGGGGGCACCGGCGCCGTCCGATACGGCGGGCTCAGGCTCACGGACTGTCCCGCTGGGGCGGCGGATCGTCCATGCGCTCACCCAGGTTGTGGTCGAAGGGCTCCGAGCAGCGTCCGGAGCTGTGGTCGTGCCAGCCGCACCGCCCCCGCGACGTACAGCGCGGTGCCGACCAGTGCGGCGATCGGCGCCGACAGCGGGCCGGCGGCCGCGCCGGCGGCGGCG
>JAOPZJ010000320.1 GCA_025964155.1 Solirubrobacterales bacterium
ACCGGGCGCGCAGGTCGGCGTGGTAGCCGCCGGACGCCTGCCCGGCCGACGCGAGCCAGCCGAGCAGCAGGGGCGGCAGACCGCCGGGGTCCAGCGGTGCGGCGACGCCCAGCCCGCCGGCGGCGAAGTCCATCGCCACCAGCCCGCCGCGCGCCTGCACGACCCGGTCCTGCGGCCCGGCGGCGATCCCGAGCCCCGACACCTCGACGTCGAGTGCCACCGCGGCCAGCTCCTCCTCGGCGATGCCCGTCCCGGTGAGCGCGCCGAGTGCGCGCAGCGTGGCAAGCACGATCGCGCTGGAGCCGGCGAGCCCGACCTCGCGCGGGATCGTGGAGGCCACGTGCACGGCGACCGGCGCGCCCGCTGCCGCGCCGACGACGGTCCGGAAGCGCCGGACGGTGGCGCCCACGAGCGCCGAGCACTCGTCGGGCTCCACGATGTCGCGGGGGGCCGGCGCGACCTGCACCGTCGCGGCCAGGCCGTCGACGCACACGGCCAGCACCGCCCCGCCGTAGCCGTCGGACGGGTTTCCGGCCAGCGCGGCGCGCGCCGGGATGGCGACACGGACGCTCGCGCCGGCGTCAGCCACCGTCACGCAACCGGGCGACGAGGTGGGCCCGCAGCTCCGGGCCGAGCTCGGGGTCATCGAGGGCGAGGTCGAGGAACGCTCGGGCGTAGCTCGCGGGCGAGCCGACGTCGTGGCGGCGCTCGCCGGGCGCCAGCGGCACCGCCACGACCGTTCCGCCGGCGTGCAGCAGCGCTCGGATCGCGTCGGTCAGCTGGACCTCGCCGCCGGTCCCCGGCGCGGTGGTGCGCAGCGCGCCGAAGATCGCGGGGGAGAGGACGTAGCGCGCGGCGATGGCCCAGCGGCTCGGCGCGTCGGCCGGGTCGGGCTTCTCGACGAGGTCCTCCAGGAGCAGCACGCCGCCGGCGGCCTCGGCGCGGGGAGCGACGACGCCGTAGCGCGAGATGGCCTCGGGGGGCACGGCCTCGACGGCAATCGCGGCGACGGCGTCGTGTGCGGCAAAGGCCGCTCCGAGGCGCGCCACGATCCCCGCCGGGGCGCCGCCCGCGGCGCTCAGGACGGCGTCGCCCAGCGCCACCACGAACGGCCCGGTCACGGTCCCCTCGGCGCACAGCACGGCGTCGCCCAAGCCGCGCTGGACCGCCTGACGGACCGCGAGGAAGGAGATCGCATGGCCGGGGTCGGGGTCGTCGAAGTGGTCGAGAATCGCGCCCTTTCCACGCCGCGTGACAAAGCACACGCGTTCGACGCCGGCGGCGGCAAGCTCCTCGACGACGTGCCCGACGACCGGCGTGCGGCCGACGGGCAGCAACTCCTTGGGCAGCGCGCGCGTGAGCGGCGCCAGTCGGGTCCCGAGCCCTGCCACGGGGACGACGGCGTCGGTCACGGCTGCGAGCATGGGACGGGAGGCTACATCGGTGTCTGACCGACGCTTCCCGCACCATGCAGTGCCTGGGGTCGCCAACGGCGGCGCCCGCTGCTACCGTGGTGGTTGCACACGCAAGGACTTACCTCACACTCATGGCGACCGTTGAACCACCCCCCTCCGCTTCCGCCCCGCTCGACGGGCGTGAGCTGCGCGCCTGGCGCGGCTTGCTGCGCGCGCACGCGTCGTTGTGCAAGGCGCTTGACGCCGAGCTGGAGGCCGCACACGGCCTGCCGCTGACGACGTACGAGGTCCTCATGTACATGCACGACGCGCCGTCCCGCAAGATGCGCATGTGCGATCTGGCCGAGTCCATCCTGCTCAGCCGCTCGGGCCTCACGCGGCTCATCGACCGCCTGCAGCGCGACGGGCTCGTGGCGCGGCAGTCGTGCGACAGCGATGCCCGCGGTGCCTATGCCGTGCTCACCGAGGCAGGGGTGCGCACGCTGGACGAGGCCCGTGCGACGCACCTGGCCGGCGTCCGCCGCCTCTTCCTCGAGAAGCTCACCGCCGAAGAGCAGGAGCTGCTCGGCGACGCGTGGGAGCGCGTGCTGCCCGCCCCCGGTGGCTGCGCGGGCGCGACGCCCGGCGACGACTGCTGCTGAGGCGCCGGCTGTCCCGCGCTGAGCGCCGTCCTGTCTCCACGCTGACCGAGGACAATCTTGACAGTAACCGACTGAGATTTATTATCAGTGGTGTTCGTACTGTCATTGATCAGGAGGTGGAGTCATGGCACTCGTCCGTTGGGAACCTGCACGCGAGCTGAACTCGCTGCAGTCGGAGATGAACCGGTTGTTCTCCACGTTCTTCGACACCCCGGCGGCTCCGCAGACCGCCTTGCGGCGGTGGGCTCCTGCGATGGATCTCGTCGAGACGGAGGGTCAGTACATCCTCAGGGCCGACCTGCCCGGCATGACCGAGTCGGACGTCAACGTCGAGGTGGAAGGCGACACGCTGACGTTGAGCGGTGAGCGCAAGGAGGAGCACGAGGCCCGTGAGGGCGGCTTCGTCCGCCTCGAGCGTGCGGCCGGGAGCTTCAGCCGCTCGCTGACCCTGCCGGCCGGTGTGGACCCGGGCAGCGTCCAGGCCGCCATGTCGAACGGTGTCCTGGAGGTTCGCATCCCCAAGCCCGAGCAGGCCCAGCGGCGGCGCGTGTCGATCGCCGTGGGCGACCGCCCGCAGACCGTCGAGGGTGACCGCCCGCCGGAGGTCGAGGGTGACAACGGAGCGTTCGACCAGCCGCAGGAGACCCGCACCGGGGCCTGAGCCGTCAGTGCTCCGTTGACCCTGAGGCCCGCGCCGCCTCGCGGGCCTCAGCTCGTGCGACGGCGCCTTCCACGAGCGCCTCCGCCCGCCTCCGACGGATGCGCAGGACGACGAACAGCACGAGGCCGAAGGTGACCACCGCGCCGACGCCGGCGATCCCGATGGTGTGGATGACGGACTCGGCGTGCTCGCCGCCGTAGTACGCGAGCAGGCCGAAGGTCGTGGCCCAGACGATGCCGCCCGCCGCGTTGTAGAAGGTGAAGATCGGCCAGTGCATCCGGCTCACGCCGGCCATCCACGCGGAGGTGATCCGCAGCCCGCTGATGAAGCGGCCGAGGAAGACCGCCTTCGGTCCGTGGCGATCGAAGAACGGCTCGCCGATCTCGATGACGCGCATGCGGTGCCTGGACAGCGGGCCCGGCGCGGTCAGCAGCCGCCGGCCGTAATGGCGCCCGATGAGGAACCCGACGTTGTCGCCGAGGATCGCCGCCGTGGCGGCGACGGCGATGACCCCTTCGATCGGCAGATTGCCCTTGCCGGCCACGATGCCGGCCGTGATGAGCGCCGTCTCGCCGGGCACCGGGATGCCCATCGTCTCGACCGCGATCAGGACGAACAGCAGCGGCAGACCCACCTTGGACGCGACGTCGACGATGGCGGCCAGGGTTCCGAGCACCCGTCGCTTCTACCATGCCGCGGGTGACCCCGCTGCGCATCGACGCCCGTGACCCCGCCTCGCAGGCCCGCGCGGGGGTCCTGACCACGGCCCACGGCGAGGTCCGCACGCCGGCCTTCGTCCCCCTCGCCACGAAGGCGACGGTCAAGGGGCTGCTGCCGCAGGAGGTCAAGGACCTCGGCTACGACATCGTCCTCGGCAACACCTTCCACCTGTTCCTGGACCCGGGGGACGAGCGCATCGCCGGGTTCGGCGGCCTGCACCGGTTCATGGGCTGGGACGGGCCGATCGTGACGGACTCCGGCGGCTTTCAGGTCTTCTCGATGGGGCACGGCACCGTGGCCGACGAGATCAAGGGCCGCAACACCCACAGCGACCGCAACGGCAAGGTCCTGGGCATCGAGGAGGAGGGCGTCCGCTTCCGCTCCTACCTGGACGGCTCGGAGAAGTTCATGGGGCCGGAGACGTCGATGGAGATCCAGGCCAACCTCCACAGCGACCTGGCGCTCGTCTTCGACGAGTGCACGCCGTTCAACGTCGACCGCGAGTACACCGCCCGCTCGACGGAGCGCACGCACCGCTGGCTCGAGCGCTGCCTGACCTGGCATGACCACAACGGCCCGCGGGACCAGCTCGTCTACGGGATCGTGCAGGGCGGGGTCTACGAGGATCTGCGCGTGGAGTCCACGGAGCACATCGCCGCCTCGCGCGCGCCCGGCGTCGCCATCGGCGGCTCGCTCGGGGAGAACAAGCCGCAGATGTACGAGGTCGTCGGCTGGTCGACCGCGGCGCTCGACAAGCACGCGCCGGATAAGCCGCGCCACCTGCTCGGCATCGGCGACGTCGACGACCTCATCACCGGCGTCGGCCTCGGCGTGGACACGTTCGACTGCGCGATGCCCACGCGCCTGGGCCGCCACGGCGTCGCCCTGATCCCCGACCCGGACAAGCGCTGGCGCGTGGACCTGACGGCCGGGCGCTTCAAGGACGACGACGCGCCGATCATGGACGGCTGCCCGTGCCCGGCCTGCGCCGTCGGCCTCTCCCGCGGCTACGTGCGCTACCTCGTCCACGCGCGGGAGCTGACGGGCATGCGGCTGCTGACGATCCACAACCTCGCGTTCGTCAGCCGGCTGATGGCCGACCTGCGCGGGGCCATCTACGCCGGCACGCTCCCGCAGGTGCAGGCGGCGCTGCGCGCGGGCGCGGCGCCCGGCACCGTGCTCGCGCCAGCCTGAAGCCCCAGACCATCCGCCAGGAGGTGGCCGCGGAGTTCGCGGACGACACACCCGAGGTCGTCACGCAGTACCTGGAGCGGTCCGGGCTGCCGGCCTGAGGGATCACGCGAGATGACGCCCGGATCCTTGCCGGGGGCTTCGGGAAGCCGGAGGGTGGGTTCTGTGCGACTGAGGCGGCGCGGGCCCGCGGGCGCGCCGCTCAGGCCTTGGCGCGTCCGCGCGTGACCCGCGCGGCCAGCACGATGTAGCGCAGGCCACGCGAGGTCACCACGGCGTGGTGGCCGACGTTCCCCTCAGCGGTGCGGACCTTGCCGTCCCGTGGGCCGCGGATCACGAGCGCTACGTGCGAGGCCTGGTTTCCGGCCGGCATCGCAGGGTCGAGCGCGAAGAAGACGAGGTCGCCGGGGCGCACGTCGCGCTTCGGCACTCGCTTGAGCCCGTTGCGGCCCGCCACCGCGTCCGCGTAGGAGGCGTTGGGGTCCATCAGCCGCGAGGAGAGGTGGATACCGCCCTGCAGGAATGCCTCGTGGATGAACGCGCCGCACCACGGCGCGCACGGCGGAGCGTCCGGCACCTGCAGGCCCATGTGGTGCTCCCAGCGGGCGATCGACGGTGAGCAGTTGGTCGTCCCGACCTCGTGGAGGTCGTGCTTTGCCCGCGTTCGCGCCCACGCGATCGCGCGCTCGATCGGCGTGCGGGGGCGGGCCGGTCGGACGGCCTTGACCGGCGACGGGGCGGCGTCGTGCGGGATCGTGCTCATGACGACCGCGGCGGCGGCATGCGACGGATGCGAGGCGCCGCCTCCGCCTCCGCCGCCGGCGATGAGCACGATGGCGCCCAGCAGGCCGCAGAGGACGCCGAGGGCACCGCCTCGCTGCAGCAGCAGGCGACGGCGCGCCCGGCGCCGGGCGAGCGCTCGGCGGTGCGGGCGGTCATCCGGGGGCAGAAACGGCACAGGGGTCATGTGCCGCGAGTGCGGGCGGAGAACACCGGCGGTGCGTACCCGGACTGCCCAGATTCATGCACCGCGAGGCGTGCGTAGGCCGCAACGGGCCGGGAGACGGCGGCTGGGTGGGGAAGCTGCTGTGGCTACCGCGTGTTCGCGTTGATGAAGTCCCCGATCGACCGCGCGACGTTGTTCACGCCGTCGCCGGTGATCTTGCGCAGGTTCACGGCCGTCGAGTCGCTGGACGTCGCGATGACCGCGCCTGCGCCCCCGGCCGCCAGCAGCACGAGCACGAAGAACGTCCCGACGGTGCGGCGCAGCCGGCCCTTGCGCCGCCGGCGAGCCTGCTTGGCGATCGCCGCAGCGTGCGCGGCCTGCGCCTTGCGCTCCCGCCGCGAGACCCGCGCGGGCACCGGGACCGGCGCCGGGACGTGCTGGCCGGTCCCACTCCGCGGCTGACGCGGTGCCCGCGGCTGACGGGCGGCGCCGGTCGTCGGGAAGCCCGCGCCGGCGATCGCGGTGCGTGGCTCTGTGCGCGAGACGACGCGTGTCGCCTCCGTGCCGGGCGCCACGGCACGGGTCAGAGCGGTCGGGTCGGCGATGCCCTGCGCGCCCTCGGTGATCGCGCGGCTCATGGACTCGGCGTCCGCGAAGCGGTCGGAAGCATCCAGCGCAAGCGCCCGGTCCACGGCCAGCGACAGCGCCTCGGGGATCGTCGGGTCAAGCTCATGCAGGAACGCGGGGGCCTCGCGCTGCTGCTTGAGCGCAAGCTCGGTGAGCGAGGCGGCCTCGTACGGCAGGCGCCCGGAGAGCAGCTGGTAGCTGACGACCCCGAGGGCGTAGAGATCCGCCTGCGGCCCGGCGTCCTCGCCGCGGGCCTGCTCGGGCGCCAGGTAGGACGCGGTGCCCAGGACTGATCCGACCTGTGTGATCGACGACTCCTCGGCGCTCAGCGCCTTGGCGATCCCGAAGTCCGCGAGCTTCACAACGCCGTCGTCGGAGCGCAGGAGGTTGCCCGGCTTGACGTCACGGTGCACCACGCCGTTGCGGTGCGCGTACGCCAGGCCGGCGCAGGCCTGGGTGACGAGGTCCACGGCCTCCGAAAGGATCAGGCGACCCTCCTCGCGCAGGAGCTCAGCGCCGGAGCGGCCGCGCACGACCTCCATGACGATGTAATGGCGGCCGCTGGCCTCGTCCAGCCCGAAGTCGAAGACCTGCACGACGTTCGGGTGCACAAGCCGTGCGGCGGCCAGCGCCTCGCGGCGAAAGCGTGAGACGAACTGCGGGTCGTCGGCCAGGTGCTCGGCGAGGAGCTTGACGGCGACGTAACGCTCGAGCCGGCGGTCCAGCGCCACCTGCACGGTGGACATGCCGCCGACGCCGAGGCGCTCCCCGAGCTCGTACCGATCGACGATGAGCTGTCCGGGCATCATCACGGGCCGCCGTTCTGGGTCCCGGGATCGATGGGGGCCGCGCCGCCGGGGTCCGGGGGCGGCGTCGTGCCCGTGGTGGACGGGTCCGTGGGCACGCTCGGGTTGACGTCGGTCGTCGTCGGGTCGACCGGCGTGCTCGGCGCCGTGTCGGTCGTGGTGGTCTGGGTCTCGGTGCTTGTCGTCTGCGGAACGCTCTCGGTGGTGGTCGTCGTGGGGATG
>JAOPZJ010000337.1 GCA_025964155.1 Solirubrobacterales bacterium
CCGCGGGAAGCGCCAGGACGGGTAGCGCGACGGCGGCCAGCAGCAGGCGGGAAAGTCGGGACGTCCTGAGATGAGCCGGTTCTTTTGGTCGGCGGCCGTCTGACCGCCAGATGGGTGAGGGATGTCCCGGTCTGTCGACCGGCGCTTTCCCAACCTCTAGGCGCGCACGGGGAACGCCGACGCGCCGGAGGAAGCCTGCGTCTCAGCCCGGTCCGGCGTCGGCCTGGTCGGCCCTACCTAGACCACCTCGGCCCCCGCGCACCCACGATGGGCGGCGAGCCGCTCCGCCTCGGCGCGGATCGCGTCGCGCGGAACTCCGCCGTCCAGCGCGTCGACGGCGACCTGGAGGCGCTTGCCCTGCTTGCGTCCCCGCCACAGCGCGACGAGACGCCCGTCGGACAGGACCAACCCGGAGCCGCCGAGCACGCGCCACACCTGCTTGCGCCGCGCGGCGTCGGGCAGAAGACGCTCGCGGTCGCGCCCGAGCAGCAGCGGATCCCCGGGTGCGATGAGCCGGACGCCGTGCGCCGTCGGCGGGTCCTTCAGTCGCGCCAGGTCACGGGTCAGGACCCGCGCCCCTACCTCGCCATCGATGCGCACGTCGGAGCACTCGTCGTCCACCATCGCCCAGAGCTCGCCGGCATGCGCGGTACCCAGGCCTGCCCATTGGCCGAAGTGCCGGCGCGTGGACGGCCCGTACGCGGCCAGGCGCAGGCCGGCGCCGAGCTCGTCCTGCGTCGCCCACCCGCGCAGCGGCTCGAGCGGGTCGGCGCTCGCGGCGGCGAGCCCGTGCCCCGCCAGCCGGAAGGCGATCACCTGCTGCGGGTCGACGTCCATCGGTCGCGGAGACGAAGAACCTGTCGGCTCCTCCACGTCAGCGCGCGTCGTCTTCGTCGCCCTCGCCGGCGCTGTCCTCGTCCTCGTCCTCGTCCTCGTCGGGATCGCTCACACCGAGCACCCCGGCCACGCGCGCCCAGACCGCTGGATCCTCGGTCACCTGCGAGCCGGCGGTGATGCGGTCGCTGGGCGGGCCGGGGGGGCGGGCCCAGTTCACAAGCGCGAGGTCCAGCGCCCCGGGCGCCACCTCGACGGCCTGCAGCAGCTCGCTCGCGCGACGCTGCAGGTTGATGGCGTCACCGATCCCGAAGATCCGCTTGGCGGCCAGCAGCGTCGGGTCCATCGTCTCGGCCGAGGCGAGCAGGAGCGACGACGGCTGCACATCCAGCAGCTCCAGGCCACCGGCCAGGGTCAAAAACTCGTAGCGCGCCGCTCGCGGGAAGCGCGGCAGCGAGAGCCGCTCGAAGGCCCGGTCAAAGCGCCGGGCGGGCGTCAGCGACGCCTCGGCCGACAGCAGGACCTCCTGGCCGCCGGCCTTCTCGGCGCGCGCCCGGTAGGCCGCGAGCGTGTCGGTGCCGCGCCGGGGGTCGTGGGCCGCACGCGGACCGAGCTGCACGCCGTCCAGCTGCGGAAGCTCCCCCCCGGCCCAGTTCGTGCGGGCGTCCGTGATCGCCGCGAACGGGTCGTCGACGCCTTCCAGCGGCGACAGGTACGCCGTGAGAAACAGCGTCCACAGGCCCTCTTCGCGGTCCGGCATCGCGCGTGCGTCGCCCAGCAGTCCGGGCGGCTGGACCTGCAGCTCCGTCAGGCGGGCCGTGGCGAACGCCAGCTCCTGCGCCAGGCGACGGGCGTCGTCGGACGCGCGGACCCCGGGTATGAGCTCGTGCTCGTACCCGTCCTCGACCGAGCGGTGCACCCGGCGAACCTTCAGGGCGCCGGCCCGCGGCGTGCGGCGCTTGGAGGCCGGCGCCGGAGTCGATCCGCTGGACTTGCGCTTGGGGGTCAGCCGATCCTTGGCCAGGCGCGCCTGCGCCTGTCCGGTCACCGTTCCCGGGCGGACCCGCGGCTTGCGACTGCAGATCGGGCAGTTGTCTTCGAGGCGTCCGTGGCGGCAGAACGTGGGCACGTCCTGACGAGTGTAGATCGCGGGCGCCGGCGACCTCGTGTCGCCGGCTCCCGGTCCCCTCAGGCGGGTGCTACTTGTTGCACTTGATCACCTTGCGCTTCTTCACGACCGCATAGCCCATCCGCTCGGTGACGCCGTCGTCGGCGACGAGTCCTGAGTCGAAGAGCAGGCCGACGTTCTCCGGCGTGCCGTTGAAGCTGTAGACGTAGACGCGCGTGATCTGCTTGTAGCGGTTGGCGATGTCGAACATGCAGCCGAGCGCCTTGGCGGCGTACTTCTGCCCCTCGGCCACCGTGCGCTTCTGGAAGGTGACCTGACCGCCGGTCTCCGTCAGCCAGACCTCGCCCTTGCCGATCTCCTTCAACAGGCGCTTCGTGCGCTGCGTCTTGTCGCTGTAGCGATTCGTGTCGGAATAGTTGTGCAGGCCCCAGATCGCCTTCGGGCCCGGCTTGGCCGCCTGCTTGAACTTCCGCACGTAGCTGATCGCTCCGCCGGGGTCGTTGCCGTCCAGGAAGTCCAGCACGACCATCTTGCTCTTCGGGAAGACCTTCTTGGCGGCCTTGTAGACGGCGGCGGCGACCTTCGGATCCTTGCAGATCTTCGTCGGCTGGCCCTCGGTCCGTCCGTTCTTCTGGCAGACGTTGACCTCGTTCCACGGCGAGATGTCCGTGACGACCTTGCCGTAGACCTTCTTGAAGGCCTTCAGCTGCTTGGTGTACTCCGAGATCGAGGGCATCTTCGCCTCCTTGCCCGGCGTGCGCGAGTGCTCGAAGGAGACGAGGACCTTCTGCTTGTCCGCCTTGGCCGCGGTGATCCAGTCGTTGAGCCGGCCAAGCTGATCTGCGTCCGTCATCACGTCGTAGGGCGCGATGTAGCGCGCGACCGTCATCTTCAGCGCCTTGTACTTCGGGTTCGTGAAGGTCTTGGCGAGCTGGTCCGAGATCCCGACGGTGTAGCGGGCCTGGGCCGACGTGACGAGCGCGAGGCCGCCGACGATGAATAAGCAGAGCAGAGCGAGACGACGCATTGTGACGTGTACCCCTGTGATGGACGGCGGAGACTGGCGATCCTTGCGGTCGACCGTCAGACAGCCTAGATGATGTGCGACTCAGCGAAACTGCTGCATGCCGCCCAGGAACAGGCCTGAGATGAACGCCACCGCCCCGTCGACATCGACCGGTTCGCGGTCGAGCATGAGCACGGCGATCTCGAACGCGGCACCCACCATGGCGCGCGCCATGTACTCCGCATCCAGGTCCGGGACAAGGCCCGCGGCGATGCCGGCCCGCAGGTCCTCGGCCAGCTCGACGGTCCCGGCGCCGATCGCCGGCTCGTCGTAGAGGGCCCGGATGGTGCCCGCGTTGCGCCGCAGCATCTCGAACAGCAGCGGGTCGGACGCGAGGTACTCGAAATACGCGCGAAAGCCCGATTCGACGAACGACTCAAGGTCCTCGGAGGAGCGCCGGGCAGCCCGCACGAGGACGCGCGCCTCGGTGGCGGCGTCCTCCAGCAGCGCCCGCAGCACCGACTCCTTGTCGGGGAAGTAGTTGTAGAAGGTGCCGGTGGCCAGATCGGTGCGCCGGACGATGTCGCGCACCGTGGCCGCGCCGTACCCGAGGTCGCCGAAGACGTGCATGGCGGCATCGAGGATCGCCTGGCGGTTCGCGGCCTTGGTCTGCTCGCGCTTACCGGACGGGGGCTCCCCGGGACCCACGTCGGTGGTGGCTCCGCCGGCGTTCACGTGGCAGGCACCGCCTCGGACGCCTTCTGATCCAGACGGACCGGCAGACGGAAGCCCGCATCCCGTGCGCGCTGGGCCCCGGCGCGCCGCTCCTTGTCGAGGTGGGGCTCGCGCGACGCCGCCATGCCGGATGAGCCGGCGCCGATGGTGGCGGTCTCGGGCAGCGACGAGGGCATTCCGCCCAGCCTAGAACAAAGTTGACGGATGCGTCAATTTTGTCCTCCCGCACAGTTTTTCGCGGCAAGGGTGGACGAATAGCCGATCGATCTTCACAAATCTGGCTGGCCAGGCAAAGGATAGGGTGCGCGCCATGAGACATCAGCGACTGGTCATCGCGGTTATATCCCTCGCCTGCCTGACGCCCGCCTCCGCGGGCGCCGCAGCGGTGAAGGACTACGCCGGGACTGCCCGCAACATCATCCCCTCCGGGCAATACGGCGGCCTGCCGGTGCCGGCCGCCGCCGACGAGCAGGCCAAGATGTACGACTCACTCACGCCGCTCTTCAACGCCGTCACCGACGCCGACCTGCAGACGGCGTTCAAGTCGGCCGCGTTCGGGACCGCCGGGCAGTGTCCGTGCCAGACCGAGTCCGTTCCGCGCAAGGGGGTGACGATCGTCCGGGACCGGTTCAACGTCCCGCACATCACGGGCAAGACGAAGGACGATGTGACCTGGGGCGCCGGCTGGGTCCTGCAGGAGGACCGCGGGCTGCTCCTGGCCCAGGGTCGCTACGCCGGCCGCATGGCGGCGCTCGACGCGCCCGGCATCAACGCGTTCGGCCTCGTCACGGGGCTGAAGACCGTCACCGTCAGCAAGCAGGCCGACGCGATCATCGACCGCCAGCAGACCGCGGCGCTCCGCGCGGCCGGCAAGGAGGGCGTCGCGCTCCTGCACGACATCGACGTCAACCTGCAGGGCATCAACGCCCGCATGCGCCGCGAGAAGTCCACGCAGAAGCCCTTCACCCGGGTGGACATCTACTCCGTGAACGCGCTCGCCGGCCAGATCTTCGGTCAGGGCGGCGGCGACGAGGCGCGCCGCTCGATGCTCCTCGACGCCCTGCGCAAGCGGCTGGGCACCACCCAGGGCACCCAGGTGTTCAACGACCTCTCCGAGCACAACGACGGCGACACGCCCGTCACCATCACCAAGAGCTTCCCGTACGAGGCGATCCCGGCGACCACGACCGGTAACGCCTTGATCGACAACGGCTCCCTCGCGCCCGCGGCAACCCGCGGCGTCCGCGCGGTCGCCGCCCGCACCGAACGCCACACGTCGAACTTCCTGATGGTGTCGGCCAAGCGGTCCGCGACCGGCCACCCGCTCTTCGTCGGGGGCCCGCAGATCGGGTACTACTACCCCGGCCTGACCCTCGAGATGGACCTCCACGGGCCGGGCATCAACGCCCGCGGCGCGGCGATTCCCGGCGGACCCGGCAACATCCTCATCGGGCGTGGTGCGGACTTTGCCTGGTCGCTGACCTCGGCCGGCTCCGACACGAACGACCTCTTCGTCGAGACGCTCTGCGGCGGCTCGACCACGCGCTACACCTACAAGGGCAAGTGCCGGACGATGGGTCGCGTCAACGCCGGCAGCATCAAGGGCCAGGGACAGGTCATCTACCACACGACCGTGCACGGGCCCGTGCTCGGCTACGCCAAGAGCGGCGGCAAGCAGGTCGCCATCACGTTCGCGCGCGCCAGCCGCGGCCAAGACGTCCTGTGGCAGCTGCTGTTCAACCGCCTGTCCTCCGGGCAGGTCAAGGACACCAAGTCCTTCTTCGACGCTGCCGCCACGTCACCGTTCACGTTCAACGTCGCCTACGCCGACGACAAGGACATCGCCACGTACTCCGCGGGGCGCCTGCCGATCCGCGACCCCCGCGTTGACCCGCGGCTGCCCACCAAGGGCACCGGGCAGTACGAGTGGAAGGGCTTCCTCGCCCAGAAGGACCACCCGCAGGCCGTGAACCCGGCCGGCGGCGCGCTCGTGAACTGGAACAACAAGCCCGCCCCGGGCTTCGGATCCTCGGACAGCGAATGGGGCTACGGCTCCGTGCACCGGGTCCAGTTGCTGAATGCGGGCATCGCCAAGCAGCAGGTGCACACCCTGGCGTCGGTGACGAGCGCCATGAACGGCGCCGCCACCCAGGACCTGCGGGCGGCCGGCTCGACGCTGGACGCCGTCGCACGCGTCCTGGCCACCGGTCCGGCCCCGAACACGCGCGATCAGGCTCTCCTGGGCCAGCTCCTCGCGTGGCGGGCGACGGGCTCGAGCCGCCTGGATCGCGACCTCAACGGGAAGATGGACGCCGGCGGCGCGCCGGCCTTCATGGACGCGCTCTACCCGAAGCTCGCCGACGCGGTGCTCGGCCCCGTCCTCGGACCCCAGCTCGCCGACCTCAGCACGCTGGTGGGGACGACGAACTCCACCCGCAGCGGCTTCACCGGCGGCCGTCTGGCGTACGTGGACAAGGACCTGCGCCAGCTGCTCGGCGATCCGCTGAAGTCGCCGTACCGCACCCGCTTCTGCGGTAATGGCGACCTGACCGCGTGCCGGACCTCGCTGTGGGCGGCGGTCGACTCAGCGGCGGCCCAGGTCGCGGCGGCGCAGGGCACCGACGACCCCGCGGCGTGGACGTCGGATGCCGCAGCCGAGCGCATCACGTTCGCCCCGGGGCTGCTGAAGACGACGATCCGGTACACGAACCGCCCGAGCGGGATCCAGCAGGTCATGACGTTCACCGGGCACCGCCCGCGCTGAGCCGAGCGCCACGAACACGATCGCTACGAACACGGAACCGGGTCACCCCGGTTCCGTGTGTATTAGGATCGCGCCATGAAGAAGCTTTTCGTCGTGTTGGCCTTCGCGGTGCTGGCCCTCCCGGCCAGCGCCTCGGGGCAGGCCACCCGCACATGGGTCTCGGGGGTCGGTGACGACGCCAACCCGTGCAGTCGTACGGCACCGTGCAAGACCTGGGCCGGGGCGATCAGCAGGACACTCCCTCAGGGTGAGATCAACGCGTTGGACCCGGGCGGCTTCGGCGCGGTCACAATCACCAAGGAGATCACGATCGACGGCGGGGCGTCCCTCGCGGGCGTGCTGACCTCCGGGGGCAGCGGCGTCCTCATCAGCATTCCCCCGACCGTCGCGACCCCCGTCCCGCGCGTCGTGCTGCGCAACCTCGAGATCGACGGCGTCGGCACCGCTCAATCGGGCGTCAGGGTATTACAGGCCGGCTCCGTCGTGATCGAGCGCTCCCGGATCTTCGGCTTCGTGCGCGGCATCGACTTCGCCCCGGGGGGGACGACGGACGCGTCGCTGCTCGCCGATGAGGTCTCGCTCAAGGACAACCGCCAGTACGGACTGCTCGCGCGCGCCGCGAATCCCACCCAGAAGCTCGACGTCATGCTGCGCAACAGCACCATCTCCGGGACGACCGCCGTCGGCGGGACGCCAGGCGACGTCGGCATCGGCGTGGCCGCCGACACCGGCGCACACGTCTGGATCACGGGGTCGTCGATCTTCGACAACGTCATCGGCGTCAAGGCGCTGAACACGACCCCGGGGAACGCCGGGATCATCGACAGCTTCTGCGACAACCAGGTCGCCGGCAACGGCACCGACGGCACGTTCACGAGCACGATCTGCCAGAACCCACCGCCCCCGACCGTCGTCACGAACACCGTCACGACCACCGCGCCGGCCCCGCCACCGGTGACGGTGACGAACACCGTGACCGTGCCGGCGAAGACGGTGCCGGTGCCCGCCAAGTGCGTCGTCCCCCAGCTCAGCGGCCTGACGCTCGCAGCGGCGCGGACGAAGCTGACGGCCGCGAAATGCGCCCTCGGGACCGTCACGCGCAAGAAGACGACGAACCCCAAGCGGGTCGGTCGCGTCACCGCTCAGAAGACCGCCGCGAAGAAGTCGCTCACCGCGGGCACGAAGATCGCGGTCACCATCGGCAAGAAGTAGCGCCTGCCGCCGCGGCAGCGTCAGGCCGCGGCGCTGCTGTCGGCCGTGGCACCGGCGTCGACCGGCCTGCCGGGGTTGCGCTTGAGCGACACCAGGACGGACGTGAGCAGGGCGGCCACGATCACGAGCAGTGACACGGCCACGGGGATGTGGATCAGATCCTCGACGAGCATCTTGGATCCGATGAAGACGAGGATGAACGCCAGGCCGGTCTTGAGGTACTGGAAGCGGTCGGCGGCACCCGCCAGCAGCGCGTAGAGCGCACGCATGCCGAGCAGCGCGAACGCGTTGGCGGAGAAGACGATGAAGGTGTTCGTCGTCACGCCGAAGATCGCGGGGATCGAGTCGACCGCGAAGATGACGTCGGCGGCGGCGATCGCCACGATGACCGCGGTCGCGGCCGACGCTCCCGGGGCGAACTTGCGCAGCAGCCGGACGCCGGGGTTGCTGTCGGGGTCGATGACGTCCTCATCGTGCCGGTGCATGGCCATGCGGACACCGGTGTAGAGAAGGATCGCACCGAAGACGTACAGCACGACGTGCAGCGACGCGACGAGCTCGGCGCCGATGATGATGAAGATCAGGCGCAGGACGAGCGCGATGATGATGCCGATCTCCAGGAGCCTCTGGCGATCACCCGGCGCCACCCCCATGCCCGCGAAGATGAGCGCGAAGACGAAGAGGTTGTCCAGCGACAGCGACCGCTCCAGCAGGTACCCGGTGAGGAACTCGCCGCCGGGTCCCGAGCCGTGAGCGAGCCAGATGTAGGCGCCGAAGGCGAACGCGACGAGGATCCACCCCACGCTCCAGTAGGCGGCCCGCCGGATCGATGGCTGCTCGTGGTCCCCTGGCTCGAAGAGCTTGAAATCGACGAGGAAGGCGACGGCGACGAGTGCGGCGAGCGCGATCCAGAGCGTGGTGGTGGCATCCATTTACGAAGAGTTTCCTTACTTTCGCTGAAGGACGCCTCAACGCCGCCTGTTGACGGCCTACCCCAGCCCGGCCCGGATGACGCGCTCCTCGCGGGTGCTGATGACCCGGTCGGCGAGCCCGTAGGCCACCGTGTCCTGCGCCGTGAAGAACCGGTCGCGCTCCATGTCGGCGTGGACGCGCGCCTGGTCCTGGCCGGTGTGGGCGGTGTAGAGCTCCTCCAGCCGCTCCCGGAGGGCGAGCGCCTCCCTGGCGTGGATGCCGATGTCGGTCGACTGGCCCTGGAAGCCGCCCGATGGCTGGTGGATGAGGATCCGGCTGTTGGGCAGCACCATCCGCTTGCCGGGGGCGCCGCCGCTGAGGATCAGCGACCCGCCGCTCATCGCGATGCCGCAGCAAATCGTCCTGACGTCACAGCGGATGTAGTTCATCGCGTCGAGCATCGCCAGAGCGGCGTAGGCCCCGCCCCCCGGCGTGTTGATGTACAGCGAGATGTCCTTTTCAGGGTCGTCGGCCTCCAGGTGCAGCAGCTGCGCGACGACGAGGTTGGCGATCTCGTCGTCGATCTGGCTGCCGAGGAAGACGACGCGGTCGTTGAGCAGGCGCGAGTAGATGTCGAACGAGCGCTCTCCGCGCGGGGACTGCTCGACGACCATCGGGATGAGGGGCATGGGCTGGTCTCCTGGGACGGGTTTCGCGCAACCATTTGGTTGCGTCTGCTCGAGACGCTAGCATGCGCAACCATGGAGTTGCACCAAGACATCGTCCGCCGCGAGGTCGTCCTGGACGCGGAGCCCGACGCCGCGTGGGCGGCGCTCACCGATCCGGCGCTCCTGGAGACATGGCTCGCGCAGTCCGTCGACGTCGACATCCGCGAAGGGGCCGAGGGCACCATCACCGACCACGACGGCACCGTCCGCGACGCGGTCGTGGAGGAGGTGCTCCCGGGCCGCCGCGTCGCGCTGCGCTGGGCCGCGCCGGGTCAGGACCCCACGATCGTGGAGCTGACCCTCGACCCCGTCGACGAGGCCCGTACCCGCCTCGTGGTCGTCGAGGTCCCCGTGGCCGTCGTGCGCGCCGTGAGCACCCGGCTCATCGGCAGCGACGCGTTCCGCGGCCCGGCGTTGGTGGCCGCGTGAACGACGCCGCCGCGGGCGCGGTCTTCCACGCGCTCAGCGATCCCACCCGCCGGCAGGTGGTCCAGGCGCTCGCGCAGCGCGGCTCGCTGACGGCGTCGGCGATCGCCGCCGACCTTCCTGTCAGCCGCCAGGCCGTCACGAAGCACCTCACCGCGCTGCGTGAGGCCGGGCTGGCCCGCGCCACCCCCTCAGGCCGCGAGGTCCACTACGACCTGACGCCGGCCCCCATGGCCGACGCCGTCGCTTGGATCACCCAGACGGGCGCCGCCTGGGATGACCGCCTGGGACGGCTGCAGCGGTCGCTCGAGCGGTAGCGCCGGGCGCCGGGGACGGAGTCACGGCCGCGGCTCACGCGAAGGGCGACACGGGTCCGAGCGCTCAGCCCGCCTGGGACGGTGAACAATGGTTCCGGGACGGTCACGGAACGGTTCACCTTCCGTCCCGCCGCCGCCGTAGGCGTCGTGAGGGCGGCCGGATCGTGGATGCCCGGCGCCGCGCCCATCGCGCCGACGGGTCGCAGACCCTTCAAGCGATCGGGCGTGGTGCCGGGAGCCGCGAGACGGTCACCTCACGGCGCCTACCCATCGCGCCGACGGGCCGCAGGCCCTTCAAGCGATCGGGCGTGGCGCCGGGCGCCGCGAGACGGTCACCTCACGGCGCCTACAGCGAACCGTCGGCGTGCTTCGGCGGGCCCTCGGGGCCCTCGTCCGCGTCGCCGCCGCCCACGAGCATGGGCTGCGGCTCTTCGCCGGCCAGCGCGCTGAGGTAGCGGTCGGCCATGCGGGCCGCCTGGCGGCCCTCGTTGATCGCCCACACGATGAGGGACTGGCCGCGGCGGCAGTCGCCGGCGGCGAACACGCCTGCGACCGAGGTCTCGTACGTGGCGGCCTTGATGTTCCCGCGCGGGTCCTTGCCCAGACCAAACTGGTCGATGAGCTCGGGCTCGGGGTGCAGGAAGCCCATCGCGAGCAGGACGAGGTCGGCCTTCAGCGTGCCTTCGGTGCCCTCGACGGGACCGAACGGCGGCGCCGGTGCCGCCTGCGCGTAGTGCAGCTCCTGGACGGTGCCATCAGCCCCGGTCAGGTGGGTCGTGACGACGGAGTAGTCCTGCTCGGCCTTGCCGACGGCCTTGCCCTCCTCCATCGCGTAGGAGAGGCGGTATTTCTGGGGCCACAGCGGCCACGGCGTGAGCTCGTCGGGCCGGCGCGCCGGCGGCTCGGGCAGCAGCTCCAGCTGCGCGACCGAGAGCGCGCCCTCGCGCAGCGAGTTGCCGACGCAGTCCGCGCCCGTGTCGCCGCCGCCGATGACGACGACGTGCTTGCCCGCCGCGGTGATGACCCCATCGGACGGGTCCTCCTTGGCGATCGCGCGGTTGCGGACGTAGAGGTAGTCCATCGCCGGGTGGATGCCGTCGAGCTCGCGTCCGGGGACCTCGAGCTCACGCGGCACCCGCGAGCCCGTGGTGAGGACGACGGCGTCGTACTCCTCGCGCAGCTCCTCGGCGGTGACGTCCACACCGACATCGACGTCGCAGCGGATCTCGACGCCCTCGTCGACGAGCTGCTGCACGCGGCGTTCGATGACCCACTTCTCGATCTTGAAGTCCGGTACACCGAAGCGCATCAGGCCACCGACGGCCTCGTCACGCTCGAAGAGCACGACGCTGTGCCCGGCGCGGCGCAGCTGCTGGGCGGCGGCCAGGCCCGCGGGCCCGCCACCGACCACGGCGACACGGCGCCCCGTCTCGGTATGGGGCGGCTCGGGCACGACCCAGCCGTGCTCCCAGGCCGTGTCGATGATCGAGTTCTCGATCTGCTTGATCGTGTCGGCGTCGCCCTCGCGGATCTCCAGCACGCAGGCGGCCACGCACGGGGCGGGGCACAGACGTCCGGTGAACTCGGGGAAGTTGTTCGTCGCGTGCAGCTGGCGGATCGCGTCCTGCCAGCGGTCGCGGTAGACGAGGTCGTTCCAGTCCGGGATGAGGTTGCCCAGCGGGCAGCCGTTGTGGCAGAACGGGACACCGCAGTCCATGCAGCGACCGCCCTGCTCGCGCAGCTCCTCCGTGGGCTTGGCGACCAAAAACTCCTGGTAGTCGGCCACCCGCTCGGAGGCGTCGCGGTACGTCACGCCGGAGCGCTCGATCTTCAGGAACCCACCGAGCTCGCCCATCAGACGGTCACCTCCTCTTCGGCCGCCAAGTCAGCCAGCACGCGCTTGTAGTCCGTCGGGAACACCTTGACGAACTTCTCGCGGACCGTCTCGAAGTCGTCGAGCACCCGCTGGGCCACCGGCGAGCCGGTGCGCTGGGCGTGCTCGGCGACGAGCTCCCGCAGCATCTCGGCGTCGGCGTCGTCCAGCGGCTCGAGCTGGTCGAGCATCGCCGGGTTGACCTTGCCGCGGAAGGCGTCGTACTCGTCGAGGACGAACGCCAGCCCGCCGCTCATGCCGGCGGCGAAGTTGCGCCCCGTCGCCCCGAGGACGACGACCATGCCGCCGGTCATGTACTCACAGCCGTGGTCGCCGACACCCTCGACGACCGCGTCAGCCCCCGAGTTGCGCACGGCGAAGCGCTCGCCGGCCAGGCCCCGGAAGAACGCGCGGCCCTGCGTGGCGCCGAAGAGCACGGTGTTGCCGACGATGACGTTCTCCTCGGCGAGGAAGGTCGAGCCGTCGGGCGGCGTGACCGCGATCGTGCCGCCGGACAGGCCCTTGCCGGTGTAGTCGTTCGCGTCACCGTGCAGCTCGAAGACGACGCCAGGCGCCAGCCAGCCGCCGAACGACTGCCCGGCCGACCCCTTGAGCGTCACCTGGATGCTGTCGGCGGGCAGGCCCTCCGCGCCACGGAGCTCCGCGATCTTCGAGGACAGCATGCCGCCCACGCAGCGGTTGACGTTGCGCACGCTGGCCTCGATCTGGACGGGCGCGCCGCCCTCGATCGTCGCCATCGCCTGCGCGATGAGGTCGTGATCCAGCGCGTCCTCAAGGACCGCGGGCGGCGGGCCGAGCCGGTGACGGGCGACGCTCGGATCCACGTCCGACGGGAACGCGAGCAGCTGCGACAGGTCGATGCCGCGCGCCTTCCAATGGTCGATCGCGGGATCGGTGTGCAGCAGCTCGGTCCGCCCGATGAGCTGGTCGAACGTCCGCACGCCCAGCGACGCCATGATCTGGCGCACCTCTTCGGCGAGGAAGAAGAAGTAGTTCACGACGTGCTCGGGCTTGCCCTGGAAGCGCTTGCGCAGCTCGGGATCCTGCGTCGCGATGCCGACCGGGCAGGTGTTCAGGTGGCAGGCGCGCATCATGATGCAGCCCGTGGCGATGAGCGGGGCCGTGCTGAAACCGAACTCGTCGGCCCCGAGCAGCGCGCCGATGACGACGTCGCGGCCGGTCTTCAGCTGGCCGTCGGTCTGCACGACGATGCGGTTGCGCAGGTTGTTCTTCAACAGCGTCTGCTGGGTCTCGGCCAGGCCGATCTCCCACGGCACGCCCGCGTTGTAGATGGAGCTCACCGGCGATGCGCCGGTCCCGCCGTCGTGGCCGGCGATGACGACGTGGTCGGCGTTGGCCTTCGCCACGCCGGTCGCGACCGTACCCACCCCGACCTCGGCGACGAGCTTCACCGAGACCTGCGCCTTCGGGTTGGCGCAGCGCAGGTCGTAGATGAGCTGCTTGAGGTCCTCGATCGAGTAGATGTCGTGGTGCGGCGGCGGGGAGATCAGGCCCACGCCCGGGGTCGTGTGCCGGACCCAGCCGATGTACTTGTCGACCTTGTGGCCGGGCAGCTGGCCGCCCTCGCCGGGCTTGGCACCCTGCGCCATCTTGATCTGGATCTGATCGGCGTTCACGAGGTAGTGGACGGTCACGCCGAAGCGGCCCGACGCCACCTGCTTGATCGCCGAGCGGCGCATGTCGCCGTTGTCGTCTGCCGTGAAGCGCCGCGGGTCCTCCCCGCCCTCACCGGTGTTCGAGCGCCCGCCGAGGCGGTTCATCGCGATCGCGAGCGTCTCGTGCGCCTCGGTGGAGATCGACCCGAGCGACATCGCGCCGGTGGCGAAGCGCTTGACGATCTCCGTGGCCGGCTCGACCTCCGAGATGTCGATGGGAGTGATGCCCTCGGCCTGGAACGTCAGCAGGCCGCGCAGCGTGGCGCGCCGCGTGGCGTCCTCGTTGACCAGGCGTGAGAACTCGTCGTACTTCTGCTGGGCGTTGCCGTCCGATTCGCGGACCGCGTGCTGGATCAGCGCGATCGTCTCGGGGTTCCACTGGTGCTGCTCGCCGTCGCGCCGCCAGGCGTACACGCCACCGACCGGCAGCAGGTCGCCGGGACCCTGGCGGGGGTAGCCGATCGCGTGACGCTCGAGCGTCTCCTGCGCGATGACGTGCATGTCGATGCCGCCGATGCGCGACGCGGTGCCGGTGAAGTGGCGGTCGATGACGGACTTGTCCAGGCCCACGGCCTCGAAGATCTGCGCGCCGCAGTAGGACTGCACCGTCGAGATCCCCATCTTGGAGATCGTCTTGAGCAGGCCCTTGCCGAGGCCCTTGACGAGGTTCTTCTCGGCGGTCGCGACGTCCTCGACGCCCTTCACGCGGCCCTCGGCCACGAGCTGGGCCGCGGATTCGAACATGAGGTATGGGTTGATCGCGCTCGCGCCGAAACCGATGAGCGTGGCGAAGTGGTGCACCTCGCGCGGCTCGCCGGACTCGACGATGAGGCCGGTCTGCAGGCGGTTGCCCTCACGGACGAGGTGGTTGTGGATCGCCGATGTCGCCAGCAGCGACGGGATCGCCGCGCGCTCCTCGCTCACGTTGCGGTCCGAGAGGATGAGGATGTTGTAGCCGGCGTGCACCGCGTCGTACGCCTCGTCGCAGGCGTTGGCCAGGCGGGCCTGCATGCCCTCCGGGCCTTCGGCGACGGGCCACGTCAGATCGATGCTGTGGGCGCGGAAGCCCGGGTGGTCGACCTGACGCAGCGTCTCCAGCTCGTGGTTGCGGAGGATCGGCTGCTCCATCGCCAACTGCCGCGCGTGTTCGGGCGCGTCGTCCAGCAGGTTGCCCTCGGCGCCGACGCCGGTGGCCAGCGACATGACGACGGCCTCGCGGATCGGGTCGATCGGCGGGTTGGTCACCTGCGCGAAGAGCTGCTTGAAGTAGGCGAACAGCGGCGGGCGCTTGTCGGAGAGGACGGCCAGCGCGTTGTCGTTGCCCATCGAGCCGAGCGGCTCCTCGCCGGCGGCGGCCATCGGGGCCAGCACGACGCGCAGGTCCTCCTGGCTGTAGCCGAAGGCGAGCTGCCGTGACTGGAGCGGCTGGGTCCGGGGGGCGAGCGGCTCCTTGACCGGCAGATCGTCGAAGTGCACGACGTGGTCGGCGAACCACTTGCCGTACGGCTTGGCGGTCGAGACCTGCTCCTTGATCTCCTCGTCCTCGACGATGCGGCCCTGTTCGAGGTCGATGAGGAAGAGCTTGCCCGGGGCCAGGCGCCCGAGGCGCAGGACGTTCTCCGGGCGGATGCCGAGCATCCCGGCCTCCGACCCCAGGATGACGTGCCCGTCGGTGGTCTGGACCCAGCGCCCGGGGCGCAGCCCGTTGCGGTCCAGGGTCGCGCCGATGACGCGCCCGTCGGTGAAGCACACGGCGGCGGGGCCGTCCCACGGCTCCATGAAGCAGGAGTGGAAGGCGTAGAAGCCCTTCAGGTGCTCGGGCAGGTCGTCCCGGCCGGCGTAGGCCTCCGGGATCATCATCATCACCGCGTGCGGCAGCGTGCGCCCGGCGAGCATGAGCAGCTCGAGGACGTTGTCGAAGCTCGCGGTGTCCGAGCCGCCGGGCCGGATGATCGGCATGACCTTCTGCAGGTCCATCCCGAACAGCTCGCTGGCGAGCTGTGACTCACGGGCCCGCATCCAGTTGCTGTTGCCCATCAGCGTGTTGATCTCGCCGTTGTGCGCGATGACGCGGAACGGGTGCGCGAGGTCCCACGACGGGAACGTGTTCGTCGAGAAGCGCGAGTGCACGAGACCCAGGGCGCTCTTGAAGCGCTCGTCCATGAGATCCGGGAAGAAGCCCCGCAGCTGCGTGGAAATGAGCATGCCCTTGTAGACGATCGTCCGTGAGGAGCAGCTGGGCGCGTAGAAGTCCGGGCCGGCCGCCAGCTCGACGATGCGGCGTATGACGTAGAGCTTGCGCTCGAAGGCGTCCTGATCGTCCCGGTGGCCCGGTCCGGCCTCGATGAAGAGCTGCCGCACGTACGGGCGCGACGCGTTGGCGGTGTCGCCCACGTGCGCCTCGTCGATCGGCACGTCACGCCAGCCCAGGACGCCCTGCCCCTCGACACGGACGTTGAGCTCGAGCAGGCGCTCGATCTTGTTGCGCAGCCGATCGTCCTGCGGAAGGAAGCACATGCAGACGCCGTACTGGCCGACCGGCGGCAGCTCGAAGTCGACCGCGCCACGCAGGAACTCGTGCGGCAACTGCGTCAGGATCCCGGCACCGTCGCCGGTCCGGACGTCCGCCCCCTCGGCGCCGCGGTGCTCCAGGTTGTCGAGCGCGGTGAGTGCCTTGACGACGACGTCGTGGGTCGGCTCGTTGTCGAGCCTGGCCACCATGGCGACGCCACAAGCGTCGTGCTCGTAGCGCGGGTCGTAGAGGCCATCGGCCCCGGGGCGGAGAAGTCGTTCAGTCATATAGGGCGTTCGGCGAGGGGGAAACGCGCCGTGGCGCGGAAGATCGAACGGGAATCTTATCGCAGCCGTGGCGGCATACAGCTGTCCGCGATGTCACACGCCGCGGAGCGACCGCGGGCGGGATGCAGGCCCCGCCGCGACCCGTAGGCCCCCGGGCCTCGCGCGCTCAGTCCTTGGACGTGGCGCGCGTGCGCGGCGCGGCCGGCTTGCGTGAGCCGCCCGGTGTCTTCTTCCCCGGCGGCACCGGCGACCGCTTGCGCGCGTTGGCCGGTGTGCCGGCGGGCTTCGCTGCGCCGTTGTCCT
Source organism: Solirubrobacterales bacterium (assembly GCA_025964155.1). GTDB lineage: Bacteria > Actinomycetota > Thermoleophilia > Solirubrobacterales > Solirubrobacteraceae > Paraconexibacter. The sequence continues at coordinate 16,736 of JAOPZJ010000337.1, forward strand.
GGCCGCGCACGGCGTCCAATGAAGCCTTGAGCGCCGCCATGAGGTCGGGGACGGGCGCGTCGTCGGTGGCCTCGGGCGCCTGCACGACGACGGTCTCCCCTGCGGCCTTGCGCTCGATGAGATCGAGGATCTGGGTCCGATAGGTGTCGCGGTACTGGTCCGGTTCGAACGGCTCGGCGAGCGACTCGACGAGCTGGCGGGCGATCGCGAGCTCCTTGTCGGAGGTCTTGACGTCCTCGGCCGCCGGGATCTCGTCCAGCGTGGACGGGTTGACGATCTCGTCGGGGTAGACCAGCGTCGTCATCGCCATCACGTCACCGATCGGGCGCAGCGCCACGAGCTGCTCCTGGGAGCGGATCACCACGCTGGCGATCGCGACCTTGCCGGTCTCGGCCATCGCGTCCACGAGCAGCCGGTAGGGCTTGGCCCCTCCCGGCGCCGGCGCCAGGTAGTACGGATGGTCGAAGTGAATCGGATCGATCTCGGCCAGATCCACGAAACGATCGATGTCGATCGTCTTCGTCTTCTTGGGATCCAGGGCCTCCAGCTCGCCGGGCTCGATGATCACGTAGCGGTCCGGCGACAGCTCATAGCCCTTGACGATCCGGGCGTACGGCACCTCCTCGCCGGTGCTCGCGTTGATCCGCTTCATCTGGATGCGCTGGTGGTCGTCGCCGTCCAGCTGATTGAACTTCACGGACTTGGATTGCACCGCCGCGTAGAGCTTGACGGGGACCGTGACGAGCCCGAAGGAGATGGCCCCGGTCCAGATCGCGCGTGCCATAGGCCACCGATTGTTCCTGATCCACGCCCGATCGCAAGGGCATGAACGATGGATTTCAGTCCGCCGCGCGCTGTGCCTGCGTCGTGATGGGCGGTCGCTGCGCAAGGCGTGGTTGCTCCGAGAACCGGCCGGGTAGGTCGTTGGGAGGCAAACTTTTGACCGCTACGACCACGAGAAGGAGCACCCCGACATGGCCGCCACCCGCAGCGCCGCACAGGGCATCCTGTCCGACGACAAGGCCGACGTCCGCATGCACGTCGTCGACCTCCTGAAAAAGGCCTATTGGATGGAGATCGAGACGGTGATGAGCTACATCGCCAACTCCGTGAACCCTGACGGCGTCCGCGCGCAGGAGATCATCGAGTCGCTTCAGGAGGACATCCAGGAGGAGCTCGGTCACGCGCAGCAGTTCGCCGCGCGCATCAAGGAGCTCTACGGCGTCGTCCCCGGCTCGCTGGACTTCACGGCCGAGCAGACCTACCTGCAGCCGCCGTCGCATCAGTCGGACATCGTCCATGTCATCTAGGGCGTCTTCGAGTCCGAGACCGTGGCGATCGAGCACTACAACCGCGTCATCTAGGAGAC
>JAOPZJ010000358.1 GCA_025964155.1 Solirubrobacterales bacterium
CCGAGACCTGCGGGATGTCCTGCTCCTCCTCGTCCGCCGGGCCGCTGGTGACCTCGTGCGCCAGCTTCACCGCGGCCAGCGCGACCTGCATCAGATCGAAATCGTCGGTGAGGGTCTCCACCACCACGCGGCTGTGGTCCAGGTCGTCCTCGAGCAGCAGCTCGTGCAGCTTGGCCCGCGTCATCTCCAGCCGGCGCGCGTGCAGGTCCGCGACGGTCGGGACCTTCTCGACGCTGATGCGTTGCTTGGTCACGCGCTCGATCGTCTTGAGCATCCGGTGCTCGCGCGGCTCGGCGAGCGTGATGGCCACGCCCTCACGGCCCGCGCGGCCGACGCGCCCGATGCGGTGCACGTACGCCTCGGGTGCCGCCGGCACGTCGTAGTTGATGACGTGCGTGAGCTGCTCGATGTCCAGTCCGCGCGCGGCGACGTCGGTGGCGATGAGCAGCTCGGCCGTCCCGCTGCGCAGGCGGTTCATCACGCGGTCGCGCTGCTCCTGCGTCATGCCCCCGTGCAACGCCTCGGCGCGGTGGCCACGGCCGTTCAGCGTCTCGGTGAGCTGGTCGACCTGGTCGCGCGTGCGGCAGAAGACGATCGCGGCCGTGGGCGCCTCGACGTCGAGGACGCGCCCGAGCGCCGCGGGTTTGTGGAAGCGCGACACGATGAACGCGTTCTGGCGCACCTGCGGGGTCTCGCCGGCCCCGGTCTGCTCGCGCTCGATCTGGATCCGGACCGGGTCCCTCAGGTGCTTGCGGGCCATCTTGTCGATACGCGCGGGCATCGTGGCGGAGAACAGCACCGTCTGGCGGCCGGCGGGCGTGGCCTGCAGGATCTCCTCGATGTCGTCGGCGAAGCCCATGTCGAGCATCTCGTCGGCCTCGTCCAGGACGACCATCTGCAGCCCCGCCAGGCGGAGCGTGTTGCGCCGGATGTGGTCGAGCGCCCGCCCGGGCGTTGCGACGACGACGTCCACCCCGCGGCCGAGGGCCTTCAGCTGGCGGCCGACCGGCTGACCGCCGTAGATCGGGAGGACGCGCGCGCCGATGTCCCTGCCGTACTTGTGGATGGCCTCAGAGACCTGGACGGCCAGCTCGCGTGTGGGGACGAGCACCAGGGCGACCGGGTGGGTCCCCGCGCCCGGCGGCGGCATGCGCTGCAGGATCGGGAGCGCGAACGCCGCGGTCTTGCCGGTGCCGGTCGCGGCCTGCCCGAGCAGGTCACGCCCCTGGATCACCGGCGGGATGGCCTCGCGCTGGATCGGCGTGGGCTCCTCGTACCCGAGCGTGCTCAGCGCCTGCAGCAGTTCGGGCCGCAACGCCAGATCGGCAAACGTGGTCGTGGGCTCGTCGCGGGGCTGCTCGGTCATCACCGGTCATGGTCGCAGGCCGCCGCTCGCGCGCGCCTACAAGCAGACGGCCCGGATGTGCCCGGGCCGCTCGGGGACGCGGGTGAAGCCGGTGCCGTCCGTGGTGCGCCAGTCGCAGTACCACTCGTCGGCCCGCGGCACGCACCGCACCTCGACGAGCTTTTGGCGGCAGTGGTCCTCACGCTGGTGACGGATGACTGCCTCGGCCTGCACGGGCGAGGAGACGATCCGGGGGTGCCCGGGCAGCGGCTCCACGAGGGCGGCGGGCGTCGACTGCTGCGGTGAGTCGGCGGGCTTCGCCGCCTCGCCGCAGCCGATGGCCGTCGCCACCGCGGTCGCGACGAGGACGACAAGTTGGACGTCACCGACGGGACGCACGCACACTCCACCGGGCGCGCGTGCACGGTACGCTTCGCGACCCACGGCGAGTTAGCTCAGTTGGTAGAGCACACGACTGAAAATCGTGGTGTCCCCGGTTCGAGCCCGGGACTCGCCATCTTGTGGGGGTGGCGTCCGTGCCGAGACCGGGGACGTCGTCCGGACGGTTCGAGCTCGGCACTCGCCATCGCCGGTCCTCCATTGGACCGCCCTTTCCTCGTGGAACCCGGAGTGGGACGCTACGACCCCACGTCGGCGGCCCCGGGGTAATGGCCTGCCAGGCCGAGGGGCGCCTGGTGCCGCGCTCGTGGGGGCGCCGGTGATCTCGCGTGGGGGGCACCCGCGAGATACCTCTGGCTGTCGCGGTGCTCTATCGTATGAGGTGATGGTCGGCCCAGTCGCGTCCCAGTACCCGTACCTGCACGCCCCCCGCGTGCTGTTCGGTCGTGCTCGTGCCCGGTCGGGGTCTCGTTCAGCCCTTCGCTGAAGGGGCGAAGCTTCGGGCCCGATCGTGGGCCGCTTCGCCCGCCAGGTAGCCGACTCCCGGGCCTTGAACCGCGAAGAGCTGCCGCAGCGCGCCTCGGTTGCTGCGAGGACGCGCCCACCCGGTTTGTTGCCCGACGAGCAAGCCGTCGCACGAAATCAGCGCCACACCTCCAGAACCGAAAGTCCTTGAACTCATGAGCCGCCAGATCACCCTCGGCCGCACCCGCAACATCGGCATCAGCGCCCACGTCGACAGTGGTAAGACCACCACGACCGAGCGCATCCTCTATTACACCGGCAAGGTCCACAAGATGGGCGAGGTGCACGAGGGTGCCGCTTCGATGGACTGGCTGGACCAGGAGCAGGAGCGCGGCATCACGATCATGTCCGCCGCGACCACGTGCTTCTGGAAGCCCAGCAACATCGAGGGCGCCGAGACCCACCGCATCAACATCATCGACACGCCGGGCCACGTCGACTTCCAGGCGGAGGTCGAGCGGTCCCTGCGCGTCCTGGACGGCGCGATCGCGCTGTTCGACTCCGTCGCCGGTGTCGAGCCGCAGTCGGAGACCGTCTGGCGCATGATGAACAAGTACACGGTGCCGCGGATCTGCTTCGTCAACAAGATGGACCGCCAGGGCGCGGACTTCGCCAAGGCCATCCTCACGATGCGTGACCGCCTGGGGGCCAACGCCGTTCCCGTGCAGCTGCCGATCGGGGCCGAGGAGCGCTTTCGCGGGGTCATCGACCTCGTGAACATGCGGGCGATCAACTACACGTCCGACGACGGCATGGACTACGACGTCAGCGACATTCCGGCCGAGATGGCCGGCGCGGCGCACACCGCCCACCACGAGCTGATCGACGCGGTCGCGGAGTTCTACGAGCCGCTCATGGAGGCCTACCTCGAGGACGAGGAGTCCGTCACGCCCGAGCTCATCACGCAGGGCGTGCGCAACGCGGTGCTGGCCAACGCGGTGCAGCCGGTGATGTGCGGCTCGGCGATCAAGAACAAGGGCGTCCAGCCGCTACTCGACGCGATCGTCGCGTTCCTGCCGTCCCCGCTGGACCGTGGCGCCGTCACGTCCGCGGACGGCGAGGCGACCCGTGCTCCTGACGACTCCGCCCCGTTCGCCGCGCTCGCGTTCAAGATCCAGCGCGACCCGCAGGCCGGCCCGCTGACGTACTTCCGCGTCTACTCCGGCACGCTGAAGGCGGGCGACAAGATCCTGAACGCGACGACCGGCAAGACCGAGCGCGTCGGGCGGCTGCTGATGATGCACGCCAACGACCGTGAGGACGTCACCGAGGTCTTCTCGGGCGACATCGCCGTGGCGATCGGCCTCAAGAACGCCACGACCGGAGACACGCTGTGCGATCCGGCCCAGGCGGTGATGCTGGAGAACATCCACTTCGCCCCGCCCGTCGTGCACGTGTCGATCGAGCCGCAGTCCCGTCCGGACCAGGAGAAGCTGGCCATCGCGCTCGCGTACCTCGTGCGCGAGGACCCGTCGCTGAAGATGCGCACGGATACCGAGACGGGTCAGACGGTCCTCTCGGGGATGGGCGAGCTGCACCTCGAGGTCACGGTCGAGCGCCTCAAGCGCGAGTACAAGGTCAACGCGAACACCGGCCGCCCGCAGGTGGCCTACCGCGAGACGATCACCGGCACGGCCGAGAAGATCGAGGGCAAGTTCATCAAGCAGACCGGTGGCTCCGGCCAGTACGGCGTCGTCTACATCAACATGGAGCCGAACCCCGGCAAGGGCTTTGAGTTCGAGTCCAAGGTGAGGGGTGGCAACGTCCCGACGGAGTACATCCCGGCCGTGGGCAAGGGCTGCGAGCTCGGCATGGCCGCCGGTGTCGTCGCCGGCTACCCGATGGAGGACGTGAAGGTCACGCTGACCGACGGCAAGTCGCATGACACGGATTCCTCGGAGATCGCCTTCCAGATGGCCGGCAACATCGCCTTCAAGGAGGCGTGCCGTCGCTGCAAGCCGGTGATCCTGGAGCCGATCATGGCCGTCGAGGTCACCGTCCCCGAGGACGGTCT
>JAOPZJ010000383.1 GCA_025964155.1 Solirubrobacterales bacterium
GAGCCGGTGCGGGCGGCAAAGAACGCGCCGATGCCCGAGAACGCCAGCGCGACGAGCATCGCCAGGGCCAGCAGGACCGCGACGCCCCCCACCCCAGACTGGATGCTGACGCCGGCGATGAGCCCCACGGTGAGGTAGGCGAGCGCACCGATCAGCGCGACAGCGACAGCACCGGCCAGCTGCCCGAGCAGGATCGCCGCGGGCCGCAGCGGCGTGAGCTGCAGCCGGTCCAGGAAGCCGCTCTCGATGTCGGTCGCCAGTTCCGTGCCGGCCGTCGTCGCCGCGAACAACCCACCCTGCATGAACGTCACGACGATCTCGAAGTCCACGTAGGAGGCCGCGGGAAAGCCGGGCAGCCTGGTTGCGCTGGCCAGGCCCGAGGCGTTGATGGCCAGCAGGATGAGCGGAAACGCGATCGTCGGGACGATCAGCGCCGGCTGACGCAGCGTGCGCTTGACCGACCGGCGGGCGATGAAGCCCACCTGGAGTGCGAGCGTGCGGCCGGCGGGCCCGGTCATGCCGGCACCGGCTCGGTGTCGGGCTCCTGCGCGGCCGCGCCCTCCAGCGACCGGCCGGTCTTGGCGAGGAAGACGTCATCGAGCGAGGGCGAGTGGAGCTGCAGGTTGGCGATCACGATGCCCTCGGCGTCCAGCGCCCGCACGATCTCCGCCAGCTCGTCGGCGCCCGACCGCAGGCGCACGGCCTCGCCCTTGGGCGATGCGGCGGCGGGCTCGCCGAAGCGCGCGAGCACCGCGGCGACCTGCTCGCGCTGTTGCGGGTCGGCCGGCACCGCTTCGACGCTCGAGCGTCCGATCGCGGCCTTCAGTGCCTGCGGCGTGCCCTCGGCGACGATCCGGCCGGCGTCGATGATGCCGACGCGATCGGCCAGGACATCGGCCTCCTCGAGGTACTGCGTCGTGAGGAACACCGTGACGCCGTCCTCGCGCGCCAGCCGTGCGACCTCGCCCCAGAGCGCGCTGCGCGACTGGGGGTCCAGGCCGGTCGTCGGCTCGTCGAGGAAGAGGACGGTGGGGTGGTGCACGAGCGCGAGTGCGAGGTCGAGGCGGCGCTTCATGCCGCCCGAGTAGCCGCCCACCTTGCGGTCGGCAGCCTCGGTGAGCCCGACACGCTCCAGGAGCTCGACGGCACGGGCGGTGCGCTCGGCCTTGCCCATGCCGTGCAGGCCCCCCTGCAGGTCGAAGTGCTCGCGGGCGTTGAGGAAGTTGTCCAGGGCGGCCTCCTGGAGGGCGGCGCCGATGACGCGGCGGACCTCCGGGCCGCGCGTGGCCACGTCGTAGCCGGCGACGGTCGCGCGGCCACCGCTGGGGGGCAGCAGCGTCGTGAGCATCTTCACCGTCGTGGACTTGCCGGCGCCATTGGGGCCGAGGAAGCCGTAGATCTCACCGGGCTGTACCGTCAGGTCGATGCCGTCGACGGCACGGATGCCGCCCTTGAACTCGCGGACCAGCCCCTGGACTTCGATGCCGTTGCTCGTCTGCATGAGCGCACGGTAACACCAATGGTTGAAGTTGGCAACGATCGCCTTGGTGAAGTACTATGGAGTCTCGTCGTCCGCGAACGCCACCCCGATGAGCACTGCTCCCAGCCAGACATCCGCCGCCTCCGAGGCCTGGCTCCTCATGAGCCGCCTCTTCCAGGCCAACCGCGGGCACTTCTTCGCCGCCTGCTCGGAGGTCGACCTCTCGCCGCCGCAGGTCATCGCGCTCCGCTCGCTGCGTCCTGACGATCCGATGCCGATGAGCGAGCTGGCCGGGCTCATGCACTGCGACAACTCCAACGTCACCGGCATCGTGGACCGCCTCGAGGACCGCAGGCTCGTCGTACGTCAGGCTGGCACGCGCGACCGCCGCGTCAAGTACCTGCTCGTCACCAAGGAGGGCATCGCGGTGCGCGCCCGCCTCGAGGAGCTGCTCGGGCACGCACCCGAGCCGCTGCTGTCCCTCTCGCCCGCCGAGCAGCGCCAGCTCGCGGCGCTGCTGCGCAAGGCGGTCGGCGAGAGCGTCTGAGCTCCGCGCTCAGAGAACGGCGTCGACGGGGCGCGGGCCCTCGCCGACGTACTTCGCGGTCGGGCGGATCAAACGGCCCTCGCGCTTCTGCTCGAGGATGTGCGCGGACCAGCCGGCCACGCGGGCACAGGTGAACATCGGCGTGAAGAGGTCCGCGGGGACCGCGGCGAGATCGAGGATGACCGCCGACCAGAACTCGACGTTCGTGGCGAGCACACGGTCGGGCTTGCGGGCCTTGAGCTCGGCGAGCGCGGCCCTCTCGAGCGCCTCCGCGACCTCGAAGCGCGGGGACCCGAGCTCGGAGGCGACGCGGCGTAGGACGCGCGCGCGCGGATCCTCGGCGCGGTAGACCCGATGCCCGAAGCCCATGAGCCGCTCGCCGCTGTCGAGCGCCTGCTTCACCCACAGGTCGGCGTCGCCCAGCTCCTCCACGCCCTCGATCATCTTCAGCACGCGCGACGGCGCACCGCCGTGCAGCGGCCCGCTGAGCGCACCGACGGCGGACGACAGGGCGGCCGCGCAGTCGGCGCCGGTGGAGGTCACGACCCGCGCGGTGAACGTCGACGCGTTCATGCCGTGCTCTGCGGCGGAGATCCAGTAGGCGTCGATGGCCTTGGCGTGGTCGGGATCCACCTCACCACGCCAGCGCATGAGAAAGCGCCCGGCGATCGTCGCCTGCTTGTCGATCTCGCGCTGCGGGACCCACGGCTGTCCGAGGCCGCGCGCGGACTGCGCGACGAAGCTCAGCGCCTGGACGGAGGCACGGGCCAGGTCGTCGCGCGCCTGCTCGTCCGTGATGTCGATGACCGGCTGGTAGCCGTACTCCGGGGCGAGCATGGCCAGCGCGCTCTGCACGTCGACGCGATGATCGCCCGAGCGTACGAGCAGCGGGTGCGGCTGCGCGGGCGCAAGACCGGGCTCGAAGCTGCCGTCCACGAGCAGGCCCCAGACCTTCTCGTACGGGACCTTGCCCACGAGATCCTCGATGTCGACGCCGCGATACCGCAGCGCGCCGCCTTCCTTGTCAGGCTCGGCGATGGTCGTGGCGAAGGCGACAACGCCCTCAAGCCCGCTCTGTACTTCGCTGGTCTCGATCGTGCTCATGGTGCTCGAGCCTATCGTTCCGCGCCGCGCCCCCCTGACCCGGACCTCCGTCCCGCTAGCCTGCGGCCGGTATGGACACGACCGCGACGCTGATCATCCGGCCCGCAACCCCCGACGACGTGGACGCGATCCTGTCGGTCTGGGAGCTCGCTGCCATGGCCTCCGGGACCGCGCTGGACTCGGACGGCCGGGCCAAGCTCGGCGCCCACCTGAGGGCCTCGCTGCGTCATCCGCGCATGCTCGTCCTCTGCGCGGTCGAGGGCGACCGCCTTGCCGGCTACGCCACCGCGCACGTAGACGTGCATCCCACGATGGACGGTGCGCTCGGCGTCATCGACGAGCTCTTCGTCCACCCGGCGGCGCGCCGTCGCGGCACCGGCCGGGCGCTGCTGACGGACGTCGCCGGACGGCTCGGAGCCAAGGGCGTCCACGGCATCCGCACCGAGGTGCACCCGGCCGACGACGTCGCGGGGGCGTTCGCCTTCTCCACGGGATTCGAGCGCGGAGCGCAGCTCTGGCACCTCCGCCCGATGGCGTGACGATGCTGCGCATCGGGTGTGCGCTGACGGGTTAGGGTCGTGCGCATGCCCGACGCCACCGCCTCTGACCTGCTGTTCCGTCCCGTCGGCGAGCTCGCCGGCCTCGTGCGCGACGGCTCGCTCTCGGCCCGCGAGCTCGTCCAGACCTCCGTGGACCGGATCGACGCGCTCAACCCGGAGCTCAACGCGTTCGTCGACGTCTTCGCCGAGGATGCGCTGGCCGAGGCCGATGCGATCGGCCCCGGCGACGCGCGCCCCTTCGCCGGCGTCCCGATCGCGATCAAGAACAACCGGTCGATCGCCGGGCGCCGCCTGACCTTCGCCGCCGAGCTCATGGGCGACTTCATCGCCCCGCAGGACCACAACGTCACCGCGCGGCTGAGGGCTGCGGGCTTCGTCATCGTCGGCTCCACGACGCTGCCGGAGTACGGGATCCTGCCGGTGACCGAGACCGCGCGGTTCGGCGTCACCCGCAACCCGTGGGACACCACGCGCACCCCGGGCGGCTCGAGCGGAGGCTCGGCCGCCGCGGTCGCCGCCGGCATGGTGCCGATCGCCCACGCCAACGATGGCGGTGGCTCCACGCGGATCCCGGCCGCCTGCTGTGGCCTGGTCGGACTCAAGCCCCAGCGCGGGCGGATCTCGCTGGCGCCCGAGCTGGGGTACCAGTTCCTCGTGCAGGACGGCGTCCTGACGCGGACGGTCGCCGAGACCGCGGCGCTGCTGGACCTGCTCGCGGGTCCCGAGCTCGGCGACGCCGCGTGGGCGCCGCCGCCGGCCGAGCCGTTCGCCGTGCAGGCCGCTCGTGAGCCCGGGCGCCTGCGGATCGCCCTGACGCTGACGACCCCGCTGGCCGACTCGCCGCTGGACCCCGTCTGCGCTCAGGCCGCGCGCGACGCCGCCGAGCTGCTGACCGCGCTTGGCCACGAGGTCGTCGAGGTGGAGGCCCCATGGCAGATCCCCGGGCTGCTGCCGCTTTTCACCGCGTCCTTCGGCCCGGCGCTGACGATGCAGATGGCGTTCGCGGGGATGGTCAGCGGCCGCGAGGTGACGCAGGACAGCATGGAGCCGCTGAGCTGGGCGATGTGGGAACAGTGCAAGGCGCTGACGGCGACGAGCGCCGCCCTGGCCGACGCACAGCTTCAGGGCCTCGCGCGCCACATCGTCCAGTGGGTGGCCGGCTTCGACGCCGTCCTCACGCCGGCCCTGGCGGAGGCACCCGTGAAGATCGGCACGATCGACGCCCGCTCCGCCGACCCGATGGCCGACTTCGCCCGGTCGGGCACCTTCACGCCCTATACGGCGCTGAACAACGTGACGGGCTCACCGGCCATCAGCCTCCCGCTGTACCAGCGGCCCGAGGACGACGCGGACGCAGGCCTGCCGCTCGCGGTGCAGCTCATCGGGCAGCCCGCTGGCGAGGGGCCGCTGCTGGCGCTCGCCGCGCAGCTGGAG
>JAOPZJ010000419.1 GCA_025964155.1 Solirubrobacterales bacterium
CCGAGGCCGCGATCAGCGTGGCGGCGGCGGCGCGGTCCCCGCGCGTGGCCGCGTGAGCCAGATGGCGCGCCCGCACCGGCAACGCGGCACCGGCGTGCGCGAGCTCGCGCGCCGCTGCCGCGTGGCCGGCCAGGCGTGCTCCCGCCGGGATGCCCTCGTAGATCGCGGTCCGCACGACGGGGTGACGGAAGGCGAAGCGCCGAGGGTCCGCCGTCGCGCGCACCAGGGCGTGCTGCGTGACGACGTCCAGGGCCTCCAGCACGGCCGTGGGGCCCAGGCCCGCGATGCCGGCGGCGACGTCCAGGTCAAACGGATCTCCGGCGATCGCCGCGGCCTCGACGAGGGCAAGGGCGGCAGCGGGCAGGCCTTGTGCCTCGGCGGCGACGGCGGCGACGATCGTCCCCGGCACCCCGCGGGCGCCCCCGTCCCGCGCCAGCTCCTGCAGCAACAGCGGGTTGCCCCCGGACTGCGCGTACAGCCGCTCACGTTCGCCTTCGACGGCGACACCGGTCAACAGTCCGTCGGCGGCCCCGCGCTCCAGCGGCCACAGGTCGATCGTCACGACGGTCGTCTCCGCACTGGAGCGCTGCGCCGCCAGCAGCCGGTCGGCGGCGGGCCCGGGCCGCAGCCCGAGCGCCAGCAGGTGCGCCCCTGGCGGGGGACGGCGCACGAGGTGCTCGAGCAGCTCGAGCGTCGCCGGATCCGCCCAGTGCACGTCGTCGATGACGAGCGCCGTCGGGCGCCCCTCGCCGATCACGGCCAGCAGCTCACCGAGGGCGCGGTGCAGACGCCAGCGCTCGGTACCTGAGGCGCGCGGCCCCGACGCGCCGCCCTCCCTGGCGGAACTCGTGGGCAGGCCCTCGAGCACCTCCCCCAGCAGTGCCAGACGCTCGGGGCCGAGCTCGCGCAGCGTGGCCTCCTGCGTCACGGGCAGGCGACGCTCCAGGGCGTCGGCCACGGGGACGAGCGGCACGTCGCGCTCCAGCTCGGTGGCGCGGCCGTCGAGCACGACGAAGCGCTGCGCCGCCGCCTCGGCCTGCAGCGCCGCCAGCAGGCGCGTCTTGCCGATGCCCGCCTCGCCCCGTATGACGAGCAGCCGCCGCTGTCCGCGGGCGACCGCGTCGAGCACCCCGCCGATCGCCGCCAGCTCACCCTCGCGGCCGTAGAGGTTGTCTTCTGACACAAGCGGGAGGCTAGTCGGAGCGGCTGGTTGGAGCGCGAGGGGAGCACCCAACCGGTCAAGGGGTCCCCCCGATGTTGCGGACGGCCGCCGCTGGCATCGTCGTCGTATCGCACATCGACCCCCCGAGGAGGCACCATGACGAACCCGACACCCACCGACAGCCCACCAGCGCGCCCGGAAGCGCGTCTCACGACCCGTGCAGGCGACCGCTTCGAGAACCCGGCGACCCGCGAGACGGGACGCATCCTTACCGGTGCCGGCGACACGAGCGGGCGCTACATGCAGAGCGAGACGCGCGTGCGTCCCGGCGGCGCCGTCCCGGTCGTCCACCGCCACCCTGAGCTCACCGAGCGCTTCGAGGTCCTTGAGGGCGAGCTCACCGTCCGGCTCGACGGCACCACACGGACGCTGCAGGCCGGCGAGCAGGTGACGATCCCGCCGGGCGCCGCGCACCACTACGCCAACACGAGCGACCAGGACGTCGTCTTCCGCTTCGACGCGTGGCCGGCGGCACGGTTCGAGGCCGTGGTGCTGACCATGTTCTGCCTCGGGATGGAGGGACGCACCGACGACAAGGGGGCTCCCAGCCCGCTGCAGATGGCCGTGATCCTCGACGAGTTCGATGAGGTCCTGCAGGTCGTGGGGCCGCCGCGCTGGCTGCAGCGGCTGCTCATACCGGTCCTCGCGCGACTCGGCCGCGCCCGCGGCCTGCGCGCGACCTATCCCCACCACCGCGAGATCTACGACGGCTGGCAGACGGACGCGCGCGCCGCCGACCTCGCTGAGGTCGGATCCTGACCCAGGGGCGTGCATCTACCGCGGTCAGGGCAACGGTAGATGCACGCCCCGTCTCGCAGGGCTACTGGTGCCCCGGCCCGTCGTCCCCGCCGTGGCGGACGTGGTTGGGCCCGTCATCGGCACCGTGGCGAGCGTGGTTGGCGCCGTGGCGGGCATGGTGGCGGGTGCGGGACCTGGACTTGGACTTCGCGCTGGTGGTAGGCGTCGTCGCGGTCGTCGTGGTCGTGGGGGTTGTCGTGCTGGTCGTGGTCGTGGCCGTCGTCACGCCCGTGGTGGTGCCGTCGTCCGCGCCGTGGCGGGCCTGGGCGACGACAGGCACCGCGACGCCGGCGGCAAGAGCGGCGACGACGACGAGCGTGGTGGTGATCCGGGTGGTGCGCATTGGTGCCTCCTGGGTGGGATTGCTGATGTCCTCACCTTGGGTCAAGCGCGGTCCCGTGCACAACGAGACCTTTGTCTCACGGTCGTCGGGACCCCAACGCGGGCAAGATAGTCCCACGCATGGCAGCCCGGCACACCACAGACCCCCGCCCGGGCACGGCCGTCGCCCGCTTCATGGCGGGCAGCCTTGCGGCGATCGCCGTCGTGGTGATCGGCGGGTTCTTCGCGCTGCGCACCGTGACGATCCACGAGGCCGAGCGCAACACGCGGGCCCAGGTGCAGCTCGAGGCCCGGCTCGTCGAGGCCGCCGGGCTCACCGACGGCGTTCTGCGTCGCGACCGGCGGGCGCTCGCCCGGCTCGACGACCTCGTGCAAGGCCAGATCCTCGGCGACCCCGTCGTGCGGGTGAAGCTCTGGACCCGAGACGGGCGGATCCTGTACTCCGACGAGCCGGCGCTCATCGGGCGGCGCTTCCGCCTGGCGGCCGACGAACGCAAGCTCTTCGAAGCCGGCGGCGCGGACGCCGAGCTGAGCGACCTGTCCAAACCCGAGAACCGCTTCGAGCGCCAGGAGGGCAAGCTGCTGGAGGCGCACACGGTCATCCGGACCCCGGGCGGCACGCAGGTGCTCTACGAGAACTACCAGCGCTTCGCCTCGCTGAGCGCCAGCGGCAGCCGGCTGCTGCGGACTCTCGCGCCCCCGCTGCTCGGTGGCCTGGCCATCCTGATTCTCTTCCAGCTGCCGCTGGCGTGGACCATGGCGCGACGCCTGCAGCGCGGCCACGCCGAACGCGAGGCGTTGCTGACGAGCGCGGTGGAGGCCTCCGGCCAGGAACGCAGCCGCATCGCCGCCGACCTGCACGACGGCGTGGTCCAGGACGTCGCCGGTGTCGCCTTCGGCCTGGCGCCGCTGGCCGAGGACGCCGCGCGCGACGGGCGCGCCGAGGACGCCGCGACACTCCGCGAGGCGATCGCCCGCCTGCGCCAGGGCGTCCGCGGCCTCCGCACGCTGCTCGTCCAGCTGCACCCGCCGAGCCTCGAGTCCGCAGGGTTGGAGGCGGCGCTCAGCGACCTGCTGAGCCCGCTGGACGCCCAGGGCGTGCGTACGTCGCTGCAGGTGGACGACAGCGCGGCCAACGGCTCTGCCGGCGACATCCTCGTCTATCGCGTGGCGCGCGAGGCGCTGCGCAACGTCGAGGCCCATGCGGGCGCCGCCGCCGTCGAGGTTCGCGTCACCGCCAGCGGCGCCGGTGGGCGCCACCTGACGATCCGTGACGACGGACGCGGCTTCAGCGCCGGCGATCGCGAACGGCACGCGGCCTCCGGCCACGTTGGCCTCACGCTCCTGGAGCGCCTGGTCGCCCAGGCGGACGGCACCCTGCGGGTGCACTCGACACCCGGAGAAGGCACCACCGTCGACCTGGAGGTCCCGCCCCGATGATCACCGTCCTCATCGCCGACGACCACGGCGTCATCCGCGACGGCCTGGGGCGGCTCATCGCCGCCCTCGAGGACATCGATCTGGTCGGCGTCGCCGCCGACGGCGAGGAGGCGGTGCTGCTCGCCGCCGAGCTGGAGCCGGACGTCGTGCTGATGGACCTGGACATGCCGCGCCTGGACGGCATCCAGGCCACGCGGCAGATCATGGCGGCGACCCCGTCGACTGCCGTGCTGGTGCTGACCTCGTTCTCGGACCGCCCCCGGATCATGGGCGCGCTGGAGGCCGGAGCCGTCGGCTACCTCCTGAAGGACGTCTCGTCCGACGATGTCGCCGAGGGCATCCGCGCCGCCGCCAGGGGTGAGTCCCCGCTGGACCCGCGCGCGGCGCGCACGGTCCTCACCGCCCGCAGCGAGCCGGATCCGGCCGCCGGCCTCTCGGACCGCGAACGCGAGGTGCTCGCCCTGCTGGTCGAGGGCCTGCCGAACAAGCTCATCGCGCGGCGCCTGCAGATCAGCGAGAAGACCGTCAAGGCGCATCTGACGCGCGTCTTCCGCGAGCTGAACGTCACCGACCGCACCCAGGCGGCGCTGTGGGCGCAGGCCCACGGTCTGGGCAGCGGCGGCGAAGCAACCGCCGGACCGTGATCGGGCGTCGGGACGAAAGTCCCATTGCGGGCCGGACGCAGGTGACGGCAGAGTCCTGCCCGTGAAGCCTGTCGCCTCGTCCGTCCCGCGCCTCGTCGCCCTCGCCGTCCTCGCGTCCTTCCTGGCCGTCCCGCCCGTCGCCTCGGCCAGGGGTGGTAGCGATGGCGGTGGCGGTGGCGGTGGCGGGCGCAAGGAGGTGCGCGTGAGCGGCGGCTGCGGCCACGGTGCCACGTCGAAGCTCAAGCTCAAGGAGGACGACGGCGCGATCGAGGTCGAGTTCGAGGTCGACCACACCCGCACCGGCACGTCGTGGCGGATCACGCTCGTGCGCGAGCGCCGCGTCGTGGCGCGCACCACCGCGCGGACCCGCGGCAACAGCGGCTCGTTCACGATCCAGCGCCGCCTGAGCGACCTCAGCGGCGCCGACCGCATCACCGCCCGCGCCGTCGGACCGCGGGGTCTGACGTGCCAGGCGGCCGCGACGCTGCCGGGTTGAGTGGCGCCGCCGCACCAACCGTGCGCGCCGTGACAGCGCCGCCCGGGGAACCCCTCCGCCACCAGCCGGCAGCCCGTAGCCTCGCCCCGTGAGTCTCACGCCCGCACGTCTTGTCCTGGGGCCCCTGTTGCGGTACGTCGACGAGCATGAGGCCACCTTCTGGGTGGAGGCGGATCGCGCCTGCAACGTTGAGATCCTCGGGACGAGCGCCCCGACGTTCTGCGTCGGCGGCCACCACTACGCCATCGTCTGCGTGGGCGGGCTGTCCCCTGGCGCAGCCATCCCGTACGAGGTGCATCTGGACGGCGTGCGCTGCTGGCCGCCGGACGACAGCCCGTACCCGCCGAGCGTCATTCAGCCCGGCTCGCGCGACGGGACGCTGCGCGTGGCCTTCGGGTCCTGCCGCGTCGCGGTCCCGCACGAGCCGCCGTACGCGCTGACGAAGGACACGGACGCCCGCGGCCGCGAGGTGGACGCGCTGCTGGCGCTCGGCCGGCGCCTGCGCCATCAGGAGCCCGGCGAGTGGCCCGACATCCTGCTGCTGCTCGGCGACCAGGTGTACGCCGACGAGGTGTCCCCGGACACGCGGGCGCGGATCGAGGAGCGCCGCCGGGCCGCCGCCACGCCGGGGGCCGACCCACCGGCCACCGACGTCGCGGACTTCGAGGAGTACACGATGCTCTACCACGAGGCTTGGTCGGATCCCGAGACGCGCTGGCTGCTGTCGACGATCCCGAGCGCGATGATCTTCGACGACCACGATGTGCACGACGACTGGAACACATCACAGGCGTGGGTGGACGAGATCCGCCAGGTGCCGTGGTGGTCGGAGCGCATCATCGGCGCCTACATGTCGTATTGGATCTACCAGCACCTGGGCAACCTGTCCCCCGCCGAACTCGCGCGCGACCCCACGCTCGCCGCCGTGCGGGAGTCCGCCGACGACGCGTCAGGTGTCGTGCGGGCGTTCGCGCAGGAGTCCGAGCGAGACATGGTGGGGACGCACTGGAGCTTCCATCGCGATCTGGGCCGCACGCGGCTCATCGTGCTGGACTCGCGCGCCGGCCGAGTGCTGCAGGAAGGCCGCCGCGACATCCTCTCCGAGCGCGAATGGCTGTGGGCCCGCGAGCAGATGGGCGCCGACGTCGACCACCTGCTCATCGCGACGACGCTGCCGTGGCTGCTGTCCCCCGGCTTGCATCACCTGGAGTCCTGGAACGAGGCGGTCTGCGCCGGGGCGTGGGGCAAGCGCGCCGCGGGCCTGGGCGAGCGGATCCGCCAGGCCCTGGATCTCGAGCACTGGGCGGCGTTCCAGCGCTCGTTCCGGCGCCTGGCCGACCTCGTCCACGAGGTGGCCTGCGGCGCCCGCGGCCCGGCGCCCGCGTCGATCATCGTCCTCTCCGGCGACGTGCATCACGCGTACCTCGCGAAGGCCGGCTTCCCGGGTCGCGCACCGGTCACGAGCGCCGTCGTGCAGGCGGTCTGCTCGCCGATCCGCAACCCGCTGGACCGGCGCGAGCGGCGCATGCTGCGCTCCGCACTGTCGCGGCCGGCGGTCGTCGCCGCCCGGTGGCTGGCGCGCCGCGCGGGGGTCCCGGCCGCCAGCGTGGAGTGGGAGTTCGTCGGCGAGCCCACGTTCGACAACCAGGTGGGCATCCTCGACCTCGACGGGCGTCGGGCGCACCTGCGGATCGAGAAGACGCAGGCGCAGGACTGGGAGGACCCACAACTGCACGAGACGCTGTCGCGCGCGATCTGCTGACCGACGTCCATTTCTCCCTGGCCTCGGTCCACGAGGACCCGTCGAACAGCCGACCAATGTGAACGGCGTTTCATCGACCGTATGGGTCGATGAGATTCCACGCACTGTGGTCAGGAGCGGCAACGCGCCAGCCACCACGGTCCGCCGCTCGCACCGTCCCGTCAGCACCCTCCGCGCCGGTCGGTCAGTCCTGGGCCGCGGTCACTCCCTCGCGACGGACGGCGACGGCGAGACCCGGCCGCCAGCGTCTGAGGCCCTCGCGGACCACGAGCACGACCGCGACCGGCACCGTCGCGGGCAGTGTGTCGAACCAGGTGAACATGAGATCCCAGGCGAGGGCCGCGCCGAACACCGCCAGGGCGACGTAGAGCTGATGGCGGAGCCGCCGTGCCTCGACGGCGACGATGCCGCCCAGCACGCCGGCGGCGAAGAAGTCCCCGTAGCCCATCCCCGCGCGGCCGAAGTTCGCGGACTGCAGTTGCGGCAGCCCACCGCCGGGCATGGCCGCCACGAGCGTCGCATTCGGGCCTTGCAGCTGGTTGCCGAAGACGAGCACCGCGTCGATGACCGCCATGGCCACGATCCCGGCCTTCAACAGATCCAGGGGCGCGACGCCGGTCAGCAGCCGGCCGATCGTCACGCAGCTGGCGGCGACGAGCAGCACGCCGCCCGCCTCACCCCAGCGGGTGTCTGGCGTCTGCCACGCCAGCACGAACGCGACGGCGGCGATGAGCGCCAGCGGCGGTCGCGCGCCGTGGGCGGCCCAGCCAAAGGCCAGCGCCGCACCCAGCGGGACGCCGATGAGTGCGACCCACGTGAGGGCGTCCGCCCCCTGCGGGAGCAGCGCCAGGCCCCCGACGACGATCGCGATCGACAGCGGCGCGATGAGCGCCCAGGCGCCGCCGCGGAAGCGCAACGCCCACGCCGGGAGGCCGGCGGCCGGGAGCGCGACGCACGCCGCCTGGACGGCGACGAGGACGATGTTGTCGTTCGAGTACGGCAGCGCCATCGCTGGGTCCAGCGTAGCCCTGCGACGCCGGGAGTCCCGGGCGCCCGCCCCAGGCGCCATGCTTCGCCGATGTCGATCTCCGGCACCACCCGCTCCGACGAGACCAGCGTGGCCGGCCACTACGACGCGCTGGATCGCTTCTACCGCGAGATCTGGGGTGAGCACGTCCACCACGGCCTCTGGACCACCGGCGAGGAGTCCGTCGCCCAGGCGACGCGGGCGATGATCGATCTCGTCGCGGACTGGGCGGCGCTTCCCTCCCGGGCCACGGTGGCCGACGCCGGCTGCGGCTACGGGGGCACCTCGCGCGTGCTCGCCGCCGACCATGGCTGTGACGTGACGGGCTTCACGCTGTCGGCCGCGCAGGCGGAATGGGCCTGCGGGCGTGGCGGTGGCCCGCGGTACGAGGTGCGCTCTTGGCTGGACAACGGCCTGCCGGACGGGGGGTGTGACGCGGTCGTGGCGATCGAGTCGCTCTCGCACATGGTCGACAAGCGGCTCGCTTTCGCACAGGCGGCGCGCGTCCTCCGTCCGCGGGGCCGCCTGGTGCTCGTCGACTGGCTCAGCTGCGACCGGCCATCGGCGACCCAGACGCGCCTCCTGCTGGGCCCGATCGCCCGCGAGGGACGGCTGCCGTCGCTGTGCACGCTCGGCGAGTACGAGGCGTTGGCCGCCGGCGCGGGCCTGCGCGTGCTCCACACCGAGGACTTCCGCGACCGCGCCCCGCACCGGACGTGGTCGATCGTGGGGCGCCGCCTGGCGCGGCGCCTGGCGACCGACGCCCCTGCGCGACGCTTCCTGCTGGGTTCGGCGAATCCCGACCGCGCCTTCGCGCTCTCGCTCGCCCGCATCCCCCTCGCGCTGCGAACGGGAACGCTGCGTCTGGCGATGGTCGTGGCCGAGCGGCCAGCTTAAGCGGGCGACCGCAGGTCGCGCGTGTCATCCTCCGCCGCCATCGCGTCGACGGCGTGCTGGTAGTGGGAGTTCTCGGCGTTGATCTCGGCGCCGAACAGCATCGCGACGTTCGTCAGCCACAACCAGAACAGCAGGATGATCGGCGCGGCGAACGAGCCGTAGGTGACGTTGATCCCCGAGAAGCGCTGCAGGTAGTACGAGAAGCCCGCGGACGCCAGCACCCAGACCGTCACGCCGACGGCCGCTCCCGGCGTCACCCAGCGGAACGAGCGGTGGTCCACGTCCGGAGTCACGTAGTAGATGAACGAGAAGATGAGCAGCGCGCAGCCGACAGCCGCCGGCCAGCGCGCGATGGGCCACAGCTGGGCGGCCTCGCTGCCGGCGACGTCCCGCGCGGCGCCCTGACCGGCGAACATGAGGACGAGGGTCACGACCACGAGGCCGAACAGCAGCACGAGCGAGACGATGTCCGTGAGCTTGCGCCGCACGAAGCTCCGACCGGTGTGCGAGTCGAAGATGACGTTCAGCGCCCGCCGGGAGGCCTCCATGAAGCCCGTGGCCCCGAAGAAGGCCGTCAGGACGCCGATGACGAGGGCGGCGACGGCCGTGCCCGTGTTGCGAAAGGCGGCGCGCAGCGCATCGTCCAGCGGGGCGAGCGTCGTGGCGGGGACGACCTTGCGCAGCTCCTTGATGAGGGAGTTGTAGGTGGTCGGATACTCCCCGAGGAGACCGAGCAGCGATACCGCGAGCAGCATCGACGGGAAGAGCGACATCAGCGCGTAGTAGGTCAGCGCGGCGGCGTGGTGCGTCCCCTGGTCCTGGTAGAACCCGATAACGGCGCGTCTCGTGACCGTCCAGGTTCTGCGCACGGCCTCAAAGTACCGTGCGCGGGCACCCGGGGTTAGGCTCACGCCATGGGCAAGGGAAAGGGGTCGTTCGCGGTCGTCCCGCTGATCTGCGTACTCGGCCTGAGCGGCGCCGAGCAGCGCGACCTCGAGCGGGCGGCGGGCCCACGCGCGGCCCACACCCTGAGGGCCACACCCGGCGGTCCGTCGCTGCGCGTGAGCGCCGAGCTTGACGGGCCGGCGACGCCGATGGACTACGGCGACTGCGGCCCCGGGGCACGGCGCGAGCCCGGATTGCAGGGCGAGGTCCCGATGAGCGCCCAGCGCAGCGGCGACTCGGCCAAGGGCTACCAGTGCAACGTGCGCCGCGTCGGCAGCAACGTCGTCGGGCTGCGCGGGCAGAACTTCCAGCTCGCCTGGTATGAGGACTGCGCGTACGTCAGCACGGTCGGGATCCAGGCGATCACCGGCGCCCTCGGCGAGCCGGACCCCGCGCTGGACGGCATCGCGGCGCTGGATGTCTCCGATCCGCTGGGGAGCGGTCCCAAGCTCACCGACATCGTCAAGAGCCCGGTCGCCAAGAGCAGCCACGAGGCCATCGAGGTCAACGCGCGCCGCGGTCTGCTCGTCACGACCCAGGGCGGTCTCATCGCCCAGTACATCGAGGTCTACGACGTGAAGACGGACTGCCGCCACCCTCGCTTCCTCGGGCGCTACGACGCGGGCATCCCGCTGTTCCACGGCCTCCGCGTGGCCGATGACGGGCGCACCGTCTACGGCACGGACACGTTCGGCCTCACGGGGGCCGGCCAGATGTTGCACGCAGTCGACATCAGCGACCCGACGCGGCCCACGCGGCTCCTCACCTGGGACCCGATCACCCTGAGCCCCCCGAAGCAGTATGCGTCGCACGACCTGGAGATCAGCGACGACGGCAACCGGCTGTACCTGGGGACGGCGGCGTTGTCGGCGGTCGTCGGCCTCGCGATCGGCGGTCCGTCCAAGGCGGACACGCCCTCGCTGGCGATCCTCGACAGCTCCGAGGTCCAGGCGCGCAAGCCGGGCGCGAAGCTGCACGAGCTCAGCACCCTGGACCTGCCGAACTTCGGCCATACCGTGCAGCGCATCCGCGTCGCCGGAAAGCCATACCTGCTTGTCAGCGGAGAGGCGCCGATCGGCGGGGGCCAGGAGTGCCCCTGGGCGTGGGGCCACATCGTCGACATCTCCGACGAGCGCCATCCCAAGCGCGTCTCGGACCTGCGCCTGCAGGTCAACCAGAGGCGCCACTGCGCTGCGACCTCGGCCGACGGCGGGGCGATCTACTCGATCCACTACGTCGGCGTCGACAGCGAGCAGGACACGCGCTACGTCTTCTACACCTACTACACCGGCGGGCTGCGGATCTTCGACGTCCACGACCCCGCCCATCCGACCGAGGTCGGCTACTACCAGCCGCCGCCCACGCCGGGCACGACCTTCATCGCCGCCTCCCCGTTCACGCCGGACGCCCACAGCGGCGTGCTGGACAACACGACGTCCGTCGTCCGCTTCCGCCCGGAGACCGGGGCGATCTGGCTCGTGAGCGTCAACTCGGGCTTTCAGGTGCTGCAGCTCACCGGCAAGCTCGCGCGGCAGCGGCTCACGGTGCGTCTCACGCGCGTCGCGCCCGCGACGGCGCTGCGCCGTGGTCGCCTGCAGGTGCGCGCGTCGTGCGCGCAGCCGTGCCGGGGAACGGTGCAGCTGCGCGTCGGTGGCCGGCGGACGGCCACACGGTCCGTCGTCCTGGGCGTCGGCGGCGCCACGACGACGGCGCTGACGCTGAACGCGCGCGCCCGCGCGGTCCTCAGGCGCCGGCCGACCGCCCGGGTGGCGGCGGTGTTCATCGCGCGTGACCGCCTGACCGGCGACGGGGCGCAACGGGTCCGTACGGCGCGGCGGGCCCTGGGCGGGCGCTGACCGCGGGGGTCATGACCGGCGCCCGCGCCGCTGCGGGCGCCCGGAAGCCGCGCACGACGATGACGCACACACCGATCGCGAACGCCAGCGCGTGCTCGGTGTTGGCCAGCTCACCCTTGTGCCCGACGATGAGGAGGAACGCACCGAGCGCCGCCGGCCCCGCGGCCATCAGCTCCGCGCCGCGCGCGTGGCCCCGGGTCCACAGGAGGGCCCCGACGAGCGCCCCGACCAGACCGGCCCAGACACAGGAGATGCCGTAGTCCGGGGCGTCGACCAAGCGAACCGCGTGCCGGTTGGCCAGGACCCAGAGGATCCCGATGCCGACGTAGGCGATGACCGCCGACCCGATGTGCGCGCTCACGATCGCCAGCCAGAAGGTGCGCCCGCCCAGCAGCCAGATCGCGGCGAACGCCGTGATCGCGGTGCCGACGAGCTGCACCACCGGGTCGCCCTCGACGACGAAGCCGCTGGTCAGCAGCGTCCAGACGTGACCGGCCGCCACCCCAGCAGGCGTCGAGGCCAAATCACCTATGCGGGGCCAGCTCGAGTGGCGCCGCAGCACCTCCAGCGTCGCCACTGTCGCCAGGTACGCCGCCGCCGGGAGGAACGGCAGCGCGCGGTTCAGGCGGTGACGAGCGGGGACGGGCACTCGCCCAAGTTAGCGGCAGGTTGTCTGCACAACCGTCCGTGCGGCTGCCTGTCCCGAGCTCAGGCCTCGTCGTTGGGCATCGAGACGCGCACACCGTCGTCCGGCTGCTCGGGCCCGGAGCCGTTGGGGCCTGCCGGCATCGTGCGCCACGGCGCCGCGCCGTTGGCGTTCGTCGTGGCGTGGACGCCGTTCGGGCTGCGGTACGGCCCCGGCTTGGGGCGCGGCTTGCCGCCGGGGAACGCCAGGCGCAGGATCGTGCGCTGCACCGAGCCCAGCTGCTTGAGGAACGGCCCGCTGTTGTACGGCAGGTCGTAGCGCTCGCAGATGTCCTTGACCTTCGGCGCGATCTCCGCGTAGCGGGTGCTCGGCATGTCCGGGTACAGGTGATGCTCGACCTGGTAGCCGAGGTTGCCGCTGGCGACGTGGAACATCGGGCTGCCCTCGATGTTCGCCGCCCCCAGGAGCTGGCGCACGTAGAAGGCGCCGCGCGTCTCGTCGTCGGTCTCCTCCTGGCTGAACGTGTACGTCTGATCCGGGAAGTGGCCGCAGAAGATGATCGCGTAGGCCCACACGTTGCGGATGACGTTCGCCGTCGCGTCGGCCTGCAGCGTCGTGCGGAACGGCTCGCGGAAGGACCGTCGATCGATGAGCTGCGCAAGCACGCCGTCCTGCTTGCCGTTCATCGGGTTGACCTTGGCCAGCGTGTGTGCGATCCGCCCGGAGACCGTCTTGGGCTTGCGCGCCGCGGCCACGTTGCGCGACGCCAGGGCCGCCTCGACCGCCGTGGCGACGAGCGCGCTGATGAGCGGGAAGACGATGTAGTCCTTGGTGATCTGCAGGCGGGCCTTGCCGGCCATGCCCTTCAGCTCGCGGCGGACCGCCTCCTTGGACTTCTCACCGCGCCTGATCGCCTCGAAATCCAGGTCGTGGGTCGCGACGCCCCACTCGAACAGCGCGGCGAGGATGAGGTTGTAGAACGGCTGGGCCAGGTAGACCGGGTTCCACGGCTGGTGCGGGTCGATCCGCATGATCTCGTAGCCGAGGTCGTGGTCCTTGCCGCGGATGTTCGTGTACGTGTGGTGGATGTAGTTGTGGGAGTGCTTCCACGCCTCGGCGGTCGAGGCCGAGTCCCAGTCCCACGTGGAGGAGTTGATCTGGGGATCGTTCATCCAGTCCCATTGGCCGTGCATCACGTTGTGGCCGATCTCCATGTTCTCCAGGATCTTGGCCGCGCCCAGCATGGCCGTCCCCAGGAGCCACGCCGGCCGGTAGCGCGAGGCGATGAGCACGATGCGGCTGCCGACGACCAGGCGCCGCTGCATGGCGATCATGTTCGTGATGTAGGCCCGGTCGCGCTCGCCGAGGTCCGCGTAGACCTCGTCGTGGATCGCGTCGAACTCCTTGCCGAGCGCCTCGATCTGCTCGTCGGTGAGACGCGACAGCGGGCTTTCGATCATCGTGGGCATGCGGTCCTCCTGGGTTGAATCACAGGGCGATTTCGACGTGGCCTTCGGGGGCGTGGACGCACGTGCGGATCATCTCGTCGTCCTGGCCGTGCACCTCACCGGTGCGCAGGTCGCGGACGCGACCAGAGCGCAGGCGCCCGACGCAGGTGTGGCAGATGCCCATGCGGCAGCCGTAGGGCAGCGTCGCCCCGGCCTCCTCGCCGGCCACCAGGATCGGCTCGGTGCCGTCGCTGCGGCCCTCGATGCCGCTCTTCGTGAAGGTGATCGTCCCGCCCTCGCCGCGTGCGGCGTCCGCGTCGGCGATGAGGGGCTGGAAGCGCTCCATGTGCAGACGCCCGCTCTCGCCGCCGTCGGCCTCCCAGTGCTCCGCGAAGGCGTCCAGCAGCTCGCGCGGGCCGCTGACGAAGGCCTCGCGCTCGCGCCAGTCCGGGCACAGCGTCGACAGGTCCGCCGGACCGATGCGCCCCATCTGGCGCGTGTGCTGCTCGTGCAGGCGCAGGCCGGGGTGGCGCCGCGCCAGGTCGCGGAGCTCGGCGCCGAAGATGACGTCGTC
>JAOPZJ010000435.1 GCA_025964155.1 Solirubrobacterales bacterium
CGGCGAGCTCGTCCCGCAGGTCCGCCCGGGCCATCGGCCCCATGTCCGTGCGCTCGTCCAGCGGGTCGCCGACCACGAGCGCGCGCGTCCCCGCCGCAAAGGCCTGCTCGAACTGCTCGGCGACCGCGTCCACGACGATGAAGCGCTTGGCCGCGATGCAGCTCTGGCCGGCGTTCTGGAAGCGGGCGCGGACGGCCACCGCCGCGGCCCGCTCGACGTCGGCGTCCGCGAGGACCACGAACGCGTCGCTGCCGCCGAGCTCGAGCACCGCCTTCTTCAGGTGCTGGCCGCAGAGCGCGCCGACCTGGGCCCCGACGGCGTCCGAGCCGGTGAGCGTGACCGCAGCGATGCGGGGGTCGGCGATCAGGCGCGCGGTCGCGGGGCCGGGGACGATCACCGCTTGCAGCAGCCCTTCCGGCAGGTTCGCCCGCGCGGCCAGATCGGCCAGTGCGAGGCTCGAGCCGGTGACGTTCGAGGCGTGCTTGAGGACGACCGGGTTGCCGGCCATCAAGGCCGGGGCGGCGAACCGGAGGACCTGCCAGAACGGGTAGTTCCACGGCATGATCGCCAGCACGGGCCCCAGCGGGGCGAACTGCACGTAGGACGCGCTAGCGCCGGTCGGCACATCGATGTCGCCGAGCAACGCGGCCCCCTCGTGCGCGTAGTGCTCGCAGACCCACTGGCACTTGTCGATCTCCGCGCGGGCCTCGGCCAGCGGCTTGCCCATCTCGGCGGTGATGAGCCGGGCGTAGTCCTCGCGCCCGGCCTCGAGCGCGGCGGCAAGCGCCAGCAGCGCGCGCGAGCGCACCTGCACCGGCTCCCGGCGCCAGCGACCGAACGCGGCTGCGGCGCGCTCGAGCGTCCGCTCCAGCTCATGCTCGGGCGTCAGCTCGTAGGACTCGACGGTCTCGCCCGTGGCGGGGTTGACCGTATGGATGACCGTCTCGGTCGCACTCATGCGGCCACCTCCCTGGGTTGCGTCGTCGTCGGGTGCCATGCAGCGCTGAGGATCTCAAGGGCGCCCGCCGCGTCCAGGATGCGCGGGTTGTTGGCGGCCAGCCGCGTGATGCCGGCGGCCTGCTTGGCCATGGCGGGCAGGTCCGCCCGCTCGACGCCGAGGTCGCTCAGACCGGCCGGTAGTCCGATGGCGGCGACCAGCCGCGCGACGCCGTCGATGGAGGCGCCGGCGTCGCTCCCCCACCCCGCGGCGCGCGCGACGTCCGCCAGCTCGGCTGCGCGGCACGCGCGGTTGAAGCGCATCACGTGCGGGAGCAGGAGGCCGGTCCCGAGGCCGTGCGGCGTATGGGTCCGTGCGCCGAGCGGGTACTGGAGCGCGTGTGCCGCCGCCGTACCCGCGGTGCCGAACGCCAGGCCGGCGGCCAGGCTCCCGTACGCGACGGCGCTCCGGGCGGCGGGCTCGTCCTGCATCGCGGCCAGCAGGTTCGGCGCCAGGTGGCCGATCGCGTCCAGAGCGAGCACGTCCGAGAGGCTGTTCTTGCCGACGAACACGCCCTCGAGCCCGTCCGGCGGCGGGGCGGCCGACCGGGCCGTGTAGGCCTCGATCGCGTGGGCCAGCGCGTCGATTCCCGCGTGGGCGGTCACGCTCGCGGGGCAGCCGTGCGTCAGCGTCGGGTCGACGATCGCGGCACGGGGCACGAGCTGCGCGCTGGCCACGCCGACCTTCAGCACCTGGTCGGGGTCGGTCAGCACCGCCACCGGCGTGACCTCCGAGCCGGTGCCGGCGGTGGTCGGGACGGCGACGAGCGGCAGCACCGGCCCGGGCACGGCCTGGCCGGCGAGGTAGGGCCGCAGGTCCTCCCCATGCGCGCAGCCGAGCGCGACGAGCTTGGCGAGGTCGAGGCTGCTGCCGCCGCCGAAGCCGACGATGCCGTCGACGTCCGCCCGCCGGGCGAAGCGGATCGCGGCGGTGACGTTGGCCAGCGGCAGCTCGGGCTCGGTGGCGTCCCAGACCGTGACCGCGACGCCGGCCCGCTGCAGGCAGCCGAGCAGCCGATCGAAGTGCGCGGTGGCGGCCAGGCCCGCGTCGGTGCAGACGAGGAAGCGCTGCCCGTGGGGGGCGACAACGGCCGGCAGCGCCTCCAGCGTCCCGTCGCCGAACAGGACCTGGCGCGGCGCGCGGAGCAGCCCGAGCTCAGGCACAGGTCCGCGCGGCTTCGGTGGTCTCGGCGTGCAGCCGCTGGACCTGCGACCAGACGCGCTCGGGCAGCGGGATGCCGGACTGCAGGCGCTCCAGGCGCGTCATGCGCGAGCGGTCGCCGGGCACCGCGATCCCGGACGACCCGGCGGCCCGCTCGGACGTCCGCAGCAGCCGCAGGTAGTCCGAGATCCGGACGGTGAACGGCCGTAGCCGCGCGCTCTTCACGTCGACGGCGATGATGACGTCGCCCTTGCTAGCGGGATGCTGCACGTCGAGCGTCCCGGTCACGTCCTGTCCCAGCGCGGTCCCGGACAGCGCGGCGACGAGCAGCTCGATGCCGAGCCCGAGGCTGTAGCCCTTGCCGCCGCCGAACGGCGAGATCGCGCCCTGCATCGCGGCGGCGGGGTCGGTGGTCGGGTGGCCCTCGCGATCGACGGCGCGGCCGCGCGGCAGGTACGCCCCGCGCTCGAGGTAGGCGAGGATCTCGCCCATCGAGATCGCGCCCGTGGCCATGTCCAGGAGGAACGGCTCGTCGTCGGTGGGGACCGCGATCGCCAGCGGGTTCGTCCCGATCAGCGCCTGGCGCCCGCCCTGGGGGTGGACCAGCGCCTCGCTCGTGGTCAGGGCGACGCCGATGCACCCGCGCGCGGCGAGCGCCTCCACGTAGCAGGCGAGCATCCCGAGGTGGCTCGCGTTGCGGATCGCCGCGATCGCGATCCCGGTGCGCGCGGCGCGCTCGGCGATCAGGTCCGACGCGCGCATCGCGACGTGTGGTCCGAAGCCGGCGGCGCCGTCGACGGCGAGGAACGCCTCCGCGGCCCAGCTCTTCGACAGCCGCTCGCCCGGGACGAGCAGCCCGCGGCGGATCCGCTCGACGATGACGGGCAGGCGCTGGATGCCGTGCGAGTGGCGGCCGCGCAGGTCGGCCTCCAAGAGCAGCAGCGTCTGGTCGGCCGCCTCCGCCGGCCCGGCGCCGAGCGCGACGAGCGTGTCCTCGAGCACGCGCCGCTCGTCCTGGGCGTCGACGACGACGGTGGCGCTCATGCTGCCGTCACGCCGCTGAGGCGGTCGCCGATCGCCACGGCCACGGCGTCGGTCGTGGCCTCGCCGCCGATGTCGCGCGTGCGGTGCGCCGGGTCCTGCAGCGCGTCGGTGACCGCGTCGCGCAGCGCCGCGGCGCCGCGCGGGCAGCCGCAGTCGTCGAGCAGCATCGCCGCCGACAGGATGCAGCCGACCGGGTTGGCGATGCCCCGGCCGGCGATGTCCGGGGCGGAGCCGTGCACAGGCTCGTACAGGCCGGGGACGTCCCCGCCGGGGCGCACGTTGGCCGAAGGCGCCATGCCGAGGCCACCGCAGAGCACCGCCGCCAGGTCGGACAGGATGTCGCCGAACAGGTTGCTCGCGAGCATTACGTCCACCGAGCCGGGCCGCTGGATGATGCGCGCGGCGAGCGCGTCGACGAGCGCGTAGTCGACGATCACGTCCGGGTGCTCGGCTGCGAGCTCGCGGATGACGCGGTCCCAAAGGACGAACCCGTGACGGAAGGCGTTGGACTTGGTGGCGAGCGTGAGCCGGCCGCCGCGCTGCTCGGCCTGGTCGAACGCGTAGCGGCCGAGGCGCTCGATGGCCGCGCGGGAGTGCACGGCGAGCTCGACGGCGACCTCCGCGTCGGGGGTCGCGGCGACACGTCCGCCGATGCCGGAGTACTCGCCCTCGGAGTTCTCGCGCACGATCAGCATGTCGGTGCCCTCGGCCCCCACGACGGGCGACGGGATGCCGGGCACGTGACGGACCGGGCGCAGGTTGGCGAACAGGCCGAGCTCCTGCCGCAGCGAGATGATGAGACCCCAGGAGGAGACGTCGTCCGGGACGTCCGGCCGGCCGACGGCGCCGAACAGGCCGGCGTCGAAGCCGCGGAGGATCGCGGCGGCGTCGTCCGGCTTGGCGCTGCCCTCGCGCAGCCAGCGCCCCGCGCCCCAGTCGAGCTCGGTGAGTCTGACGTCCCGGCCGTCGAGGGCGCCCGCCGCCACCAGCAGCGGGGCCGTGGCGGCGACGACCTCGGGCCCGACGCCGTCCCCGGGGATCAGCGCGACGTTCAGCGGCGCGGGCGCCTGGGTGCCGTTGTTCTCGATGGGAGGCATGTGCACCCATCTTCGGTGGCGTCACCTCCCTTGGTGGTGCTTCGGCCGCGTATCTGCCCAGATGGGCTAACGACACGGACGGCCGGGCTACTCGCTCGGGTCCACCAGCTCGGTCGACGCGAGCTCGGCGCCGCCGTCGCTCTCGAGGATCAGGTGCAGCCGGCGCCGCTCAGCGGCGGAGACCTCGGGCGCGAAGCTGTCGAACAGCCCGCGGTGCGACCACGCGCGGGCCAGCAGACCGTCGCCCGACTGGATCGCCTTCAGCAGCTCCTCGTGACGGCGCAGTGTGAGGTCGCGGCCGGTCTCGCTGCCGATGCGGCTGAACGGCACCTTCACCGACTCGATCATCGGCTGCCGGAGGGCGGTGATGACGAGCGTGAGCGCCGGGTTGCCGCCTGCCTCGGCGGTCTTGAGGTGGAAGTCGACGTCGGCCTCGGCGAACGCCTCCACCGTCTCGGCGTTCAGCATCTCCTCGAACGCACCCTCGAGCCGCTGCCGGGTGGCCTTGGGCCGGCTGGCCGCGAGCAGCGCCGCGGTCCCCTCGACGACCATCCGCAGCTCCACGAGGTCCGCGAGCGAGCCGACCTCGGTGACGAGCAGCGACTCGAACGCGCGGCTGACCCCGCGGAACGGCTGCGCGGTCACCATCGGCCCGCCCTGGTTGCTGTGCCGCACCTCGATGAGCCCCATGCTCTCGGCGACGCGCAGCGCCTCGCGGATCGTCGCGCGGCTGACCTGGAACTCCTCCATCAGCGAGCGCTCGGCTGGCAGGCGGCTGCCGGGCTCGAGGTGGCCGCGGAGGATCCGCTGCTCCAGCTGCGAGACCACTGCTTCGTAGGCGCGGACGCGCTTCGCGGGTTCGAACATCGGGCGGACAGTCTCGACGATCCGCGGTCGGCTCGTCGGTTGATGCCCGCCGTGGGAGGCGAGGGCGTCGTCGGGCGAGGGGGGTGGTGGCGGCGAGGCGGAGGCCATGAGCTGGTCGGTCCGGCCGGGCAGCACCCGACCGATCCGCATCATCGTCGGGCCGGGACGTGGTCTCGCGCGGATGCCCGTGGTTGACCCGAACGGGTGACCTGCGGGCGCGGCGGGCGTCAGCGCGCGAGTCGGTCGCAACGCTCTGCCGCGGCGCTGTCCACCCACCGGAGAACCCTGCCCATGCCCGCCGTCAACCGCCGCTTCCTGCTCAAGACCCGCCCCGAGGGGCGTGTCGGCGCGCACAACTTCCAGCTCGTGCGGGAGCCGGTCCCCCGGCTGGCCGACGGTGAGGTGCTGGTCCGCAACACGTGGTTGTCCCTCGACCCGACCAACCGGGGCTGGATGACGGACGCCCCGGGCTACATGCCGCCCGTCGCGATCGGCGAGGTCATGCGCGGCTTCGGGCTCGGCCGCGTCGTCGAGTCCCGCAACCCGGACCACCCGGAAGGCCAGCTGGTCCAGGGCCTCACCGGCTGGCAGGACCACGCGGTGTTCGCGGCCGCCGAACCGCCCATGGTCATCCCGCCGGCGCTTACCGGCCTGCCGCCCAGCTGGCATCTCGGCGCGCTCGGCATGACCGGGCTGACGGCCTACTTCGGCCTGACCGAGGCGGTCGCGGTCCGCCCGGGCGACACCGTGGTGATCTCCGCCGCCGGCGGCGCCGTCGGCTCGGTCGCCGGCCAGATCGTGAAGATCCTCGGGGGGCGCGCCGTCGGCGTTGCGGGCGGCCCCGAGAAGTGCGCGTGGCTGGTCGACGAGCTCGGCTTCGACGCTGCGGTGGACTACAAGGCCGATGACTGGCGTCAGCAGCTGAAGGCTGCCACGCCGGACGGGATCGACGTCGACTTCGAGAACGTCGGCGGACCGGTGATGGAGGCCGTCTTCTCGCGGCTGAACATCGGGGCGCGCGTCGCGCTCTGCGGCCTGATTTCGGGCTACAACGACGCCGCGCCGCTCGGCCCGCGCAACTTCGGAGCGCTGATCGCCAAGCGCGCGACGCTGCAGGGCTTCCTCGTGCTCGACCACTTCCCGCGCTACCACGAGGCCGCCACGCAGCTGGCCCGCTGGATCGACGACGGGCTGCTCGTGCACCGCGAGACCGTCGTTGAAGGCCTCGAGCAGGCGCCCGACGCCCTCAACATGCTGTTCGACGGCCACAACACCGGGAAGCTCGTCGTGCACATCGCCGACTGAGCGCAAGCCCGCCGGGCGCTGCGCCGCCGCTACGCGGCCGGCGCTGCGGGGCCGGCCGTCCTCACCGGAGCGCAGTGGATCTGGCCGCCGTCGTTGACGAGCGTCTCGCCCGTCACCCACGCGGACGCGTCCCCGGCCAGGAACGCGACGGCACTCGCGACGTCGGCGGGCTCGCCGATCCGCCCGAGCGGCGTGACCGCCGACACGTGTGCCTCGTGCTCGGTCCCGCCGTGCTCGTGCATCCACGCGCCCCACACCAGGCGGGTCCACAGGATCGGTGCCCCATCAGCGGCTCCCGACGGGGATCGGGGCGGTCGCCGTCGAGCCCTTCGGCGCCCAGCGCCGCAGCTCCTGCGTCGCGAGCGTGCGCTTGTGCACCTCGTCCGGGCCGTCTGCGAACCGCAGCGTCCGCTGGTGCGCCCACATCGCCGCGAGCGGGAAGTCGTCCGAGATGCCCGCCGCGCCGTGCACCTGGATCGCCCGGTCGATCACGCGCAGCGCCATGCTCGGCGCCGCGATCTTGATCGCGGCGATCTCTACCCGCGCGTGACGGTTGCCGACGGTGTCCATCAGCCACGCGGTCTTCATCGCCAGCAGGCGGACCATCTCGATCTCGACCCGGGACTCGGCGATCCAGTCCTGGATGTTCGCCCGCTCACTGAGCGGCTGACCGAACGTCGTCCGGCTCTGGGCCCGCTTGCATAGCAGCTCGAGCGCGCGCTCGGCCGCGCCGATCGTCCGCATGCAGTGGTGGATGCGACCGGGGCCGAGCCGCGCCTGGCTGATCATGAAGCCGTCGCCCTCACCGGCAAGCAGCGTGGTCGCGGGCACTCGCACGTCGGTGAACTGGATCTCGGCGTGCCCCTCGCGGTCCTGATAGCCGAAGACCGGCAGGCCGCGGATCACCTCGATGCCCGGCGTGTCCAGCGGCACCACCAACATGCTCTGCTGGCGGTGCCGCGCCGCCGACGGATCGGTCTTGCCCATCACGATCAGGACGCGGCAATTGGCGTGCAGTGCGTTGGACGTCCACCACTTGCGTCCGTTGAGGATGTAGTGATCGCCCGCCGGCGTGATGCGCATCTCGATGTTGGTCGCGTCCGAGCTGGCGACGCCCGGCTCAGTCATCGCGAACGCCGACCGGATCTCGCCGTCCAGCAGGGGTCGTAGCCAGCGCTGCTTGTGCTCGTCGGTGCCGAACAGCGTCAGCACCTCCATGTTCCCCGTGTCCGGCGCGGAGCAGTTGCAGGCCTCCGAGGCGATCGGGCTGCGGCCCATGATCTCGGCCAGCGGCGCGTACTCGGCGTTCGTCAGGCCCGGACCCCATTCGGGGTGCGGGTGGAACAGGTTCCAGAGCCCGCGCTCCCGCGCCTGCACCTTGAGCTCGCTCAGGACCGCGGGCTGGTGGTGCGGGTCGTCGGCTGCGGCCATCTGCTGCGCGTAGACCGCCTCGGCGGGATAGACGCAGTCATCCATGAACGCGCTGAGCTGCTCCTGATAGCTCTGGCTGCGCTCGGTCAGCTGAAAATCCATCGCGGTACCTCCTGGTCGGGTTGATGCTGGCGGTCAGAGGGAGGCCTGAAGCCGCCGCATCCCGGCCAGCCAGCGATCCTCGTCGGCGGCCTTCCGCTCGACGTAGCGGCCGACCTGAGGATGGGGCAGGATCAGGAAGCGCTCGGCGGCGACGGCGTCCATCACGCACGCGGCGACGTCGTGCGGTTCGAGCACGTCGCCCGTGGCGGCGACGATCTCCGCGCCGGCCCGCTCGGTCGTGCGGTCGCTGGCGAGGCCGTCGGCGAGCATCGCCGTGTTGACGCCCATCGGGCACAGGCAGCTGACGCGGACGCCCGCGTCGCCGTAGGTGATCGCCAGCCATTCGGCGAACGCGACGGCAGCGTGCTTGCTGACGGAGTAGGCCGCCGAGCCGATCTGCGTGAGCAGGCCCGCGGCGGAAGCGGTCGCGACGAAGTACCCGCTGCCGCGCTCCAGCCATGAGGGCATCAGCAGGCGAGCCGCGCGCACATGCCCGAGCACGTTGACGTCGAGCGCCTGCTGCCACTGCGCGTCGGTGGTCTCCAGGCCGGTGGCGGCGGGGACGCCGGCGTTCGCGAAGAACAGATCCACTGGGCCGAAGGCGTCGCGGGCGTGGGCGATGGTGTCCCGCAGCGACTGCTCGGATGCCGCGTCGCAGGCGATCGCTGTGGCGCGGCCTGGATGCTGCGCCTCGACGGCGGCGACGACCGCCGCCGTGCGTTCGCGGTCCAGATCGGCGACCACGACCTGTGCTCCGCGCTCGGCCAGCGCCTCGACGAGCGCAGAGCCGATGCCGCCGGCCCCGCCCGTGACGACGGCGACCTTCCCCGCAACGTTCACGCTGCCCCCAGGATCTGGCAGACGATGTCGCGGACGTCGGCCATGGCCGGAGTCGGGCGCCCGAGCTCAGACAGTTCGCGGTCGAGCGACGTCATCTCGACCTGCGGCATCCCGCACGGCGTGGCCAGGGACCACGGCCCCATGTCGCAGTCGACGTTGAGGGAGAAGCCATGCGTGGTGATCCCGCGTGACGCGCGCAGCCCGATCGAGATCAGCTTGCG
Organism: Solirubrobacterales bacterium; assembly: GCA_025964155.1. GTDB lineage: Bacteria > Actinomycetota > Thermoleophilia > Solirubrobacterales > Solirubrobacteraceae > Paraconexibacter. The sequence continues at coordinate 9,066 of JAOPZJ010000435.1, forward strand.
CCCGGTCGCCCGCGTCCAGACACCTGTTAGCAGCACTGAGCCCGGCGGCGTCGGGCGGCGCTCCGCCGGAACGCCGAGCCGCTCCACCACCTGAACAAGCCTGTCCTCGAGCAACCGCAGGAACGGCACCACGTTGACGGTCCCGCCGATGTCGGCGACCAGGTAGCCGACGAGCTGTCCGGGTGCGTGGTACGTCAGCTGGCCGCCACGGCTGGTCTGGACCACCGGGATCCCGAACCGCGGATCGGGCAGGTCGGCGGGGTCCGTGCGCCGCCCGACGGTGTAGAGCTGCGGGTGGGAGAGGAGCCAGAGTCGATCGGGGGCGAGGCCGACGCGGCGCTCACGGACCATGTCGCCCATCCGCGTCATCGCCGCCTCGTACGGCACGAGCTCGTCGTCGACGCGGCCGAGATGGTCGGGCCAGAATGCAGGGAGTCCCATCGCGCTGCCTCTAAACCCGAGTGACCGGCAGGTCGTCGCTGATCAGCGGGACGACCTCCCGCTTGAGGATCTTGCCCGTGGGCCCCTTGGGGAGCGCGTCGAGCAGCAGCACGTGGCGCGGATACTTGTAGGGCGCCAGGCGCTCGCGCACCCAGTCCGACACCAACTGTGGCGCCAGCGTCGCGCCAGCGTGCACCACCACCGCGGCGGCGACCTCCTCGCCGAGCGTGGCGTGCGGGATGCCGACGACGCACGCCTCGGCGATGCCGGGGTGCTCGTACAGCACCTCCTCGACCTCGCGCGGGTAGACGTTGAGCCCGCCGCGGATGATGATGTCCTTCTGGCGGTCGACGATGTACAGGTACCCGTCCTCATCCGTCCGCCCGAGGTCCCCGGTGCGCAGCCAGCCGGCGGCGTCGATTGTCTCCGCGGTCGCGGCCGGATTGCCCCAGTAGTCGCGCATCACGCAGTGCCCGCGGACGCAGACCTCACCGACCTCGCCGACGGCGGCAGACGCACCGTCAGCGGCCCTCAGCGCCACGTCCACACCCCAGAGCGGCAGGCCGACCGAGCCCGGGCGTGGCGGTCGCGCCGGCGTGTTGAACGTCACTACCGGCGAGCACTCCGACAGCCCGTACCACTCGTAGATCGTGCAGCCGAAGCGCGCCTGAAACGCATGCAGGACCTCGACCGGCAGGGACGCCCCGCCGGACACCACGGTCCGCAGCGGCAGGTCGACCTCACCGTCGGGGGCGGCGGCCAGCAGCCCCGACAGCATCGTCGGCACCCCGGCGAGCATCGTCACCTCACGGCGGTCCAGCAGGCGTAGCGCGGTCACGGCATCGAACCGATCCACCAGCACGATCGACGCCCCGCCAAGCATCCCGGCGTTCATCACGCAGGACTGCCCAAACGAGTGGAAGAGCGGCAGCGCCCCCAGGATCACATCGTCAGCGACGCCCAGCGACTCGCCGAAGACCTTCGCGTTCCACAGCAGGTTGGAGTGCGTGAGCGCGGCGCCCTTCGGGCGGCCCGTCGTCCCTGACGTGTACAGCAGGACTGCGATGTCGCCCGGTTCCCGCTGCACCGTGTCCGGCGCGCGTGTCTCCCACGCGGTCAGTCCGATCGGCAGTTCCGCGGCGTCGTGCCCGGCCGCGATCGTGACTGGGGGCCGGATCCCGGCCGCAGCGCAGGCCGCCCGCGCAACGCCGGCCGCCCCTGCAGCCGCGATCAGCAGCGACGCGCCGGAGTCCGTGAGGCAGTGCTCCAGCTCCCGCTGGCGCAGCAGCGGATTCGCGGGGACGACCACCGCGCCCGTTCGCAGGATCCCGTGGTAGGCCACCGGCCAGTGCAGGCCGTTCGGCGCCATCAGCGCCACGCGGTCGCCCGGCTCGACGCTCGCGTTGACGAGCGCGCCGGCAACGCGGGTGGCGAGCGCATCGAGCTCCGCGTAGGTTAGGCAGGCGTCGTCGATCCGGATCGCGGCACGGGTCGGATGGGCGCTGGCCGCGGAGGCCAGCACCGTCGTCAGGTTGATCCCCATGTCGGCGCGTTACGCGTGGATCGCCGGCGACCCGGCGCGGGCTACGGAGGGCCCGTCGAGGAGGTGCTGCGAGAACCAGCCGATCGCCGCCGCAAGCGCCTGCTCCCGCAGCTGCTCATACGCGACGTAGTGGTCACCGGGCAGCACGACGAGCGCCTTCGGCTCGAGCGCCCGCTCATATACCTCGAGCGCGTCGACGGTCGGCGTCAGGGTGTCGTGGCTGGCGACGATCATCAGCAACGGGACCGGGCTGATCAGCCGTACGAAGAGCCCGGGCTCGTACTCGCGCACCAACTGCAGCGTGCGCAGCGTGCACGTGTTGACCCATGACTGCAGGTGCTCGTCGGAGATCCGCTCGTACCACTCAGCGGTGTACACGTCGCCGATCAGCGACGGCACCGCCGGGTCCGGGTTCACGAGCTCCATCATCACCGGGGGCTCGCCGCCATAGCGAGCCAGCCGGTCGGCGTCGAGCGCGTCCATCAGCGGGGGGATCGCATCCGCAGGTGCCAGCTTCGTCGTCGTCTGGTACCCGCTGACGAACGGCACCTGCGAGACGACGGCCTTGACCCGCTTGTCGAGGGCCGCGATAGCCAGCACATGGCCGCCGGAGAAGCTCGTCCCGAAGATCCCGATCCGCGCCGGGTCGACCTGCGCCAGCGTATGAGCGAACGTGATCGCGTCCCGGTAGTCGCTGACCTGCTTCCACGGGTCGTACTCGAAGCGCGGAGTGCCGTCGCTGGCGCCGCAGCCGCGAACGTCGTACAGCAGCGTCACGAACCCAGCCGCGCAGAACGCCTCGGCGAACAGGTCGGTGTACATCTCCTTCACGGCGCCGATGCCGTGGGTCATCACCACGAACGGATGCGGCCCCGCGCCCGTCGGCGTATACAGCCAGCCGCGCAACGTCGTGCCGTCCTCCGCCTTGAACTCGATGTCCTCACGCATCACCGCTCCTCAACCTCGTTCGTCGCTGTACACCGGCATCGACCGGTGCGACGAGTATCTCCGGCGCCGCGCCAGACGACCGGATCGTGCGCAGGTTTCGTACGAATGGGCCAACCCGCCCGACGCGACAGCCCGAACGCCGCGAGGCACATGCCGGGACGTCGCGGCCCAGCACCGACCAGCCATCGAAGGACTCCTTCTCGTTCGACGCCAAGCGGCACCTCCGATGGCCAGGACCCCAAGCTGGGCGGCGAGATAGCCAGCCGTACCCGGCACCGCGCGCCCGTCCGAGCGCTGGCCGCGACGCAGGCGCTGACGAAGATCGTGGCGACGACGAAATACCCGGCGCGCTTCTCGGCGACGAAGGAGCGCAGGAGAAACGCGATGCCCAGCGGGATGGCGGTGAGGGCGTCGCCTACGTTGTGGATCAGGTCAGCCAGGAGCGCGACGCTGCCGGTGGTCAGGAAGATCGCACCTTGGATGACCGAAGTGGCCAACAGCACGCCGAGGCTCAGCGCGACGGCGCGCAGCCCTCCCGGGACTGCATGATTGAGCGGTCCACGAGGCCGTGGCTGTGGCCGTGGCCGGTTTGGGTGTCGTGAGCGTGATCATGCGTGTGGTGATCGTGGCTGCAGTTCGTAGCGGTGGTGCCGTGGATCGACTGCGTGCCGGTCACGAGGGCGGTCCCTGAATCGTGGGTGTCGGGCCGGGCTCGGTGTGCACGACGACCTCGACGATGTCGGGGTGGTCGCGGCGGATGGTCTGCTCGAGTTGGCCGGCAATGGTGTGGGCGTCGCGCAGCCTGGCCTGCTCGTTGACGGCTGCGGTGAGCAGCACGACGAGTCCTGATCGGGTTTGCAGTGCGCGCAGGTCGCGGGCGGGTTGCCCGGTCGTCCGCTGCACGAGCTGTCGGATCTGCTGTTCAAGGTCGGTGGAGGACGTGCTGTCGTGAGCGGCCCGTCCGGCCGGTTCGATGGGCTCAAGGTGGGTGCGTGCGTCGGTGACGCCCGGCAACTCGCGCAGCTGATCTTCGATCCGGTCGCCTACGCGGTGGGCGTCGGTCAGCGGTACATCGCGATCGAATTTGACGTGCAGCGTCACGATCGCGCCGCCGTTGCGCTCGAAGACGTTGACGTCGTGGACCTCGCGCACCGCCGGTGCGGCCAGCGCGATCGCGAGGATCTCCTCGCGTAGGGAAAGGTCGCGCCCGCCGGGCTCGACGTGGACGACGACGTCGCTGTTGGGCAGAGCGGAGTGCACGGCCTGCTCGATGGCATCGGCGGTCTGATGACCCTCCAGCACCGGTTGGGCCGGCGGCACCCCGACCACGACGTCAGCGAAGTAGCGTCCACCGGACTCGCGCACGCGAAGCCGCTGGACCTCGACACCGGGCGCGGCGTCGGCGACCGCAGACAGTGCTTGGGCGTAGGCGTCCTGCGGGGTCGTATCCATCAGCACGCGCGCGTTCTCGTAGATCAGGCGCCCGGCGGCGGCAAAGATCACGCAGGCCACCACGAGCGCGGCGATCGCGTCGCCAGCCGCCACGCCGGCGGCGACGAGCACCAGCCCGCCGAGCACCGCCAGCGAACCGGCCAGGTCAGCACCGAAATGAAACGCGTTGGAACGCAGGGCAGCTGAGTCGTACTTCTCAGCGGTGCGCAGCGACACAAGGATGCGACTCAGGTCAATGCAGATCGCCACGGCGATGACCGCGAACACGTACCAGCGGGCCTCAAGATGCTCGCCGCCTGCGATGAGCTGACCGACGGCCGCGATCACGACGAACACGCCAGCACCGATCAGGATCGCCGCTTCCCCGAGCGCCGCGAGGTTCTCGGCTCGACGGTGGCCGTAGGGGTGATCCTCATCCGCCGGTCGGCCGCCGAGGCGCACCGCCAGGAACGTGAGCACCGCCGCTATGACATCGCCGCTTGACTCGATGCCGGCGGAGATCAGGCTCAGGCTCCCCGTCGCGATGCCGGTGCCCAGTTTCAGCGCCACCAAGAACATCGCTGCGGCGATCGACGCCAGCGCCGTGCGCTGATGCCCCGCCGCAGCCCCGCCCAAGGAGCCGCTCACGCCAACGCCTCCGGCGCTTCGCGGGTATGACCGGCGAGCCCGAGACGCACATGCTCGACGTGACCGACTGCCTGCGTCAACAGCTCCGCGACGTGGTCATCGTGAAGCTGGTACACCACCTGACGTCCGTCGCGCGCACCGACGACAAGGCCGAGATGACGCAGCATCCGCAGCTGATGCGACACGGCCGACGCCTCCATCCCGACCGCCTCCGCCAACTGGCTGACGGATGCAGGAGCCGAATGCAGCCGCGAGAGGATCCTCAACCGGCTAGGCGTGCCCAGCGCCTGCAGCGTGTCCGACACCGCGCGCGCGTACGCCGGCTCCTCCAACAGCCGATCGATTCCGACGTGCCCATGAGCCATACCAGCAGACACTAGCAATACCTGAATGACCGCTCAGGTGTGCATACCGTCCTCCCGGCTGGGCCGGGCGGGTGGGATCGCTTCATGGCCAGCGCAACTGCCGCTCTGACCAGGGGCGGATGGGTCGCGGCCCCAGGCGGACGGCTCCGGTAGAGGCTGCGAGACCTCGACCAAGCGGAGCGGCCAGCTGTCTTCTGAGGCCTGTGGGAGGGGCGCGGGGCGCGTATCCGCCCAGCGCCACCGACCTGGCTCGACGTCGTCGGGGCGCCTACCCGGGCGCGTTGGGGCGGGACCGTCGAGGATCGGGTGTTCCGCTTCGTGCTCACTGGCGAGGACGACTCGGCCGTCGTGCCTGACGAGGACCCGAAACGAGCGAAGGTCCGTGAGTCCGGACGAGCGGAGCTCCCTGAGCAGCTGCTGGGTGAGCTTGAGCGCGAGCGCCACGATGAAGCCGCCCAGGTCGAGGACGTCGCCATCGCCGAGCGCGAGTTGGTCGACCTCGATCGGCGCTGCCGGGCCGCCGTCGACGCGCTCGGCGCCGCGCGGGCAACTGCCGATGCCCTTGAGCGGCAGCGCCGCCCCGTCTGGACTCGGCTGCGTGAGGTTGAGTCCCGCCTGAGCGTCCTTGCCGAACTCCAGCAGCGCTTCGCGCTGCTGGGCGAGCAGTACCGCGCGGACTTGCTGCGCCTTGAGGCCACAGCCGAGGCCGGCAGCCGGCTGCAGGCGCTCGCGGAGGAGCACCGCCCCGTCTGTGGAGCCGCCGCCGAGCACCACGAAGCGGTACACGCGCAGGAACGCTCCGGCCCCGATGACATCGTGGCGGCGAGCCGCGGCCGACCGCGAGATCCAAACCCACCTCCGCCCGCGGCTGGTCGAGCTGACACGGGCCGTGCGCGACGCCGGCCGCGACATCGAGGCACACAGACGTGCGGTTGACCTTCGTGCGCGTGAGCAGCACCTGCGAACGCTTCTCGCAGAAGCGCGAACCTCCGTGCCGCAAGCCACCTTCACGGGTGTCATGGCGGGGCTCTGGCATGGTGCAACTCGGATGCCACGACGCGCCTTGAGAGCAGCCCTCAATCCTGCCCGAGGAAGACATGCCGGTGCAGCAGACACGAACCATCAACCGCCACCTGACGGTCGAGACGCCCTCGACCGGCGAGCGAATATGGGTCGCCACGTCCGTGACCCATAAGGGCCCGCGTACCCGGCGCGTCCTCGGGCCGGCATGGGTCCGCGACACCGGCCAGCGATCTAAGCGAGGCGGCAAGGTCTGGCGCGCAGCGAATGGCCCCTGCCCGGCCGGCTTTCTCACGCCCAGGGCCGCTCGCGATGCGCTTGAGGCGCTGCTCGATGTCGAACGGGGCAAGATCGTCCGTGCTCCCGCTCGACGGCGGTGCCGGTGTTGGTGTAGACCACGGGAGGCACCGCGCCATTTGGCTGTCTTGCCCCAGCCC
>JAOPZJ010000440.1 GCA_025964155.1 Solirubrobacterales bacterium
GCGCACCGGGGTCGCGATCGTCCTCCACGACCCAGCGCGGGTCCAGCGCGCGGGCGGGCGCAAGCGCCGCGTACGGGCCCGGGGCGGCGGTCGTGACGAGGGCGCAGCCGTCGGCCAAGGCCTCGAGCTGCGCGAGGCCGTGGTCCTCCCGGCGAGGCGCGGTGACGTAGACGCGAGCGCGGCGCAGCAGCGCGCGGTATCCGTCGCCGTCGAGCATGCCCGTGCACCGCACGCCGACCGGTTCCGGGCCGCTCCCCAGCATGTCCGCGGGCAGCGCGTCGATGCCGCAGACGACGAGCTCCTCGCCGTCCCGGCGCGCGATGGCCCAGGCGTCCAGCACGCGATCCAGCCCCTTCTTGTGGGGGTTCGTCGCGTACGTGATCGCCGCGATGTCCCGGTCCGCCCACCCGACCGGCGGACCCGACGGCTCCACGGGGATGGGCACGACGACCGCACGGTCGACCCACGGCCGCGCGCCCTGAGGCAGCTCCGCCAGGCCCCGCGCGTCTTGCGGCAGCAGCAGCGGCGCGCGTGCCAGGCGCCGGCGTTCCACGGGGCGCTGCCACAGCCCGTGGTGGCCGGGGCGGTTGGCGGCGGCCGGGGCGTCGAAACGGATCGCGCCCGGCCGCGGCCAGAGCAGGGCGGCGGTCGTGGTCGAGTACACGACCGCGCGGGGGCTGTGGCGGGCGATGCCGTGCGCCGCCGCGGCCCGGGCCGCGCGCGCCCACACCAGGTCAGTGGCCATCAGCGTGCGCACGTCGCGCTGCGGCGCCGCGGTGGCGATCGCGACCTCGAGCCCCGCCCGCTGCAGCGAGCCGGCGAGCTCGGCCTCTGCCAGCCGCAATCCGGCGGTGGACCCGAGGGCCACGAGGAGCACGTCGGCGGGCACCGGCGCATCATCCTGCATCGACCCCTGCGTCCGGTGACCGGCAGCCGGCGACGCCTGACCCGGATCGCCTCCGTACGATGGCGCCCACGTGACCGGGACCTTCATCAACGTCGCCACCGTCCTGCTCGGGACGCTGGTGGGGACGATCGTCGGCAGCCGCCTGTCGCCGTCGGTCCAGGAGCGCGTGCTGTCCGGCCTCGGTCTCGTGACGCTCGTGCTCGGCGTCGACCTGGCCCTGAACTGGCGCGACACGAGCCCGCTGTACGTCCTGGGCGGCGTCCTCCTCGGCGGCCTGGTCGGCGAGGCGATCGGCATCGAAGCGCGCCTTCAGCGCCTCGGGGATCGGCTTCAGGCCCGGACCGCGGGCGCGAACGAGGGCTCGACGGTCTCCGAGGCGTTCTTCACCGCGAGCCTGCTGTTCTGCGTGGGTCCGCTGACGATCGTCGGCGCGATCCAGGACGGCCTCTCCGGCGACTACGAGGCGCTGGCGACCAAGGCGCTGCTCGACGGCTTCGCGGCGGTGGCGATCGCCGCCTCGCTCGGGCCGGGGGTGGCCTGGTCGGCGCTGACGATCCTCATCGTCCAGGGTGGCATCTCGCTCGGGGCCGGCGCCTTCGACTCGATCCTCGCAGAGGGCAGCGAGGCGCTGGCGGCGCTCAGCAGCGCGGGCGGCATTCTCATCATCGGGATCTCCCTGAAGCTGCTGGACATCAAGGACGTGAAGGTCGGCAACTTCCTGCCGGCGCTCGTCATCGCTCCGGCGCTGGTCGGTCTGGTGTCCGCCGCGTCCTGACGTCTACGTGGGGGGCACGCTGTTCAGCGACGGCACCTCCCGGCGCAGACCGGGGACCCGCACGAGCCTGATGGGGTGCAGCGGCGAGGTGCGCTCGACGTAGAACTGCACGCCGTCCCGCTCCTCGATCGCCTTCACCGCCTGATCCTGGCGCCGCCAAGCAAGCGCCCAGAGGATCATGAAGCCTGCGGCGATCCCCGGGATCTGCGGGGCCAGGAAGGCCAGCGCCCCGGCGACGACCGTGGCGGTCAGCAGCGGCCAGAGCCGGTTCAGGACGATGGCGCCCGGACGCTGGTCGGGCATCATCGTGGCCGCCTTGGAGTCGGCGAGCAGCTTGGCGATCGGCGGGCTGGCCTCGTTGCGGCGCCCGAGGAACGAGCCCAGGATCGCGGCGATGAGCCACCAGGCGGTGGCGTAGAGGACGAGTTGCTCGTCGGCGTCCTGGGAGGCGCCGACGACGCAGACCACGGCCAGCGCCGTCGCGGCGCCCCCGCTCAGCAGGACCGTCGTGCGCAGCAGGTCGACGAAGCGCAAGCGCTAACCCGCAACCGTGGCGAGCACCGCGAGCAGCTCGCGCACGCCGCTGGGACCATCGACGAGGAGGTCAGCGTCGCGCTCGATCTCCGGGGGAGTCTCGTCCGAGCGCACGCCGACGCAGACGGCCCGCTCGAGGCTGCCCGCGGCGACGAGGCGCCGCAGCCCGGCGAACGCGTCCAAGTCGGTGCGGTCGTCCCCCGCGTACAGCGCGACGCGGAGCCCGTGGCCGGCCAGCAGCCGCTCGATGCCCAGACCCTTGTCCATCGCGACAGGGGGGCGGACCTCGAGCACCTTGCGACCGCGATGCAGCGCGAACCCGGCGGCGGTGGCGCGCGCGGCGATGGCGTCGACGACCGCCTCGGCCGCCTGCTCGTCCGGCGCCCCGCGCCAGTGGAACGCGGCGATCGCCTCTTTGTCCTCGCCACGCACGCGCGTGCGTGCGACGTCGGCCTGGGCCAGTTCGGTGTCGGCGAACGCACGGACCCGCGCGGTCCAGGCGGCGACGTCGGCGTCCACCGTGACCTCAGAGGCACCGCCCGGCAGCACCTCGCTGCCGTGGTTGCCGAGGTAGGTGATCGAGCCGATCGAGACGATCCGGCGCGCGGTCGCCGCCCGGCGGCCGCTGACGCAGGCGACGAAGCCGTAATGCCTTGCGATCGTGATGAGCGGGCGGCGAGTCGGCTCGGGCACGTGCGCGTCCTCGGCGTGACGGACGATGGGCGCCAGCGTCCCGTCCACGTCCAGGAGGACCGCCGCGCCCGAGGGGTCGGCAAGCAGCGGGGCCAGCGCATTCTGCAGGGAGGTTGCTGCCACGGACACGCCATCAGTGTGGCAGAGGCATAGGCCCACCCACCCACCTGCCCGCCCGCCTACGATGGGCTGCATGGATCGCCGGCGCCTGTTCCTCCTCGCGATCTGCGGGACGGCGGCAGGCCTCTTCAGCGGGCTGTTCGGCGTGGGCGGCGGGACGGTCATCGTGCCGCTGCTGATCCTGTGGCTCGGGTACGGCGAACGCGAAGCGACGGGGACCTCACTCGCCGCGATCATCGTCATTGCGGCGGTCGCCACCCTCACCCACGGCGCCTACGGCAACGTGCACGTCGGCGACGGCCTGCTCATCGGGCTGCCCGCCGTCGGCGGGGTGCTCCTCGGGACCGCGCTGCAGCAGCGCGTCTCACCCCGCGTGGTGTCGATCGGCTTCGCCGGCCTGCTCGTGCTCAGCGCGATCGATCTGCTGGTGCCCTGATGGTGGTTGCGACGATCCTCGTCGGCGTGCTGGCGGGCGTGCTGGCCGGGATGCTCGGCATCGGCGGGGGCGCGCTGTTCGTGCCGGTGCTCATCGCCGTCGTCGGGCTCAGCCAGGTCGACGCCGAGGCGACGTCACTGCTGGCGATCGTCCCCGTGGCGCTCGTGGGCGCGTGGCGCCAGCACCGATACGGCAACCTCCGCCTCCGGGACGGCCTGATCGTCGGCGTGCTCGCGATCCCGGGCGCCATCGGCGGCGTCGCGCTCGTGAACGCGCTCCCGGAGCGGGCGGTCGAGGTGGCGTTCGCGCTCTTGCAGCTCTTCGTCGCCTATCAGCTGGTCAGGAAGGCATCCCCGGGGCGGGTCAGCAAGGCATCCCCGGGCCGCGACGCCGTGCAATAGGACATCCAGGCGCGGAATTTGCGTGCGGCATCCTGCCTCGGTGGGCAAGATGGTCGGCACATGTCTGCACGGGACTACGACGTCATCGTCATCGGCGCGGGGCCGGCGGGTGAGGTCGCCGCCGGGCGGCTCGCCGACGCCGGTCTGCAGGTGGCGCTCGTCGAGGAGCACCTGATCGGGGGTGAGTGCAGCTACTACGGGTGTATGCCGTCCAAGGCGCTGCTGCGTCCGTTCCAGGCCCTTGCCGAGACCAAGCGCATCCCTGGGGCCGCCGAGGCGGTGACGGGTGACCTCGACGCCGCCGCAACGCTCGCGCGGCGCAACGAGATCATCCATGACCTCGACGACGGCGCCCAGCTGCCGTGGGTCGACGGGAAGGGCATCGCGCTCGTTCGTGGGCACGGGCGCCTGGACGGCGAGCGGACGGTCGCGGTGACGGGCGGCGAGCGCCTGACGGCACGACGGGCGGTCGTCCTCGCCGTGGGCAGCCGCGCGGCGCTCCCGCCGATCGACGGGCTGGCCGACGCGCTGCCGTGGACCAACCGCGAGATCACGACCGCCGACGAGGTCCCTGAGAGCCTCGTCGTCATCGGCGGCGGGCCGGTCGGCTCGGAGATGGCGCAGGCCTGGCGGTCGCTCGGATCGCAGGTCACGCTGCTCGAGATGACTGACCGCCTGCTCGTCAAGGAGGAGCCCTTCGCCTCCGAGCTCGTAGCGGAGGGTATGGCGCGGCTCGGCGTTCAGGTCCGCACGGGCGTCCGGATCGAGCGCGTCACGCGGCAGGGCACCGAAGGTCCGGCGACCGTCGCGCTCCAGGACTCGAGCACGGTCACGGGCGCCGAGCTCGTCGTCGCCGCCGGCCGGCACGTCCCGCTCGACGACCTGGGGCTCGAGACCGTGGGCGTGCGCGCCAACGAGCACGGCTTCCTCGACGTGGAGGACACGATGCGCATCCCCGGCAGCGACTGGCTGTACGTCGTGGGCGACGCAAACGGTCGTGTGCTGCTGACGCACATGGGCAAGTACCAGGCGCGCCTGGCTTGCGACCAGATCCTCGGCAGGCCGACCGAGCTGCTCAGCGATGGCGGGCTGTCGCCGCGGGTGACCTTCACCGAGCCGCAGGTGGCGGCGGTGGGCTACACGCTGAGCAACGCGCTCGCGGCCGGCATCCAGGCGCGCGCCGTCGACGCGGGCACCTCCCAGAACGCCGGCGGCAGCTTCTACGGCCACGACGCACCCGGCATGTCACGGATCGTCATCGACGACGAGCGCGGCATCATCGTCGGCGCGACGATCACCGGGGCCGAGATCGCCGACTTCCTCCACGCCGCCACGATCGCCGTCATCGGTGAGGTGCCGCTGCGCACGCTGTGGCACGCCGTCCCGGCCTTCCCCACCCGCAGCGAGGTGTGGCTCCGGCTGCTGGAGAACGCGGGCCTCTAGTAGTGGAGTGCACGACACTCCACGAGGTTCAAGGCAACCCCTGCTCCAGCGCGCCCTTGACGCCGACGTCAAGGGCGTTGAGGCGCGCGAGGGCCATGGCCTCCACGGAGCCGAAGCGGCGGCCCGCCCCTGATTGGTCGGGGCCATGATGCGTCAGCACGCAGTGCGCGAGCTGCAGGCGCCGGGCCTCGTCCATCGCAGGCACATGGGCGGCGAGGCCGTCGATGATCCGCAGGCCCAGCTCGACGTGGCCAAGCAGCCGACCGGCATCGCTGAGGCCGATCTCCGCCCCGTAGGTGAAGGCCTGGGTGTGGCCGAGGTCGTGGACGATGGCGGCGCACAGGAGCAGATCGCTGTTGAGGCGCGGGTGCAGCAGGCACGTCTCCTGCGCCAGGGTGGCGACCGCGACCGTGTGCTCCAGCAGGCCGCCGAGGTAGGCGTGATGCCTGCCCCGCGAGCAGGGCGTGCGCCGGAACGCCGTGCGCAGGCCCTCGTCCGCCAGCAGCCGCTCCAGCAGGCCCCGATACCCGGGATCGTGCACCTCGCGGGCCAGGTGCTCGAGGAAGCCGTCGAGCTCCTCCATGTCACGGTAGGTGACCGGGAGGAACGCGGCCGGGTCTGCCTCCTGCGGCGTCGTGCGGGCGATCTGCGCGACATCGAGCTGCAGCTCGTCCCGGAAGCGCTCGACGCGGGCCTGCACGCGGACGACGTCGCCACGGTCAAAGCGCCCGGCCACGAGGTCGGCGTCCTTGAAGACGCGACCACCGATCGCACCGGTCTTGTCGCGCAGCTCGATCGCGAGGTACGTCGTGCCCGTCTTCGCCGTCAGCCTGTCCTTGCGCGTACAGGCGTAGATCCCCCGGACGACGTCGCCCGGGCGGAAGGTGGCGATCGATCCGGGGGGCGGGGGCGGGTCGTGCCGATCGATCCGGCCGGGGCCGGTGTCAGAAGGCGCGGGCGCCGACGGCACGGGCACGGGGAGCATGTCTCCATTGTGTACCGTGGATCGGATGCAGCCGCTGATCTGGGAGCACCGTCCGGAGGGCCTACGGGCCCCGGCGCTCGTGTGCGCCTTCACCGGGTGGAACGACGCCGGGGACGCGGCATCCGCCGCGCTGCAGTTCCTCGGCGCTTCGCTGGACGCCACGCGCTTCGCGCAGCTGGACCCCGACGAGTACTACGACTTTCAGGCCACGCGCCCGCAGATCGCGCTGACCGATGGGCACACGCGCCGGATCGAATGGCCGACGGTGGAGATCTACGAGGCCCGTGTGCCCCGTGCCACCCGCGACCTCATCCTCCTCCAGGGTCCCGAGCCCTCGATGCGCTGGCGGGCCTACTGCCGGCAGGTCATCGATCTCGCCGAGTCCCTCGGGGTCCAGATGGTCGTCTCCCTCGGGTCGCTGCTGGCCGACGTCCCGCACACGCGTCCGGTCCACATCACCGGTCTGGCGACCGACGAGGCGCTGACGCGGAACATGGAGTTCTCGGCCACGAACTACGAAGGGCCGACGGGCATCGTCGGGGTCCTGCACGCCGCCTGCGTGGAGGCCGGGATCCCCTCGGTCTCGCTCTGGGCGTCCGTCCCGCACTATGTCGCGGCGGCCCCGAACCCGAAGGCCGCACTGGCGCTCGTGCGCAAGCTCGAGGGCCTCGTGGGCGTCAACGTCGACGCGACCGAGCTCGAGCAGGCCACGGCGGACTACGAGCGCCAGGTGTCGCTCGCGGTGCAGAGCGACCCGGAGGTCCGTGAGTTCGTCGAGCGCCTCGAACAGGCGGCCGCCGAGGACGAGCCCGACGTCAAGCCCTCGGACCTGCCCTCCGGAGACGTCATCGCCCGGGAGTTCCAGCGCTTCCTGAAGCAGCGCGGGCCCGACGGCACCTAAACCGGCCGGAGGCGGGTGAGGCGCGGATCGGCGCCTTCCGGGCGTGCACGGCGCCCGTGGATCGGCGCCAGGCCATCCGCGGGCCGCCGGGGGCGGTCGGGGGCGGTCGGGGGCGTCGAGGCGCCCCTCAGCCGCCTCCGGCTACCGCTCGGCGGCCGGGCAAGCGATGCGGTAGTCGCACATCGAGCAGGCGCTGAAGGACGGCGTCGGCTCGAAGCCCTGCGACAGGATGCCGTCGGCGACGTGCATGACCGTGTCCGTGATCCAGTCGCGGTCCAGCTCCTCGGCCGGGACGCGAACCTTCTCGTCGTCCAGGACGTAGTGGTAGGCCTGCCGTGAGGACTCCAGCTGCCACGCCTCGCGCGCGCCCACCGCGTATAGCGAGAGCTGCACGTCCTCGCGCAGCTGCGCCGCCGTGCGCGGACGACCGGTCTTGTAGTCGATGAGCTCGTAGCCGCCGTCGGCCAGCTTGTCGACCCGGTCCACGCGACCACGCAGCACGTGGGGACCAAGCTTGAACTGGAAGCCCTTCTCCAGCCACATCGGCTCGGCGCTCTCGCCGGCCGTCCGCGCGTGGTAGCGGTGCAGGGCGGCGACGGCCTTGGCCCGGAACTGCCGTTCCTCCTCGGTGTCGCCGAACCCGCCGCGGCGCCAGCCGGCGTCCAGCAGCCCCAGCAGCTCGTCGATCGATCCGGATCGCCCCATCCCACCCATCCCCTGGATGTCGTAGGCGCCCGCCCCCGATCCGCCGCCGCCCGTCGCGTGGAAGCGCTCCAGGACCTGATGGATGAGGATCCCGAAGCGCTGGTTCATCGTCGACTCGCTCGGGATGCGGAAGACGCGCGCGAACTTGTACTTCAACGGGCACGAGCGGTAGGTCTCGATGTCCGACGCGCTGAGCATCAGACCGTCGCCGCGCTTGGGCAAGAACGCCTCCAGCGAGGGCTCGGCGCGATCGGCGACGACGGCGGCGCGCGCCTTGGCGTCCGCCTCGGCGTTGACCAGCACGTCGTCCAGGGCGCTGGACGTGAAGACCTCGCGCTGGTGCGCGGAGACCGGCTGCAGGAGCTTCGCGTTGATGTCGGCGATCGCGTCGCGGACCGACTGCCCGGCGGGACGCTCGAGGATCGCGGCGAGCTTCACGAGCTCCAGGTATCGCGTCACGCCGTGGGTGACGTCCAGGTCGGTGTCCAGGCGCAGCTCCCCCAGGCGGGTGCCCACGCGCGACACGCTTGACAGCAGCTCGTCCCGGAGTGTCGCGTAGGTCGCGTGCAGCGCCTCGTCCGGGCCGAAGAGCACCTCCTCGCGGTCCTCCCAGCCGGCGCCGAGCGCGGCGCGCGCCTCCTCGGCGAACGGGGACGGCGGCTGGCGGGCGCCGCGGTCCGACGACGCGGCGTAGGCGAGCACGAGCCCGTCCTGCGCCCGTGTCATCGCGACGTGCAGGAGCCGGCGCATGTGGGCCACGTGGTGCGCGCGGTCGTCGGCGTCGGTGCGATCCGCTCCGCCCGCGATGAGCTCGGGCGGCACGGGCTCCACGAGCTCCTGCCGCGCGCCGGGCATCCGCGAGGACTGCAGGCCCAGCACGAACGCGTGGCGCAACTGGACCCCGCGGGCGCCGTGCATGGCCAGGACGGCAACGGCGCCCCGCGGCGCGACCGCGGACTCGTCGAGCTCCTCCTCGTCGCGCAGCCCGGCGTCCGCCACGGCCGTGAGGTAACGGGCGAAGTCGCGTGCGGTCGCGGTCGGGGTCCGGCGCGTGTGGGCGGTCGCCAGCTCGCCGAGCCGCGCCAGCGCCAGCAGGCGCTCGACGACGTCGGCCTGCGCGGCGAAGAGCTGCTGGCGGCGCAGCCCGAGCCGCTCGATGAGCCGGTGGATGAAGAGGTCCGGCCGCATCGTGTCCAGCGCGGCGGAGGTCTGGCGGTGGAGCTTGAGGAAGCTCAGGATGCGCTCCCGGGCCTCGGGCGGGAGTTGGGGGGACTCCGTCGCGGCGACGAGCGCGGTGACCATGTCGAGCTTGCGCCGCCGCGCGATCTGCACGCAGCGCGCGACGTCCACGGAACGCAGCTCGATGGGCGGCCGGGCAAGGACGCGGACGACGGCGGCCGCGTCGGAGGGCTCCACGAGCATCCGGAGCCACGCCAGCACGTCGCGGACCTCGGTGCGCTGGAAGAAGGCCGCCGCGCCGACGATCCGGGAGGGGACGGCGCGCTCCTCAAGTGCGACGGCGACCGCCTGGCCCTCGTTGCGCACCGAGCGCACGAGCACCCCGATCTCCTCCGGTGCGACGCCCTCACGGATGAGCCGCTCGATCTCCGCGGCGACCCCCTGCGCCTGGGCGCGCTCGTTCGCGCAGCGCCAGAAGCGGACGTTGCCACCGCCGTCCCCGTCGAGCCGCTTGGGCAGCCGCTCGGGATCCGAGCCCGCCCGCCCGGCCACGACGGCCTGCGCGGCGGTGATGATCCGCGCGCGGCAGCGGAACGAGTGCTCCAGGCGGATGACGGACACGCCGCCCCCCCGCGCCGTGCCGCCCGCGCCACCGGCCGCCTCGCGCAGCGCCTGGGCGGCGGGGCTGGGTCCCGCGGTCCGGCGCACGGCCTGATCGTCGTCACCGGCCAGCACGAGCGTGCCGCTGGCGGCACCGAGCAGGGCGATGAGCGCGTGCGCAGCGGGCGTGGCGTCCTGGTGGTCGTCGGCGAGGACGTGGCGGTAGCGCGCCCCGGTGCGCGCCAGGACGTGGGGCCGGTCGCGCAGCAGCGCGTGGGCGCGCATGATGAGGTCGCCGCTGTCGAGCAGGTCGAGCTGGCGCAGAAGCCTGTCGTGCGCGGCGTACAGGGCGGCGAACTCACGCTCGCGGACAACCCGTGCGTCGCCGTCGTCGAGGGCGGCGACCCAGGCGGCGAAGGCCTCGGCCGTGATGAGCTGCTCCTTGCAGCGGTCGATGCGGGCCAGCAGCCGTGCCAGGGTCGCGGCCGGGCGGCCGGCGAGATCGTGCACGCGCAGCGGGAGCTCGTCGATGCGCGCCAGCAGGAGCGCCAGGCGGTCAGCGCTCGTCGCCATCCCCACGGTCGGGTCGATGCCCGCCTCCAGCGCCTCTTCCCGGAGCAGGCGCGCCGCGAAGCCGGAGGCGGTGTGGACCGCCAGCTCGGCGAAGGCGCGGTCCCCCAGGACATCTTCGACACGCGCGCGCAGCTCGTCGGCGGCGGCCTCCCCGCCGGTCAGCATGAGCACCTGTTCCGGGGTGACGCCGCCGACGCCGGTCAGGTGCGCGAACCGAGCGACGAGGGTGCTGGTCTTCCCGGTGCCTGCGCCGCCGAGCAGCACGAGCGGGCCGCCGGCGTGCGTCGCGGCGGCGTGCTGGGGCTCGGAAAGCGGCTCGATGGTCAGGGACGGCGACACGGCCGACCTAGTATGTCGTCATGGGTGAACCGGCACGAGTCCTGGCGACCGACTGGCTGCAGGCGTGTCGCGAGGCGACGATAGGGCTTCGCGCGATGCTCGCCGCCACGCCCGTCGGAGCGCAACGCCTCGCCGAGACCGGGGACACCGGCGAGGGCGGGGACCGCACGCTCATCATCGACGCCCTGGCCGAGCAGCTCGTCTTCGACGAGCTCGAGCGCCTGCACGATGCGGGTGCGCGCTTCACCGTCCTGTCGGAGGAGCGCGGAACCGTCGACTACGGCGACGACGGCGTCCTTGTCGTGGTCGACCCGATCGACGGCTCCATGAACGCCAAGCGCGGCATGGGCCACTACTCGCTGTCGATCGCGGTCGCGGACGGCCCGACGATGGCGGACGTCTTCTTCGGCTACGTCTTCGACTTCGGCCCGGGCGAGGAGTGGCGGGCGACGCGCGGTGGCGGGGCCTTCCTGAACGACACGCCGATCATCGGCCCCCCGCACGAGCGCCGGACCGCCGACGGCCGCCTCGAGCTCGTGGCCATCGAGTCTGCGCACCCGCGGTACCTCGCCCAGTCCTCGGATGCCCTCGTGGAGCACGTGTACCGCATCCGCGCCATGGGCTCGATCGCGATAGCCCTGTGTCAGGTCGCGGTGACGCGCGTGGACGGCATGGCGACCCTGTGGCGTGCGCGGTCGGTCGACGCGGCAGCGGCGCAGCTCATCGTGCGTGAGGCCGGTGGCCTGGTCGCGTTCCCAGCGTTCGAGCACCCACTGGGCGCGCCGCTGGATCTGGTCCCGCACTCCCCGGTCATGGCGGCACGGACCCCTGACGCGCTCCGGCGCCTGGCCGCGCTGTCGACCTTCCAGCCCGTATGAGCGCGAAAAGCTCGACCGGAGCCCGAAGTCCGGATTTCTCGTCTACGGCTTGGACTCCGCGGGCATTGGTGGCCCGATGAGTGGTTCTCGGATCGATTGGGCCCTGGCGGAACGGGTGGCCGGCGCCACGGGCGGCGGATCCGGCGACACCTCGCCGCTGTCCGCCGATCTGGAGTGGATGGCGCTGGACGCCGCCGCCCGGGTCGTCGCCTACACGGGCCTGAAGCCGGCGGGCACCCTGCCGCGGGCGGAGGCGGTCGACCGCCGGCAGTGGCGCGCGGCCAACTACGCCGCCTTCGACGCCATGCTCGGCCCAGTCATCGACAATGCGGGCGCCGGCCTGGGTCCGCTGCAGGGTCCGGTGATGGCGGGCGCGGGCGCGCTCGTGGGCGCCGAGGCCGGCGCGGTCACCGGGTTGCTCGGTCGGCGGGTCCTCGGTCAGGTGGACGTGCGTCTCACCGATCCTGCCGCCCCGCTGCGGCTCCTGCTCGTGGTGCCCAACCTGCACGCGGCGGCCACCGTGCTGGGAGTCGACGAGCTGCAGCTCGTGCGGTGGGTCACCGTTCACGAGGTCACGCACGCCGTCCAGTTCACCGCGGTGCCGTGGCTGCGCGGGCACCTGGGCGGGATGCTCGGTGAGCTGCTGGATGCCGCCGGGCCGTCGCTGGACGTCAACGCGCTTCTGCGCCTGCCGTCGCTCGAGGACGTGCGCAGCGTCATGGAGCAGGTCCGCCGCGGATCGCTGCTGTCGCTCGTGGTCGGCCCCGGGCGCACGGAGCTCCTCGAACGGATGCAGGCGACGATGGCGCTGGTGGAGGGTCACGCCGAGCACGTCATGGATGCCGCCGGCGCCGAGGTCATCCCGGACCTCGCGCGGTTGCGTGAGGCGTTGCAGGCCCGCCGTGCCTCGGGAGACGGCTTTGGGCCCTGGCGGATCCTCGAGCGGCTGCTCGGGATGGAGCTGAAGCTCAAGCAATACGAGGACGGCAAGCGCTTCTGCGACGCGGTCGTGGCGCAGGCCGGGGTGCCGGCCCTGCACCAGGCCTTTGACGCACCGGACTCACTCCCGACCGCCGCCGAGCTCGCTGATCCCGACGCCTGGGTGTCTCGGATGGGCTAGTCCCGGTCGTTCGGGCACGCGCTCGGGCCCGGCCCGCCAGGTCAGTGGACGAACACACGTTCCGACTGTTACAAGCTAAGGCGGAAAAAGCCCTGTGTTCATGGCCCCTTGTGACCGTCGTGTGATCGCTCCTGTAACGAACTCGCCGGACGGGTTTACAAACAGATGTTCGGTGGTACCCTCCGAACAGCTTAGTTCTAATATCCTTAGAGAGGCAGGGAGACACCATGGCTGATCAGAGCGCCCCCACCCCCACCCGCAACGCTGCTGCCGCGACGAAGTCCACGCCGACCGTGAAGCGCGCGACCGCCGCCACCAAGCGTTCGACGACCGGGAAGAAGGCCGCGACGACCCGCAAGGCCAACGCCACGACGGCCACGGCCTCTGCGACCGCCAGGCGCGTCGCCCCGAAGGTCGAGACGCCCGCCGAGCGCGCGCAGGTCTACGCCGAGAAGGCCGTCCTCATTCCCGTCGGCGCCGCGCTGATCGCCCGTGATCGCGTCGTGTCCACCGTCGAGGAGCTCACGACCAAGTACGGCAGCGTCGAGGCCGCGCAGAAGCAGTTCGAGCTGCTGCGCAAGGAGCTCACCGCCGACGTCAAGAAGGCCGAGAAGCGCGGCACCAGCGCCCGCACGAAGGCCGAGCGCGAGGTCAAGAAGACCCGCACGAGGGTCGAGCGCGAGCTCCGCACCCGCCGCGCCAGGGCCGAGCGTGACCTGAAGCGCAACCGGGCCAAGGCCGAGAAGGAGCTCAAGGGCTTCCGCACCGACCTCGACAAGCAGGTCGCCGGCCTCCGCAAGGACATCGAGGCCCGCACCGAGCTCGTGACCGCCACCGCAGGCAACGTCGTCGCCACGGTCAACAAGACCGGCGCCGAAGTGGCCAACACCGTCGTGGAGCGCGTCGCCGCCCTGGCGTAGCCCCGCGCATCCGGCGGCGTGCCGCGCCACGCGCGCGCCGTCGGATCACCCTTCCCCCGCACCGGCCCGGAGAGGGTCCGGCTCGCGGACGGTTCTGGCGACCTCATATCCCGTCGTCAGAAGTAACACCCTCTCCTCCCTCGACAAAGGGCCCGCACTCTGTGTGGGCCCTTTGTCTTTGTGTGATCGCCCGTCGCCGGCCGTTGCCCGTGCGGGGCGACGTCGTTCATGTGCCCTCCGGAGGGCTTGGGATCGACGTCGCCCCTTGGCGCCGACCGAGGCCACCGACCGGCACCCGGTCGGACATACCGCCACGCCAACCCTGCGACAATGGGCCCATGCCTTCGATTGACGACATCCGCGACGCCCTCCGCGCGGTCATCGACCCCGAACTGCGCCAGGACATCGTCGAGCTCGGAATGGTTCGGTCCATCGACCAGAACCCCGACGGCGACGTCCACATCGTCGTCTCGCTGACGACCCCGGGCTGCCCGATCAAGACCCAGTTCCAGGCCGACGTCACGAACGTCGTCAGCGACCTCGGCGGCGTCGGGAAGATCACCGTGGCCTTCGACGTCCTGAGCTCCGGCGAGAAGGGCGCGCTGCAGCAGAAGCTCGGTCGTGGCTCGATGCCACAGGGCGCTCTTGCGCAGGTCAAGAACGTCATCTGCATCGGGTCGGGCAAGGGCGGCGTGGGCAAGTCGACGCTGACCTCCAACCTCGCCGCCGCGCTGGCCGCCGACGGCAAGAAGGTCGGGATCCTGGACGCGGATGTGTGGGGCTACTCGATCCCGCGCATGTTCGGCCTCGGCTCGGACCGTCCGCCGGTGTCGCCGGACCGCAAGATCATGCCGCTGGAGGCGCACGGCGTGAAGGTCATGTCGATCGGCTTCTTCGTCGCCGAGGACGCCGCCGTCGTATGGCGCGGGCCGATGCTCCACAAGGCGCTGACCCAGTTTCTGGAGGACGTGGCCTGGGGTGAGCTGGACTACCTGCTCGTCGACCTGCCGCCCGGCACCGGCGACGTCTCGATGACGTTGAGCCAGCTGCTGCCGCAAGCCCAGTTCATCATCGTCACCACCCCACAGACGACCGCGCAGAAGGTCGCGCGCCGCAGCGCCGAGATGGCGCACAAGGTGAGCCTCGACATCGCCGGCGTCATCGAGAACATGTCGGGCTTCACCACGCCGTCCGGCGAGCGCTTCCCGATCTTCGGTGAGGGTGGCGGCAAGGACCTGGCCGACGAGCTTGACGTCCCGCTCCTGGGCAAGATCCCGCTGACGATGCCGCTGCGCGCCCAGGCGGACGCCGGCACGCCGCTCGTCATCACCGATCCGGACGATCCGGCGGCGCAGAACATTCGTCAGGCTGCCCGCGGCATCATCGCGATGACCCCAGAGCCGCTGCCGATCCTGAGCATCGTCCAGGCCGAAGCGCCGCCGCTTCCCGAGGCCCCCGCGCCGGCCGGGATCTCGCTGCCGATGGCGTGACATCCCTCGGCCTGCGCTGAGGCTCTTCGGCGCCGAGTCCCGCCTCGCGTCCGATGGGCGGACACTGGCCGGGAGTCGGCGGCCGGCGTCGCTCAGCCCGCCGCGGGGGTAAAGCTCGCGCACGCCTTCGCGTTCGCCGTGATGTCCTTCGGCGGGTCAGGCAGCTTCACGGCGTTCAGCTTGGGGGCGAGCTGGCTCAGGGCGGCGGCGCCGTCCTTCTTGGCGGCCTTCGCGGTCGAGCGCAGCGTCGCGATGAACTGGCGAAAGCCCGACGACGTGCCGTCCTGGTAGGCGTTGAACGCCTTGGGAACGTCTGACTTCTCCAAGTCGTGGAGCGCGGTCTCGGTCGAGGAAGCAAACTGCTGGAGGGAGTCCGTGACGACCTTCACGACCTTCGCCCGGTCGGCGGCCTTGTCCTGCCGCAACGCCTGCGTGTCCTTGCTCACCTGCTTGGCCGCCGAGGCCACCTCGCCGCAGAACGAGTCGATCGAGCCGTAATAGTCCGTCTTGGACGGCTCACCGCCCCCGCCACACCCGGCGGCTGCGATGGAGGCGGTGATCGTCAAGAAGGCCGCAGCGGAGCGCACCCCAACAGGCAGGCCGGGGTGAAAGCTCATGGGACGTGCCTACTTGTTGGAGGCGGCGAAGTAATCCGAGTTGATCTGCACGTACTTGGACCACTCGTCCGGCAACTGATCCTCGGCAAAGCACGCGTCCACCGGGCAGGCCTCCACGCAGGCGTCACAGTCGATGCACTCTTCGGGATCGATGTAGAGCATCTCGACCTTGTCGTAGTCGGGCTCGTCCGGGGTGGGGTGGATGCAGTCGACCGGGCACAC
>JAOPZJ010000450.1 GCA_025964155.1 Solirubrobacterales bacterium
ACAGGACCGACCCGAAGACCGGGTCTACCGTACGGGAGGCCAGCCGGACCGAGGACATCTGCGCCGTTAACTGGACTCCCGATGCCCTTCGCCACGAACGGAACAGTCAAGCTCCATTGGGACAGCGTCGGTGAGGGACCAGCCGTGCTGCTCATCGCCGGCCAGGGGATGACGGCGGACGGATGGTGGGCGACGACCCCGGTTCTGGCCCGCTCGTTCCGGGTGATCGCCTTCGACAACCGCGACACCGGGCGCAGCAGTCGCCTGCCATGGCCCTACACGGTGGCGCACATGGCCGACGACGCCGTGGCGGTCCTCGACGCCGCCGGCGAGCAGCGCGCCCACGTGTACGGCATCTCGCTCGGCAGCCTGGTGGCCCAAGAGGTGGCCCTGCGGCATCCCGATCGAGTCGAAGCCCTCGTCCTCGGTGCCAGCTCCGCCGGCGGGTACGCCGCATACAAGCCCCAGCCCACATCGCTCGCGCAGACGTTCGTCGTCCGCGCGGGGACCATGGGGCCCGAAGAAGCCGAATGGGCCGCCGTCCCCTACACCTACGCCGAGAAGACCCGTCGGCTCCACGGGCAACGCATCGCCACCGACATCGCCCACAAGGTCAGCTCACCCCCCGAACCCCTCGCCTACATGCACCAGGCGGCCGCGGTGGCGGCGCACGACGCGTACTTGCGGCTGACCCAGCTGGCCGCCCCCACGCTCGTCGTCCACGGCGAGCAGGACGTCTTTATCCCGCCCGCCAATGCGCTCGTGCTGGCCGAGAAGGTCCCCGGCGCGCAGCTGCGACTGTGGCCGGACGCCGGTCACATGTACATCATCGACGAGCCCCGGGCCGATCAGGAGATCGCACGCTTCCTCCTGCACCACTCCTCCCGTCCGGCCCGCACGTGACGTTGCCGTGTTGATGTTCGCCCGGCCCACCTCGGCGACCAGGGGCAGCTGAAGCTGCCGATGCGGTCGTTCCGCTTCGGCACCGAGGCGCCGCAGGGCGCGCTCTCCCGAGCCGGCAGATCCCACGGGCGACGACGTCGGCGGATGATGCCCAAGGTGGACGCGGCACGACATGGCCGGCTTCGTTTCACTGGTTCCGCTCGCCTCGCGGTGCCGCTCCTCGTCGTCCTGCTCAGCGTGGCCGGCTTCCTCGTCACGACGCGAGCGGTCGGCGACGAGCGCGGGGACGCGGCGCACCGGCGGGCCGAGGTGCAGGCGCTGGAGGTCCAAGGGCAGCTCGAACGGGTCCGTGCGTTCACCATCGGGCTCGGCAACGCGCTGGAGGGCGAGCGAGTGCCGAACGGCCGGCGCTTCGCGGCACTGGAGGGAAGCGCCACAACGACCGTCGGGCTCACAGCCGCCATGTGGGTGGAGCCCGTGACCCACCGGGCGCGGCGCGACTACGAACGCCGTATCCGGGCGCCGATCACCCCGCCGCCCGGACTGCAGGGCGCCGGGCCGCCGGCGACGTACCTGCCGGCGACATTCGTCACGGGTGTCGCGGTGCCACCCGGCGCCGACATGGCCCGCGTGCCGGCGCTCGCCGCCACGCTGCGGGACCCCACGTCCGTCTTCGCCGGCACCGCGACGCCCGTCGCGTCGCTCGCCGGGCAGCAGGGGTTCTTCGTGGTCCAGGGGGCACAGTTCGGTCAAGGCCCCGGAAGCCAGGGCTTCATCGTCGTGTTCGTGCCCGCAGACTGGCTTGGCGTGTCCCTGAACCTGGATCCGCACCGCACCGCGATCAGCCTGGACGGCCGCCCGCTCGACGGCGCGCTTGCCACCGCCCCCGCCGCCGGCCAGAGCTTCAAGGCGCTCACGCGCCAGTGGCGGGTCGACGTGGCCCGTGAGCCGCCCACCGCGCTGCAGGCGACGCTGCCGTGGCTCGCGGTCGCCTGGCCGCCCGCGACCGCGCTCCTCGTCTACCTGCTGGCCCGCGGGATGCTGCGGCGGCGCCGCGCCGAACGCCAGGTGGATGACATCTTCGCCCTGTCGCTCGACCTGCTCTGCGTCGTCGGCCTCGACGGGTACATCAAGCGCGTGAACCCGGCGTTCGAACACACGCTCGGCTACGAGGCCGCCGAGTTGCTGTCGCGCCCGTTCCTGGAGTTCGTCCATCCGGATGACCGTGAGCGGACCGCCAAGATGGTCGATGCGCTGAGCGAGGGACGGCACATCTCGGACTTCGAGAACCGCTACATCCGGGCCGATGGCGCAGTGCTCTGGCTGCAGTGGAACACGCGGCTGATGCCCGAGAAGGGCCTGAGGTACGCCGCAGGGCGCGATATCACCGAGAACCGGATGCTCACCCACGAGCAGGCCGCGCTGCGCCGCGTCGCCACCCTGGTCGCCCAGGGCCACGACGCCGGCGACCTGTTCGACGCCGTCGCGGTCGAAGTCGGCCAGCTGCTGAGCGCCGACGCCACGCGCCTGCTGCGCTACCAAGAGGACGGCACCGCCACCGTGGTGGGGAGCTACGGCGCCTCGGACGCCGAGATCGGCGTCGGCTCGCACCTGAGCCTCGACCATGGCCAGCTCTGGGGGCGCGTCGCGCAAAGCCGGAGCCGCGAGCGCACCGATCGCCTCGGGGACGGGTCGGACGCCCTCGCCAGCAGCCTGCTCGCCGTCGGCGTCGCTGCCGCGGTCGCCGCGCCGATCGTCGTCTCCGGGCGCCCGTGGGGCGCGATCGTGGCCGCCTGGAAGCATCCGGACATGGCCGGCAGCGACACGGAGACCCGCATGGCGCAGTTCACCGAGCTCGTTGCGACCGCCGTCGCGAATGCCGAGAGCGGCGCCGAGCTGGCCGCGTCCCGTTCGCGGATCGTGGCGACGGCTGATGAGGCGCGCCGGCGGATCGAACGCGACCTGCACGACGGCGCGCAGCCGCGCCTGGTGAGCACGGTGCTGGCGCTGGGGTTGGCGCGAAAGGAGCTCGGCCACGCGAACCGGCCGGTGGCCGAACTGGTGGAGGAGGCGCTCGCGAACGCCCAGCGCGGGATGGACGAAATGCGCGAGCTCGCGCGCGGCATCCATCCCAGGATCCTCTCGTCCGGTGGCCTCAGGCCGGCGCTCAAGACGCTCGCTCGCCGCTCCCCCATCCCCGTGACCGTCGACATGCCGACCGTCGCGCGGTTGCCCGAGGACATCGAGGTGACCGCGTACTACGTCGCGTCCGAGGCATTGACGAACGCGGCCAAGCACGCGCACGCCTCAGAGGTCCGCATCACCGTCGACGTGGGTGACCGGTGGATCGTGCTCACCATCAGCGACAACGGTACCGGCGGCGCCGATCCCTCCCGGGGGTCCGGCCTGATCGGTCTTCATGACCGCGTCGAGGCGCTGGGCGGAGCGCTCGCGGTTCACAGCGAGCCGGGTGCCGGCACGGTCTTGACCGCTCAGATCCCGGTCGCAGCGCGGACTGCGGCGGGAGCCGACGCCTACCGACCCCAGATCCGTCGGTAATTCGCGCGATAGCCGCTCGGCGGATCGAAGACCACGCCGTCCGGCACATCGGCGCGGGTGATCAGTCGCGGTGGAGCGACGTAGGTAGACGGGGGCCGCCCCGCACGGGCGCGGTTCAGGTCATCGACGAGCTGCCAGCCCTGCAGGTACAGCGGCTCGGCGACCGACGCCGTCTGATGGTCACCCGCGCGGATACGCTCGAAATCCGATGCATCGCCGTCACCGGCCCCGATCGCGAACGGCGGATCATCCCCGCGCCTGCCCGCGTTCGTGAAGGCCGCGAGCGCCCCGCCGATGTAGATGCCGTTGATTGTCAGCATGTAGCGAAACCGCGCCCCGAAGCGGTGCAGACGCGACGACACGACCGCCGGCATCTGCTGCTGGGCAAGGTCGATTGGCGAGTTGACGATGTCGACGACCGCGCAGCGATGGCACGTTCTGATCTGCGCCGCCATCACGTCCGCCTTGTAGGCGGCGATGGGGTATCTGCGGTCGGTGAAGATCACCACATGTGCCGTCCCGTCCGAGTGGGCGATCGCGTAGTCAGCGGCCAGACGGGCCACGGACGCGGGGTCCGTCGACACGTTGGTGAACAGGTCGGCGCGCCGATCCGGGCCCGGCCGTGTGCCAGCGTGCCAGCCGACCACCGGGATGCCCAGCGCTCGCGCTCGTCGCAGCGCGAGCTTCTGGGCTGCCGCGTCGAAGCCGCCGAGGACAATCCCGGTGGGCTTGAGGCGCAACGCGGCGCGCAGGACGCGCGCCTGTCCCGCCGTCGTCCCCAGGCCATCGAGGATCTGCAGTTGCCAGCCGATCGCACGGGCTGCCTGCTGGACGCCGAGGGCGGCGCCGGCGATGCCGCCGTTGGTCAGGTCCCCGGCGACGAAGACCACCAGGCCGCCGCGCCGGGCGCGAGGCCCGCGCGCCGGTCCCCGATAGCCGGTCGGCGACCCGAGAGCGCGTGCGACGTCGGCCTGCGCCCTCCGGACCGCCGGGTCGGTCGGTGGGCCGCTGCGATCGTGCGATCCACCGCACCCGGTGATCACGAGCCCGGTCGTCACGACGCTCGCCAGCACGAGGTTCCGACATCGAGCCACCGAGCGCAAGCCGCGCAGGAACCTGTGGTTCGCCGCCACCCACTCATTATGCTGCCCGCCGGTTTCCGGACCAGGGGTCCTCGGTCTGGCCCAGCCGGACGGATCGCCCGTGATCGCGCAAATGCGGACGTTCTGCCGAGTCGTGCAGCTCACCCGAGAGTTTGCCTGTGCTGACCCACCGGTTCAGACGGCAGTCGGCGCCTGCTACGGCGTCAGCAGATAGAAGCGCCAGAAGTCGTTCTCGATCGGCGCGACCTCGAAATCGGCGAAGCCGGCCTTCTCGGCGTAGCCGCGCACGGTGTCCTCGCGCATGACCGTGCCCGTTCCCGCGGCGTTCTCGCCGACCATTCCCACGGGGAGGCAGTGCAGGACGCTGAACCTGTAGTAGAGGCGTTCCACGTCGCCGGCGTCCAGCGCGAAGCGCTCGGCGGTCTTCTCCTCGGCGACGACGAAGGTGTCATCGGCCGCGAATGCTGGCCCTTGGGCCGGGCGACGGGCTCGTCTTCGCAGTGAATAGTGGTGGCCTACCGTCTCAGCACTGGACAGAGGAACACGCCACCCCAATGAGCACAACCCCGATGAGCACCACGCCGACGCTGACCGACGGGTTCCACCTCGTGGTCGACGCGCTCCAGCTCAATGGCGTCTCGACGATCTACGGCGTCGTCGGCATCCCGATCACCGACCTGGCCAGGCTCGCCCAGACATCGGGCATCCGCTACGTCGGGTTCCGCCACGAAACGAGCGCCGGCAACGCGGCGGCCGCCGCCGGATTTCTGACCAAGCGGCCCGGCATCTGCCTGACGGTCTCGGCGCCGGGGTTCCTCAACGGCCTGGTCGCGCTGGCCAACGCCACGACGAACTGCTTCCCGATGATTCAGATCTCCGGATCGAGCGAACGTCCGATCGTCGACCTGCAGCGAGGCGACTACGAAGAGCTCGATCAGCTCGCCGCCGCCAAGCCGTTCGCCAAGGCCGCTTACCGCATCAACCGGGTAGAGGACATCGGACGGGGAGTCGCGCGGGCGATGCGCACTGCCGCTTCGGGCCGGCCCGGCGGGGTCTACCTCGACATCCCCGGCGCAGTACTCGGCCAAGCGATCGACGCCGACGCCGGCGCCGGGTCGCTGTGGCGGCTCACCGACCCCGCGCCCAGCCAGCTTCCGGCATCCGACGCCGTAGATCGAGCCCTTGCCCTGCTCGCCGAGGCCGAGCGGCCGCTGGTCGTGCTCGGCAAGGGCGCAGCATACGCACGGGCGGACGGAGAGATCCGGACATTCCTCGAGTCGACCGGCCTCCCGTACCTGCCGATGTCGATGGCGAAGGGTCTCCTGCCGGACGACCACCCTCAGTCGGCCGCCTCTGCCCGCTCGCTGGCGCTCGCCCGGGCTGACGTCGTCATGTTGGTCGGCGCTCGACTGAACTGGCTCCTCGGCCACGGCGAGCCGCCCCAATGGTCTCCCGACGCCAGGTTCATCCAGGTCGACATCGATGCCACCGAGCTCGACAGCAATCAGCCGATCGCCGCGCCGCTGGTCGGGGACATCG
>JAOPZJ010000010.1 GCA_025964155.1 Solirubrobacterales bacterium
CGACGCGCGCGAGCCGCTGCGCCGGGCGCTTGAGCTGGCCGAGGTCTGCGACGCCGCCGCCCTCGCCGCCGAGGTCCGCACCGAGCTGTACGCCACCGGCAGCCGGCCGCGGACGGCGGCGATGACCGGCAGCGGCGCCCTCACCGCGAGCGAGAAGCGTGTCGCGGTCCTGGCCGCAGAGGGGCTGACCAACCGGGACATCGCCCAGCGCCTGTACGTGACGCCGAAGACGGTCGAGGTGCACCTGAGCGCGACCTACCGCAAGCTCGGGATCGGCTCGCGGCGGGACCTCGCCCGGACGCTGACCCCGGCCTAGCGGGTCCGGCCGGCGCTCAGCCCGCGCTTTGCGGACGGGCACCGTCGCTTCGTGCCCGAGGTGCGCCGACCCTGGCACGGCAGGGCGCCGTCCCGCGGGGTGGCTCAAGGTCGCTGAACATCGCCCGAGGTGGATGCAGACGACCGAGCAAAACCCACGCCGGTACACTCCCAGTCGTCACGGGGAGTGGCGCAGTCTGGTAGCGCACCCGGCTGGGGGCCGGGCGGTCGCAGGTTCAAATCCTGTCTCCCCGACTACACGAAAGCCCTGCAAAAGCGGGGCTTTTGTCGTTCAATGGCCCGGACTTGACTGGTCGACTTGGTTCCAATTTGGTTCCAATTTTGCGCCGAGTCCCGTCCGTGGATCTCTTGCCTCGTAGCAAACGGGGAGGGGGGAACTTCGCGACTTGTGCGACGGGGGAGGCAATCCGGCGCGCCCGTCAGCGCGTTGGCCGACCACGAGAGAGAGGCTGGACGATGGAGAACGAGGATTGGCACGAGATCGTGACGTCGCTCGTCAATGCCAAGCGCCACCTGCGCAACGCAGGGAACGTGCTCGACGGCACGGACGGCACCGCCGATGGGGTGGAGTACGCGTTGAGCGCGGCGACCTCGGCCATCGACGCGATCTACGCCATTGAGGCGCTGGCCGGGCTGTTCGGCGCGGTGCTCGGGCTGTGCGCGCAGGCCGGGCTGGCGAAGGTCGGGATCGTCGCGATCGACGGCACCACCATTTACGGGCTGGTCGACTGCCGCTGTCTGGGCCCATCCGTCGAAGTCGCGTGCCGCCAGAGTCAGGTCTAGAGGGCCGCGACGAGATCGCCGACAGGCGGCATGTAGCCGCGGCGATCCCGCATCCGGATCTCACTCAGATGGAGCAGCCCCGCCAGCGGCGACAAGTCCCTATCGACGATGCGCGTCGATCCCCACGCGTGGAGAACCGCGAGTTGCTCTAACGCGCTGACTGGCCCGAGCGACTCGACATCGCCGCAGTCACTGAACCCCAGAAACCGAAGGTTGACCAGCGACTCGACATCGTCGAGCGCGTAGATCGCCGGGCAGTCCTCGAACTCGAGCTCGCGAAGCGACGACGCACGCTCGCCGACGTCACTGATGTCACGAAGCTTGCGAGCCAAGAAGACACCCAGCACCGCCAGTTCGGGCAGGTCGGCCACGCCTGACAGCGACTGCAGATGCGGTGCCTCCTTGACGGTCAGCCGCTCCAGGTCAACGTGATCGCGAAAGGCGTGAAGATCCACCTCATCAAACCGCCACGTGATCACGCTCTGCAGCGCGTCCACAACGCCGAGCGTCCCGCGAATCAGCGCCCACTCGCCGGCGACCGACCGCAGGTGCGAAAGCGCCCCAAGGTTCAGCTCGGCCCGCGGGGCGGCCTGTACCGAGAGCGCCTCAAGCGAATCGCCGAGCCGCCCGATCGGCCCCAGATCCACGATCCCGCGGTCAAGGATGTTCAACCGACGGACCCCCCAGCCCTCCAAGAACTCCAGGCTACCATCACAGAATCCGCGCGCGTAGTTCAGAACAAGGCCGTCCGCCTCGCCCCGCACCAGAACCCCGGCCGCCTCACCGGACCACGGACCCGTCACGACCAACGCGCGACCATCGGGCGAGTCCTCAAGGACGTATCCGGAACCCCGCGTCATGGTCGCGCATTGGCCTGCGGCATCCGCCCCGAGCGCCGCTGCCCGATCGGATTGCGAACGTTCAACAGCACGTCGATCCCGCCCACCTGATCGATCCTCTGCTGCCCGCTGGCGCGCTTCGACGCGTTGCAATGCGGACACGATGTCTGCGAGCTCTCAAGCGTCGCGTCCCGACCCCGCCCCCGCGGAGTCGAGTGATCGACCAAACTCGGGTCTCCATCCGCAAGGGCGACCGCCATGGTCAGCGAGACCGCGCTCCAAGTACGCGGCAGCGCGGTCACGACTGCTCGTGGACGGGCGGCAACGCGACCTCGGGTTCAACGTTTCGTACGTCGTCGCAGTTGCTTTGCAGTCGATCGGTGATGGTTCGATCCCGCGCGTAGACCCTCCACAACGTGCTGTCGATCGCCTCGATCACAACTTCCGAAGAGGTGCGGAGATCGGGGTCCGCGCGAGTCGGAGGATCCTCGCGGTACCCGACGATGATCCCGTCGACCAGCTGCAGCAGCTGAGCGGCGAACTCGCGCAGCTTGTTCGCCGACAGATTTAGCCCGGTCGGGGAGTCGGCCGCCTCCTGCTCCAGCGCCACGACGTCGGTGTCGTCATTTCGAGCAACGCCCCAGAACTCCATGACTGACCAGCCCAGCACGTCGATCGCCGGGATCGCGTCAAGGAGATCACCGAGCTGGACCGTCGGTCCGTCCCAGATCTCGATCAGTGCCACGATCTGGCCCCCACGGTGGTCATGGCCACACCGAACCGAGGGCGCCACGCGAGCCATGTGAACGGCGGGTTCGCCGCGGCCCCGCGTTGCGCTCACGCATGACGAGCACCGGGGCAGAGTCCGCGGCCGATCGAGCTGCCTGCTTGCATGGAAGGCACTCAACAGCCCCGACGTCCCTCCTCTTGGGGTAAGCGGCGATTACGCGTAGGGGAGAAAAGCTAAGACTGACCACGGCGGGCCCACGCTGACGGCGATAGTCCCGGGGTCACGCCAGGGTGGCCTCTGCGCCGGGGGGTCGGGATGATCGGGGCAGGAGTTGGCCGGCGGGGAAGCGTTGCGGGCAATCGGTCGCAGTGGGCGTGTTCGCGTGGAGGATGTCGAGGTCGGAGTCAATGACGCCGACGCGGTCCGAGAGCGCACGCCCGAGCGCGGCGACGCACCAGCCGCCGCCCTTGGCCGGCGCAGCGAGCAGCCCGTACGGCAGCCCGCCGGCGGGGTCAGGTGCGGTCGCGGCGATCTGGAGGGCGCACGTACCGAATTGGCCGAAGCGCTTGCGGAGCTGCAGCGGCATGCCCTCGAGTCCCTGTCACCGCGCGGGTAGGAGCGTGGCCGCACCCAGTCCAGACAGCGCGACGCGCCTCGCTCGGCTGCCCGTGCGTCGACAAGCGGGCGGGCCGTGTGTCACAACTCGCCGCCCGCGCCGTAGAACGTCAATGGGGTCGCCCACCGACGCGGAACTGCTCGCCGGGGACGAGCATGCCTTCGGGAGCTTCTACGAGCGCCACGTCGGCGTGGTCACCGCGTACGTCGCGCGTTCCGCTCGGCGGCCCGAGGTGACGTTCGACATCGTCGCCGAGACGTTCGCGCGGGCCCTGGAGCACCGTGGGCGCTTTGATCCGCAGCGGGGGCCGGGGGGAATCGCCTGGCTGTTGGGGATCGCCCGCAACCTCCTGATCGACGCGGCCCGCCGCGGGCGGGTGGCCGATGCGGCGCGCGTGCGCCTGCGCCTGGAACCGATCCAGCTCGACGACGAGCAACTGCAGCGGGTGCATGACCGCGGGCGGGTCGACCTGCGCGCCGCGCTGCAAAACCTTCCGCCCCTACAGCAGGAGGCGGTCGTGGCCCGGATCGTCGCCGACGAGCCCTACCCGGTGATCGCGGCGCGCGTGGGCTGTTCGGAGCAGGTCATCCGCCAGCGCGTCTCTCGGGGGCTGGCCCAGCTTCGGCGCACCACCCAGGAGGGTTCATGATCGATCCGTTCGACGTCCTGCGCGACCGCCTGGTCGGCGCGGCTGCCGCGACCGATGACGCCCGCACCGGCGCGCGCCGTCGACGGAGCCGGTCGCGTCTGCGCCTGCTGTCGCTCGTTGCCGGGGCGGTCCTGGTCACCGGCAGCGCGACCGCGGCGGTGGTGTCGATCACGTCCTCGTCGGAGAAGTCCAAGCCGCTGCAGGGGACCGCGCTCGGTGTTCTGGCCCGCCCGGTGGCCTATGAGGTCCAGTTCTCCCCGGAGATCGGTGCCGGTGACATCGGCTGGTGCGCGGGCGTGACGCTGCGCGGCGTCGCCAGTGGGCGCGGCTGCGGGCCGGCCGCGGCGGACGGCGCGCTGCAGATCGCCGGTGGCGGCCTGGGTTCGACGAGTGCCAGCGGCCTTTCGGTCGGGTATGCCGTCGTTGCCGCCCGGGTGGCGGCGCTGCAGCTGCCGGGCGGCCGGCGCGTGCGCGCGCGGCCCGACCGCCGACTCCCGAGCGGGTGGAAGGCCGTCGTCTGGTTCGAGCGCCGCTTCGAGACCACGCCGCCGGTGCTCCTGGACGCCGCCGGCCGCAGGCTCGTGGACGCCGCGAGCCGGCGCGCCGGAACCCGTGCTGCAGGGACCCGGGCGCTCGCTTCGCTGTCGGTAGACCCAGAGCAGCCGCCCCGGCGCCCCTGCACCATCCAGGTGCCGCGCGCCGCCGGACTGCATGCGCTCTCTGAGAACGTGCTGCCACGGCTGCCAGACCGCGAGCCCGACGCGGCCGGCCGTCCGTTTCTCAGCTGCGCGAGCACCGTCGTGTACCTCCACGCGCGCCGCTACCGCGCCGCGATCCTCCTGGACGCGAAGCAGCCGGGCGCGCGCGCGAACGACCTGCCAGGACAGGTCAGCGTCGGCGGCGGAACCGTCCACGCGTTCGGCTCACTCTCGGGACGACGCGTCGGCCCGGGCAGGCTCGTCGTCTTCGGCACCTCCCCGGACGATCGTGACGCGCTGCTCCGTCTCCTCACCCCGGGCGCCCACCTGCCGTAGCGGCCGCAGCCGCAGCCGCAGCCGGTCGGCAAAGCCTCGGTGATGGCAGGCAGAAAGCGCATGCGAGTTCCAGCGCACCGCAACTCAGGCGACGGCGCCCCGTTCCTGCACCACCATGCGCCTCGCGATCTGCACCGTCGCCACCGTCCTGCTGTTGGCCGCGCCGGCGTCCGCGTCGTTGCCATGTCACCGGCCGGCCGGAGCGACAACGGTCATCTCCTCCCGCTACGCCGCCGTCTACACCAACCACGTGCCCGGCCCAGGCTCTCTGCCGTCAAAGTACGACTCGTTCCGGCGGTACTGGGGATGCGTGCGGCCGTTCGGCCGACTGCACAAGCTGTACGACACGATCCCGAAGGACATCCAATCATCGGACGCCGGACAGTTCCGCCTCGCCGGCCACTTCGTCGCAACAGTCATCACCGTCACCAACCACTACGGCACCACGAACCGGCGAGTGATCGTCACCGACCTCACCGAAGAGACCGACGAGCGGGCAGGAAGCTTTGGCACCGGAAATCTCAGCGCGGCCAGCGGACCGATCAGCCCGCTCGACGTCCTGCGACTGAAGCTGGACTCTGGCGGCGCGGTCGCGTGGCTGCAGCGCGACGCAGACCCCTTCGGCAAGAACACGGCTGACCGCCTGCTGACGCTGACGGACGACGACACGGTCCGTCAGCTCGATCAAGCTCAGACAGGTCAAATCACCACGATGCACCTCCGAAACCACCGCCTCACATGGAAACATGCCGGCACCCCGCGAAGCGCCCGGCTGACAGTCGCCTCCCAGTAGCCGCGACGCTCGTGGCAACGACGCCGAACCGAAGCGATCCGGTTTCGCACGAACCGAATACGGTGCGGGCCGCGCCACGGGCCGCGCCCGCCGCCGCCCGGCGGCGTTGGTGGTCGGTTCTCGACCAGCCTTGACAACTTCCAACATCTTAATTTGCGGCACCTTGAATCAAAAACAGGTGCAGCTCGTAGTGCGGTGCCGCGCGACCTTCGCCTCAGTCGCCGATCGGGATGAACGCCCCCACGCCGATACCGAAGCCAGCGGGCGCCTTGAACTCCTTGCCGCCGCAAACCCACCAGGCCGCGACCGCAGACACCGGAACACGGATGGCAGGGAGGTCGACGCCGTCAGACCGCCCGCTCCACGCAATCCGGGCCGGTGCGAGGGTCAAGACGTCCTCAGCGACCCCGGCGGCATCTCGTAACGACGCCATCGAATCACTCCCCAACTGTGCCGCGTCGCGCGTCTCGTTCTTTCGATCCGTGCGAGGCTGGGCCTGCAGGTACTGGCTCCATTCCGCGACAATCCCCGTCTCCATTGCGTCGACGAACGCGACTGCTGGCATCGGCGTTCCAACGATCAAGTCCCCGGCCTGGGTAACCACACGAATCTGTGGACGACGCCCGCCGTCTTCGGCAGCACGCACAAGCGCCAAGAGCATCGGATCCATCCCGCGAAGGTACGAGACGATCCGGATGGAGCACCATTTCCTGAGATTCACTCGCCGCTGCGTCGATTCGAACGCACCTGCGCAACCCAGGCGGCAGAAACGACAGGTCCGGCGCGGTCACAAGCACCACGCAACTCGTCCACAAACCGCCCGACACGCACCCGACCACGGTGAAGAACTCTCGCGTCGAGACCGGGAGTTCCGCTGACACCTTCGGATGGGTGCTCTCCTGTAGGGCGCATCCGTGGTGCTGACCGGACCCCGTTTGTTGGTGCGTCGTGACGGACCCAGAGTCGCTTTGCGGTCGCGGTCACAAAACAGTGGCCTGGCGCCACTAGGTAGGTGATGCCCTATGTCACGTGTTCGCGGTGCGCCGCACGGTCACGACGGACAGCAGCCCGGCGCGGCCCGGCGATCGCCACACTCCGCCAGCGAGCGCGAGGCCGAAGAGGACCGCGGCGGTGGCCAGCGGCCACGACTCGAGGTCGATGCCGAGGACCCGCGCGTCAGCCTCAGCATGCCCGCCTGTCTTGGCGGCCCGGTGCTCGGGCGATTCGCCTACCTCGCTTCCGGCAGCTGCTCACCCGCCTCCCACGTGAGCGGCGGCGGGAGCCGGTGCGCGGCCGTCGCCGTCGCCGCTCGAGCGTCCGGCGGCGACGCCGATCGCGAACAGAACGCTGCTGAGCACGAGCAGGCCGGCGAGCAGCCCGCGGGCGTTTCTCAACATGCGCCGCCTCGGCTGCGCCGATGAAGGGCAAGGCCCACGAGCGCCGCGAGGATCACCGCACACGCGATGCCGAGCCAGCCGCCGACGAAGCTCCCGGCGGCCGCACCGATGACCGCCGGGGCGACCGCGCAGCACAGTGAGGCGGGCTGGGTTCTGCGGAGACCGTGACTCCGTCAAACAGCCTGGCTCACTCTTGCCGGTTCAGAATGGCCCGCTGAGCCGGCTATTGGAACGCTTGGTCGATCGTGTCGGCTTCGTGTCCCAAGCGGGCGTCTCTGGCGGCCGGACGGGGACGCTCGCTTGTGCCTCGAAGCGGAACGGCTCGCACGCCGACTCACGGCGGCCACGCAAGAGCGGCAGCCGGACCAGACTTTGGAATGCGGTGAAACGAGCGCTAGGCAAAGGGACACTCGCCCAGCCGAGTGCCATACGGCCTGACGGGCTCTATGTTGAGTCGACGTGCGGTCGGGGTACACGATCAAGGCTCTCGACGAGTCGAACTGGGATGCGTTCGCCGGACTGGTCGAGGCGAATCACGGCGTCTTCGGGGGTTGCTGGTGCATGGGCTTTCACCCCGATGACAGCCGCGATCCAGCGCTGAACCGGGAACGCAAGCTCGCACGGGTGCGGGCAGGCACGGCGCATGCGGCCCTGGTGTTCGATGGCGGCGACTGTGTCGGTTGGTGCCAGTTCGGCGCGCCGGACGAGGTGCCGAAGATCAAGAACC
>JAOPZJ010000011.1 GCA_025964155.1 Solirubrobacterales bacterium
GATCCAGCCGCCGAGGTTCGTCGAGGACGCCACGTCGGGGCTGACGGTCACCACGTGGTCGGCGACCTCCGGCGCGGCGTGCGCGAGGTCGACGAAGAAGCGGCCGAACGCCTGCTGCGTGGACGCCTTGCCGGCGTGGTCGCGGCCGACGTCGGTGACCACCGGCGGCGGCTCGCGGCGCGGCGCCGGCGGCCGCTCCAGGCGCGTGGCGGCGTCCAGGCAGAGCGCGGCCTCGGCAGTCCCCGGCGCGAAGAGCGCCCACGGGTCCTCCGGGTCGGCGCCCAGGGCGGCGCCCAGGGCGCGCCACTGCTCCGCGGACAGCAGGGCGGAGTGGTTGGCCGGGTGGCCCTGCGTCGGCAGGCTCCAGGCCTTGATGGTGTAGGCGAAGATCACCGACGGGCGGTCGGTGGCCGCGTCCGCCGTGCGGAACGCGCCCAGCAGGTCGGCGAGGTCATGGCCGGCGAGATCGCGCACCGCCGCGTGGATCTCCGCGTCCTCCAGATCGCCGAGGAGCTTCTCGATCGGCCGGCGGCCGCGGCCGGACCCGGGCACCCGCTCGCGCAGCTGGTCGGCCGGCGTGCGCAGGAGCCGCTGGTACTCCTCGTTGCTCATCGCGTCAATCCGCCGGCGCAGCGCCTCGCCGCCGTCGCGGGCGAAGAGCTCGCGCAGCCGCCGCCCGTACTTCACGGTGATCGTCTGCCAGCCGGCGGCGTCGAACATCGCGCCGATGCGGCCGGCCGCGATGTCGGGGACGACGCGGTCCAGCGACTGGCGGTTGAGGTCGACGATCCACAGCGCCTCGCCCAGGTGCGGCACCATCGGGTCGACCAGGGCCTCCCAGATGGCGCCCTCGTCCAGCTCGGCGTCCCCGAGCAGCGCGACCTGCCGCCCGCCCCGCGGCACGTCGAAGTGCCCGGCGACGTAGCGGTGCGCCAGCGCGCTCCACAACGTCGCGGTCGCGCCGATGCCGACCGAGCCGGTGGAGAAGTCGACGGGATCCGGGTCCTTGCTCCGGCTGGGGTAGCTCTGCAGGCCGCCGAACGTGCGCAGCTGCGTCAGGTAGGCCGGGTCAAGGCGCCCGAGCAGGTAGTTGATCGCGTGCAGGACGGGCGAGGCGTGCGGCTTGACCGACACGCGGTCAGGCCCCCGCAGGTGCTCGAAGTAGAGCGCGGTCATGATCGACGTCATCGACGCCGAGGAGGCCTGATGGCCGCCGACCTTCACCCCGGAGGGCGTCGTGCGGACCTTGTTCGCGTGATGCACGATCGAGGTCGCGAGCCAGAGGACACGGCGCTGCACGGCATCGAGCACCGCGAGGCGCTCGGCGTCGCTCGCGGGCGTGGGGGGCTGTTCGAGCGTGGCCACCGTGTCAGTAAAATCGACATACGTGTCGAAGTCCAGACATTCGCCGTGACCTGCCCATGGCAAGCAAGGAATCGCCGCCAGATGCCGCCACGGACTACGATTCTTGCGTGCCGAGCGACGCAGCCGACCCCGATGCTCTCGACCGAGGCATCCTTGACCTGCTGCGCGCCAACGGCCGCGCGACGCTGGCTGACATCGGCCACCTCGTCGGCCTCTCCGCCCCGGCAGTCAAGCGCCGCATCGACCGCCTCGAGCAGCAGGGCGTCATCGCCGGCTACACGGTGCTCGTCGACGAGGCGCGCCTGGGTCAGCCGCTGGAGGCCTTCGCCGAGCTGCGCTTCGCCGGCGACACGAAGGTCGGGGACATCTCCGCCATCGCCCGCGGGATGCCGGAGGTGCAGACGGTCTTCACCACCGCCGGTGACCCGGACGCCCTCGTCCACATCCGGGTCAGGGACGTGGGCCACCTCACCCAGGTCATCGACCGCCTGCGCCGCAGCGGCGCGGTCACCGGCACCAAGACGCTGATGGTCCTGGACACCTGGACGCCGCGCGACGCGGCCTGACCGGGCGACGGCGCCGGGTCAGCGGTGCTCGGCCGCGAGCAGGCCGGCGATCTCCTTGCGCAGCACCACCTTGTTGACCTTGTCGATGTTCGTGTGCGGCAGCTCGTCGCGCACCTCGATCCGCTCGGGCGCCTTGAACTTCGCGACGCCGAGGCCGTGCAGGTACTCCTGCAGGTCCGTGATCGTCGGCGGCGCCTGACCGTCCGCGATCGTCAGAAACGCGCAGGCGCGCTCCCCCAGGCGTTCGTCGGGCATCGCGACCAGCGCCGCGCGCTCGATCGCCGGGTGGCGGATGAGCAGGCCCTCGACCTCCGCTGCGTTGACCTTCTCGCCGCCGCGGTTGATGACGTCCTTCAGGCGGTCCTCCAGGACGAAGTAGCGCACACCGTCGTGCTCGAACTCGACGACGATGTCGCCCGTCCGGTAGAAGCCGTCGGCCGTGAACGCGTCGGCGTTGCGCTCGGGCGAGCGGTAGTACCCGCGGATCGTGTATGGCCCGCGGCAGCACAGCTCGCCCGGCTCCTCGAGCGCCACCTCGTGCTCGGTCCCGGGCTCGTAGACCCGGATCTCGTCGAGCTCGCAGATGCGGGACCCCACCGCCCGGTGGCGGACCTCCGCCGGCGCCCCACGCGGGGTGACGAGGCACAGCCCCTCCCCCATCCCGAACATCTGCACGATCCGGCACGTGTCCGTCTCGAAGGACGCGATGACCGGGTCGTTGAGGCGGCCCAGCACCCAGATCGCCGAGGTCAGCGTGCCGAGCGCCTCGCGCAGCTCGGGATCGTCCAGGATCAGCTTCGCGATCGGGGGCGGGATCATCATGTGCGTGAGCGGGACCTGCCGCGCGAGCGCCTTCATTCCCGCCGCGTCGTGCGGGCTGAGCGCGAAGCACGCGCCGGTGGAGTGCGCGGCGTGCACGCCGCAGACGATGCCCGCGTTGTGCACCACCGGCAGCAGGTGCGCGACGGCGCCGTCCGGCCCGAGCTCGATCGCCTCCGCGTACGCCTTGGCGTTGAACCAGTACTCCGCGTGCAGGCGCGGGATGACCTTCGGGACGCTCGTCGTCCCGCCGGAGAGCTGCATCGCCGCGACCGAGTCGGGGTCGATGCCCTCCTGGATCTCGTCGACGAGCGCGGCGGCCTCCGCATCGTCGTGCGGCCCCGCCGTCAGGAGCGACTCGAGCGCCACGGCGCCCTCGGGGGCCGGGTCGGCGTTCAGCGTCAGCAGGACGCGCAGCGAGGGCTGCCCGGCAGCGATCTCGCGGGCGAGCTCGAGCAGGTCATGGCCCGGGAAGTCCGCCTGGATGAGGTGCGCCGCCGGCTCGGTCTGGCGCGCGATCTCCGCGATCTCGTGGTGGCGGTGCTGCGCGAGCGATGCCACCGGCACCAGGCCGGCCTTCAGCAGCCCGTACCAGGCCAGGACGGCCCACGGGGTGTTCGTGAACTGCAGGATCACGCGGTTGCCCGGCAGCAACCCGAGGCCACGCAGCCCGAGCGCGATGCGGTCGGTCTGCCGGTCCAGCTCGGCGTAGGTCAGCGTGGACGACGGCGTCGCCATCGCGAGCGCGCCCGGCCGCTGCCGCGCCATCGCGCGCAGCTCCTGCGGGATCGTGCGCCCGCCCCAGACGCCGGCCTCGCGGTAGCGCTCGGCGGCTTCGTCGGGGTACGGGACGACGCCCGTCAGCTCCTGGGTGCTCATCGGGCGTGCTCCTCGGTCCAGCTGGCAAGGACCCGCGCGGTGGCGGGGATGGGCGGGTCATCGTCCTCGTGCAGGCGGCGCCCGAAGTGGTCGGCGCGGATCCGCTCGTGGGTCACGTCGTCGGACGCGGCCGCCTCCAGCGCCGCGGCGACGTCGCTCGGGAAGACCGAGCAGTCGCCGGTGTACTCGACGACGAGGGTCGGCACGCTCACCCGCTCCAGGCAGCGCGAGACGGCCGCGTTGGACGAGATCCCCGACCAGGTCGAGAGCCACGCGTCCGCGGTGGTCAGCCGGCCGAAGCCGCCGACGCCGTAGTTCGAGATCGACGGCCGCGGGCTGATCACCGAGCCGTAGGGGCGGTCGGACGCGTCCAGGCGCAGGTCGGTGCAGCGGGGATCGGCGTCGCTGCGGTACATGGCGATCACGGGGGTCAGGATGCTGTGGCGGCGGTCGGCGACATCGCCCGAGCCATCCTTCCAGCGCCGG
Organism: Solirubrobacterales bacterium; assembly: GCA_025964155.1. GTDB lineage: Bacteria > Actinomycetota > Thermoleophilia > Solirubrobacterales > Solirubrobacteraceae > Paraconexibacter. Next base: position 4,116 of record JAOPZJ010000011.1, read on the forward strand.
CGGGCGCCGCGCTGCGCCTCGATGAGCTCGCGCGCATGATCGTCGATCCGCTGCACGCGTGCCCGCTGGGCGGCCCGGTAGCGGTCGAGGAACTCCGGCGTGAAGGACGAGCCCTCCGGCGCCTCGCCGAACCCGTTCGCCGGGTCGTACGGATCCAGCTCGGGGACGATGCTCAGCGGATCGGCCTCGTCGGCGACCGAGGCGTCGATCATCGCCAGCAGCAACCGGCCCTGGCCGGGGTGCGGCGCGATCAGCGCGAGCGCGTCGGGCGCCGGGAGCTCGGCGTCGGGCAGCGGCGTCGGGGCCCCGGCGGGGGTGCGGCTCACCCGGTCGGCGGCCGGGATCAGCGACTGCTCCGCGTAGTAGGAATACAGTCCGGCGCCGCCGGAGATCCCGACGAGCGTGACGTGCGCGTAGCCGGCCTCGCGCAGGACCTCCATCCCGCCGGCCACGTCGAGCAGCAGGCTCTCGTGGACGAGCGTCAGGTCGTTGCCCACGACGCGGCTGGCCTGCGCCCAGACGGCGTGCCCGGCGCGCAGCAGTTCGGGGATCAGCGGGTGGCGCTGCATGTCCTGGCGCGGGTGCATCAGGCAGACGGCGGAGGTGCTCTGCCCGCAGCGGTAGAGCGTCGCGCGCGACACCTCGCCGTCGTGGGCGATGACCGTGTGCGGCGTGATTGTGGTGCCCTCCGGCAGCGACCCCGGCCACCAGTCGATGGCCAGCGCGGCCTTGCCACGGCCCGACGGCTTGCGCCCGGCCCTCGTCTCGCTCGGCGTGCTCACGTGCGTGTCCCTCCTGTCGACTGCATCTCAGATGACCCCTTCGCCGGCGAGCGCCTCGCGCGTCTCCTCGTCGAGGCCCAGCAGCTCGCCGAAGACCGCGGCGTTGTCCGCGCCGGCGGCCCAGGTCGAGCGGAACTCGGTGCGCCCCGGCGTGCGGGACAGCTTCGGCACGACGCCAGGGCCCCGGACCTCGCCGAGCTCCTCGTCGTGCACGGTGACGAGCATGCCGCGCGCCTGCACGTGCTCGTCGGCGAAGACGTCGGCGATCGTGTTGACCGGGCCGCAGACGACGCCCGCGTCGACGAGCAGCCGGTCGATCTCGCTCGCGTCGCGCTCCGCCGCCCACGCGCCGATGAGGGCGTCGAGCTCATCCTCGTGCTCACCGCGGGCGTCGTGGGTGGCGTAGCGCGGATCGTGCGCCAGCTCCGGGCGCCCGATCGCCGCGGCCAGGCGCGGCCAGAGGTTGTCCGAGTTGGCCGCGATGACGACCCAGCGCTCGTCGCGCGAGCGGTAGATGTTCGAGGGCGCGTTGTTCGCGATCCGCGTCCCGGTGGGCTGGCGCACGGCGCCGAGGCGGTCGTACTCCGGCGCGACGGACTCCAGCATCGCGAAGCAGCTCTCGAGGATCGACGCGTCGACCACCTGCCCCTCGCCGCTGGCCGTCTCACGCTCGAACAGCGCGCTGAGGATGCCGATCGTCGCGAACAGCGCGCTCAGCGAGTCCCCGAGCGAGAGGCCCGTGCGCGGGGGCGCCTCGCCCGGGAAGCCGCCCAGGTGGCGCAGGCCGGACATCGCCTCGCCGGCCGAGGCGAAGCCGCCGCGGGAGCGGTAGGGCCCGGTCTGGCCGTAGCCCGACACGCGGGCGTAGACGAGGCCGGGGTTCACGGCGGCGAGGGCCTGCGGCCCCAGGTTCCAGCGCTCCATCGTCCCCGGGCGGAAGTTCTCGACGAGCACGTCGCAGTCCCGCGCCAGCTCCCGGCACAGCTCCTGGCCGCGCGGGCTGCGCAGGTCCAGCGTGATGAGCTTCTTGCCGCGGCTCTGAATGGGCCACCACAGCGGGCGGCCCTCGCAGCGCGCCGCGCCCCACTCGCGCATCGGGTCCCCGCGGCCGGGTGCCTCGACCTTGATGACCTCGGCGCCCAGGTCGGCGAGCAGCCGCGTGGCGAACGGCCCGGCGATCAGCGTCCCGAGCTCGAGCACCCGGACGCCGGCCAGCGGACCGCCACCGGCCGCCTGACCGTCGACGCGGGCGCTGCGCTGCTCGCCGGTGCTCGTCATGCGGCGGCGGCCTGGCGGTCGGCGGCGGCCTGCCGCTCGGCCAGCTTGGCGAGCGTCCTGAGCTGCTTGCGCATCATGACCAGGTCGATCCACGGCAGCGTGTGCGGGACGACGAGGCCGAGCGGGCCGCCCGGCCGGCGCATCCGGACGCGGACGAGGATGCGCGAGCGGTCCGGGCCGTCCTCCTGCACGACGTAGCTCACCACGCGCCGCCCGAAGAGCGCGTTGAAGCTGCGGAACACCGCGGTGATGTGGCGGCCCGGCTCGAACGAGACGACGTCGTAGAACATCATCATCGTCTGGCCGGCCTCGAGGTCCTCGAGGCCCGGAGTCAGCGTCCGCGGGCTGCGGCGCCCGAAGTTGTCGAGCAGGTCGTAGCTGTAGGGCGCCTTGCGCAGCTGGCAGAGCCAGCGGAAGGTGACGGACGCCGGCGCGGCGACGTCGATGGCGCGGTGCCACACCTTCGTCGGGTTCTCGAGCGCGCTGTCGCAGGGCAGCGGCTGCGCGCGCTCCTGCGGCGTGGAGCCCCAGGTCATGGCGATGGAGTCGGACATGTGCTCCTCAGGAGGGATTGACGATGACCAGGTCGGCGCGACCGGCGACCAGGCCGTCCGCGACGTCGTCCAGCTGGTCGGGCTCGCTGACGACGGCCACCGGGACCCCGACCTCCTTGCGCAGGCGCTCGCCGACGGCCAAGCGGTCCAGCAGGTTCTCGCGGGTGCGTCCGCCGCCGAGGCTGACGACGCCCGCGCCGCTGCGCTCGAGCGCCCGTGCCTGGCTGACGAGCGCCTCGGCCTCGCCGCCCCACGGATCGCCGGAGCAAACGGTGATGGCGCTCGCGCCGAACGAGGGATCCGGCGGCATGACGCGGCTGCCGTTCCATGGACCGGGCTGCGCGATCGGCCGGTTCAGCACCCACGTCGCCAGGTCGCGGGAGGGCACCTCGCCCGGGTCCACCTCGGCCCACTCGGCGACGGCCTGCGCGACGAGCTCCGGAGCGGTGGCCAGCAGGTCCTCCAGCGACACCGCGCCCGCCCGGCTGAGGTAGGCGACGGCGACCCGCGCCGGCGTGAGGTCCAGGCGCTCGCCGAAGGACTCCCACCACAGCTGGCTGCGCTGGGCGCGCACCTGGATGCGCTCGACGCCGGGCCGGCGCTGGGCCTCGAACGCGGCCAGGTGCTCGACCGGATGCTCGTCGCCGATGTGGCGCAGCACGTCGGCCAGCACGATGGCGTCCTCGAGCGCGAGCTTCGTGCCGGAGCCCATCGACGGGTGGGCGGTCGCCTTGGCGTCGCCGAGCAGGACGACGTTGCCGTCCGACCAGCGCTCGCAGCGGACGGTCCTGAACTGCATCCAGCGCGACTTGTTCCCGACGAACCGCCCGCCCTCCAGGAGCTCCGCGAACGCATCGCTGAGGTAGTCCAGGGCGCGGTCGTCCGAGGCGCTGTCGTCCGCGAAGGTCGTCTGCTCGCACCCGGCGCGGGTCAGCGACTCCGCGTCGGTCTCGATGACGAAGGTCGAGCGGCCCTCGGCGTAGGGGTAGGCGTGGGCGACGTACAGGCCGTGCTCGGTCTTGACGGGCTGGAAGACGGTGCCGTCCAGGGCGGTCTCGCTGCCGCACCAGATGAACCGCCCGCGCCCGAGGGACTCATCGACGCCGAGCGGGCTGCGCAGCAGGTCCCGGGTGCCACTCGAGACGCCGTCCGCCGCGATGACGAGGTCCGCCTCGGCGCGGACCTGCGCCACGTCGCAGGTGACGCCGATCTCGGCCGTGACACCGGCGTCGACCGCCAGGTCGAGCAGCAGCCGCAGCAGCTTGGCGCGGGCGATGGCGCCGGCGTGGAACTGACCGAGGCGGACGCTGCCGTGCGGCAGCTGGAAGCCGGCGCCGGAAAACGGGAAGGCTGCGCCGGTGATGGCGTCGTGCACGACCGGGTCCGCTGCGCGCAGCGCGCTGAGCAGCCCGCCGGTGAGCCCGACGCCGAAGCCGAAGGTGTCGTCGGGGGGCAGCCGCTCGTAGAGGCGGACGTCCCAGCCGGGGTGGTCGGTGGCCAGCAGCCGCGCTGCGAACAGACCGGCCGGCCCACCGCCGATCACGCGAACACGTAGAGGCGCCATGTCGAGCATTATGCTCGATCTTCGACAGCACCGTCAATGGTTCGGCATATATGTTCAATTTGCTGGCCGCCTCGCCCGGCCCTCCTGCTCCGCCGCTATTCGGCGATCACGCGCTCGAGCTGCTCGAGGTTCTCCCGCAGCGAGCGCAGCAGGCCGGCGGGCGTCGCCCGGTCGCTGTCGTCGGCGGCGACGGCGACGCTCGCGAGCGCCTGGTCGGCGATCTGCGCGGCGATCACGTCGATGCTCTGGCGCTCCTCGACGCTGACCCACCAGGCCGTCCACACGCACATCCCGATGATCGATAGCGCCGCCGGCCGCGGCTCGACTGCGCGGAAGACGCCGGCCTGCACGCCCTCGTTGATCACGATCTCGAAGCTGCGCAGGATCGAGCGCTCCGCCACGCGATCGGTCTCCCCCAGGTCGGGCGGCAGGTGGTGGCGGTTCTCCGTGAGGATCCGCGTCTGCTCGGGGTTGGAGCCGGCGGTGTGCGCGATCTCGTGCGCCATCTCGCGCAGCTTCTGCGCCGGCGTGGCAGCCTTGCGGCGGCGCACCGTCTCCAGCGTCTTGGCGTTGCGCGCGCTGAGGTTCTCCACCAGGCGGCCGAGGATGGCCTCCTTGCTGGACATGTAGTAGTACAGCGCCGTCCGGCTCATCCCCAGCGCCTCGGCCACGTCCTGCAGCGACGTGCCGGTGAAGCCGCGCTCGGCGAACAGCTCCGCCGCGCGGTCCAGGATCTCCTTCTCGACCAGGGCACGGCGCAGGCCGGTGCGCTTGCGGCCCCCCGTGTCGGGCGAGGAGCTGTCGTTCTTCGTCGATGCCATAGGTGTCAAAGAATCATCGCAGGCGACGGTGACGGCGCCCGCGGCGTTCCGTCAGGCGGAGGTCTGCGCGCGGTCCTGCAGCACGGCCATCAGCTTCGCGGGGTCGCTGTCGCCCTCGCCCAGCGCCGCCATCTCGTCGTACAGGTCCTTGACCACGTTCAGCAGCCGGGCGGACGCTCCGACGTCCTCCGCGTGATCGGTGATCAGCTCGAGGTCCTTGCGCATCATGTCCACCGTCACCAGCGCGCTCTCGAAGCGGCGCTCGGCCATCAGCGGCGCGCGGATGTTGAACTGGCCCGACGTCGCGCCCGCACTGCCGGCGATGAGCTTGGCGACGAGGTGCTGGTCCAGCCCGACGAGCCCGGCGAACGCCATCGCCTCCGCGGCGACGGTGACGTGGACGAAGGCGAGGAAGTTCGCGACGTACTTCATGTTCGTCGCCTGCCCGAACTCGCCGACGTAGATCGACTTGGGCGTCAGCGCCTTGATGACGTCCTGTGCACGGCCGAAGGCCTCGCTGTCGCCGCTGACGAACACGACCGCCTCCTTGGCGGCGGCCATCGGCGGCGTGCCACTGACGGGGCAGTCGAGCATGTCGCCACCCGCGTCCCGCAGGACGTCGCGCTGGGCGCGCTTGAACGGGATCGCGAAGGTGGAGAGCTCGACGACGAGCGTCGGTCGGCCGGCGGCGATGATGCCATCCTCACCGCTGAGCACCGCCTCCAGCGACGCCTCGCTCGGCAGGCAGGTCAGGACGATGTCCGCGGCCTCGGCGACCGCACGCGGTGAGCCGTCGCCCGGGACGCTCGCGCCCTTGCCGACGAGCTCGTCGCTGCGCCCGCGCGCGGAGCACGCGACGGCGTAGCCGGCGTCGAGGAGGTTGGCGGCCAGCGGGGAGCCGAGGCGCCCGAGGCCGATGAAGCCGATGGTCTGCGTGCTCATGTGGGTCAGGACTCCTGGGTGACGGTGTCGAAGAGGTCGTTGAGGCGGCCCTGGTGCAGCTGCCAGCCGAAGACGTGCGCCTCGCGGTAGCCGCCCTGGTGGATCGGGTCCTGCGCGAAGATCGCCCGGGCCTGCTCCTCGCTCTCGGCGCGGATGATCAGCAGCCCGTCGCCCTGCATGCTCTGCTCGGGCGTGACGAACGGCCCGGCCGCGTAGATCAGGCCCTGGCGGTCGAGCTCGGTGATCCACTCCAGGTGCTCGAGGATCACGTCGATCTGTGGCGACGGCCGCGGCACCGGCCCGACCTGGCTGACGCACGCGTAGAGGGTGGGACGCTTCATCTGGGCCAGGGCGGCGCCGAGCTTCGCGTAGAGGTGCGCCTTCTCCGGCGGCGGCCCCATCATCGACGGTGGCGGCGGCCCCGAGTCCCACTCGTCGATGACCTTCGTGTCGGCCGTGGACCACGTGCGCGGGATGTAGGTCGCGTCGTCGAGGATGATCTCCTCCTCGACGGAGTACTCGATCCAGTGACCTTCCAGGTCGCGGAAGTACATCGCGATGTTGTGCCCCGGCCCGTGACGCAGCGGGCCCCACTCCACGTCGATGCCGTTGGCGACCATCGCCTCGTGGGTGGCGTAGAAGGAGTCGACGCTCTTGAGGGTGAACTGCAGGTGGTGCAGCGTGTCGATGTGCGAGCGCACGACCACGAGCTGGTGGTAGAGCTGGCGCCCGGGGACGCGCATGAAGCTCATGATCTGCGGCCCGTCCTTGGCCCGGATCCGGCTCGAGTGCAGCAGGCCGAGCGTCTGCTCGACGAAGTGCTCCTCGATCTCGAAGTTCCTCGCGCCGAGGCCGACGTGGTCCGGGGCCAGCGGCGCCGGGGCCGCCGCCGGGGTGGCGGCGGCGTGCCCGACCGGCCGGTCCAGGTGCACGCCGGTCGTCAGCTCGATCAGATGCCCCGCCGGTGAGCGGAAGCGCGCTGCCGGAGCGTGGTTCCACTCCGGCTGCTCGATGCGCTGCACTGCCACGCCCTCACCTTCCAGTTGCGCCACCGCCGCGTCCAGCGCGGCGGCGTCGGCCACCAGGTAGCTCGCGTGGTGCATGCCGGGCCCATCGCCGGAGGGCTTGTACACGAGCGAGTACGGGTCGGGCCCGTGCGCCTTCAGGTAGTGGGTCCCGTCCTCGGCCGCGTGCGCGACCGAGAACCCGAACCCCTCCGCGTGGGCGGCTGCCGCCTGCGGATCGCGCGCGTTGAGCGCGATGTAGTTCATCCGCGTGATTCCGAGACCCATCTGCTCTCCCCTACGACCTTCGACGGTGATGTGGATAGTTCTACCGGACAGACGAGCACGGCAGCCGGCACGCGGCGGATCAGGCGGTGATGACGAGGCCGTCCTCGTCGAACTGCGCCACGTCGCCCTTGATGCCGCCGGTGCCCGAGCTCCACCACAGGCTCTCCGGGATGTCGTCCGGCTTGGTCAGGCGCAGCTCGCCCTCACCCTGGTAGACGGTGAAGTTGCCGTGGGTGGTGGTCTTGGTGATCGTGCCGTTCGCGTTGTCCTTGACCCACGCGAACTCGCCGACGTTGGGGCAGATGAGCGCCGGGCCCTCGAAGCTGACCCCGTCGCGCTCCTCCAGCAGGGACGCCTTGATCTGCCACATGCGGGCGATCCGGTCAGCCTGCTCCTCGGCGGCGACGACGAGCGCCTGCGCGGTGAGCTCCGCGTCCTCGGCGTCGACCTCGTTCAGCGGGCGGTGGTTGCACGCGATCTCCAGAAAGCGCCGGTTCGGGTCCCACACGTAGATCGAGCTGAACACCTCGTAGGTGTTGCGCTGCATGATCTTGTGGCCGTTCGCCTCCAGCCAGTCGGCCCAGGCGGCGAGCTCCTCCAACGTGTTGGCGGCGAAGGAGTGGTGGTTGCCGACCTTCGGCCAGTCCTCCTTCGTCTTCGCGCCGAAGTAATAGAACATCGCGATGTTGTCGCCCTTACCGAGGTCGAGAAACATGTGGATGTAGTCGTAGTGCCCGTCGCGCCAGCCGCGCGAGGCGGCGCAGTGCGTGATCTTGGCGCCCATGACGTCCACGTAGAACTCGAGGGTGGCCTTGGGGTCGAGCGTCGGCTGCGCCAGGTGGTGCATGCCGAGCTCGTACTTCTGCACCGGGCGCGCGGGCGCGGCGACGTCGCTTGAGGTAGTAGCCATGTCCATAGTGTAGATAATTCGACGCTTGTGTCAATCTTCGACTTCGCCGGTCTCGTCACGCTGATCGATCGCGCGAGGACCATCGCGGTCATGACGAGCATCCACGCGGTGAAGGCGTGCACGCGCGCTGCGTGAGTATCGACATCCGCGTAGTTGACATTGACGGAGGAGCTCGACGTGGAGACCGTGGCGGAGTACTGCGACCGGCGCCTGAACGCCGAGATCCGCGACCACTTGCTGGGCCCCGTGCTCGGCGGGCTCTTCGTCACCGATGGCGACGGCCTGTCCGTGGCCGACCTCTTCTTCAGCCTCACGAAGATCCTCGGCGGCATGCTCGGCTACCGCGGCGGCATCGACTTCTTCGCGCGCGCCCTGGCCGCCGAGCTCGACGTGCGGACGTCCGCGCGGGCGTCGCTGGTTGAGCGCCTCGACGACGGCGTCCGCGTCACCTGGAGGCAGGAGGCCGGCGAGCACGAGGAGCAGGTCGCGGGCGTGGTGCTCAGCGTCCCGGCCCCGCACGAGGGCTCCGGCGCCGGTGCGGCGGCCGGCGGCCGCCGCACCGCGGATGCGCTCAGCGCGCCGGGAGGCGGGCCGGCAGGCGCGTGATGAGCGCGGTCTCCGAGCCGGCGAACTCGTGCCGGACGGACGCCGGATCGTCGAGCTCGATGTCCGGCACGCGCGCCAGGAGCTCCTCGAGCGCGACGTGCATCTCCATGCGCGCGGTCGGCTGGCCCATGCAGGCGTGGATGCCGAAGCCGAACGTCATCAGCCGCTTGCGGCCCGGCATGCGGTCCAGGTCGAACTCGTCGGGGTTCTCGAAGGACTTCGGATCGCGGTTGGCCGCGGCCCAGCACATCTGGATCGAGTCGCCCTCGGCGATCTCCACGCCGCCGACGGTCACGTCCTTCGTCGCCCTCCGGTAGAGCCCGAAGAACGGCGTGTGCAGCCGCATCGACTCCTCCACTGCGGCGGGGATCAGCGACGGGTCGTCGATCAGGCGCTGCTTGAGCTCCGGGCGCGAGTAGACCTCGTAGAGCAGGCTCGTGAGCCCGGAGACGGTGGTGCCATGGCCGGCGTTCAGCAGGCTGTTCATCGTCGCCCCGAGCTCCTGCGGCGTCAGCGGGCGGCCGTCGATCGTCGCCGTCGAGAGGTACGTGAGGTAGTCGTCGCGCGGGTCCTCCAGGCGGCTCATGACCTCGGCGATCCCGAACTCGGCGAAGGCCATGAACGCGGCCGGGCCCTTGACCGGGTCCTCGGCGTAGGCGTGCATGTCCACGGTCAGGCGGCGGATCTCGCCGCGCTTCTCGCGGTCGAAGCCGAGCACCTCGCAGAGGGCGAAGAGCGGCACCTCCTCAGCGAAGTCATCGACGAGATCGAAGTTCCTCTTCGCCTGCAGGCCCTCGATGAGCGTGATGACGTCCTTGCGCACCTCGCTCTCGATGCGCTTGGGCGTGTCGAGGTTGAGCGCGTGGGCGAAGAGCGTGCGCCACTGCGTCTGCTCCGGCGGGTCGTACTCGATCGGCGGGAACTGCGGGCGCTCCACGAGCGGCCGCAGGACGCTCGGCGAGGAGGCGAAGGTCTCGTGATCGGCGTGGGCCCGGCGGACGTCGTCGTAGTCGAGGAAGAGGTGGTAGCCGCCCAGCTTCTCGCTGTGGGCGACCGGGCAGCCTGCCGCTCGCGCCTCCTGGAAGAGCGACAGCGCCTCGTCTGGGGTCGACTCGTAGCTCGTGTACTGCTTGAGGCGCTCCTGGAGATCCTGCTGGGCCTGCGTGTCGGTCGACATTGACTCTCCTCCTGGCTTTTCAACGATGGCGTCGATAAACTAACACCAGTGACCGGGTTCGTGGGAATCTCTTGCTCGCCTTCCAACAGCGAGAACGCGTACGGTCCCGTCGCATCGCCGGCTGAACACGTAGTATGGACGGAACGTACGATTCGGGCAGCATCGCAGGTCGAAGAGGCCCGTGGGCCAGTGAAGACCGTCACCTTCAGGAGGGTCGCGTTGAGGCACATGACCGATGAGCACACGGAAATGACGCCGGAGCACCGCCTCCCCGAGGGCGCTGCGGCCGTGCGCCTCCGCACCGCCCTCCAGGACGCCGTGGGGTCCAAGGACCCGGCGGTGGGCCGGCTGCGCCACTCCCGGACGACGGTGTGCTTCGTCGTCGGCGACGAGGAGGTCTCGTTGCTGCTGGACCGCAGCCCGCCGGCGGTCGGCGGCAACGACGAGCCCGCCGAGATCGACATCGAGCTCACGGACGAGCAGGCTCTGCGCTTCGCCGACGGCGATCTGTCGCTCGTCGAGGCGCTGATCCGCGGCGAGGTGACGGCGACGGGCCCCGTCCGCCGCTACATGGAGGTCGACCCGATCCTGCGGCGCCTGCTGGCGGGCGGCTCCGGGGCGGCCGCCCACGCGCGACTGGCCGCCAACCACGGTGACCAGGCCGGGCACTCCGAACCCGTTCCCGTCGACCGCCTGGCGATCGAGACGCGCGGCCTGCACAAGAGCTTCGGCTCCGCGCACATCCTGCAGGGCTGCGACCTGCAGATCCCCGAGGGCGTGATCTCGGTCATCCTCGGGCCGTCCGGCACCGGCAAGAGCGTCATGCTCCAGCACATCATCGGCCTGCTGGCGCCTGACGCCGGCGAGGTCCTGATCCGCGGCAACCAGCTCAGCCAGATGAGCCGCAGCGAGATCCTCGGCCTGCGCCGGGAGATCGGCGTGATGTTCCAGGACGGCGCCCTGTTCAGCACGATGGACGTCTACGACAACGTCGCCTTCCCGCTGCGCCAGCACACGAACCTCTCCGAGCGCCAGATCCGCCGGGTCGTGCTGGCCCGCCTCAGCGACGTCGGCCTGCGCGGTGCGAGCAACCGTATGCCGGGCGAACTCTCGGGCGGCATGCGCAAGCGCGCCGGCCTCGCGCGCTCCTTGGTCCTGGAGCCCGGCATCATCCTCTGCGACGAGCCGGACTCGGGCCTTGACCCGGTCCGCACGAGCCTGCTCGGCGACCTGCTCGTGGAGCAGCACGCCGCCCACGGCGGCACGATGATCGTCGTGACGCACAACGTGCCGCTCGCCCGCCAGATCGCCGACCACATGAACATCCTCTGGCAGGGCAAGGTCCTGGAGTCGGGCCTGGCGAGTGAGGTCTTCGCCTCCCAGTCGGCCTTCGTGCGCCAGTTTCTCGCGAGTGACACCATCGGGCCGCTCACGATGGACGCCTGACCGGCGCGAGCGGCGACAGTTGTCGCAGTTACGATGCCTCGTCTGCGCGGGGTCAGCCCGCAGGCGCAAAGCCGGCCAGGGCCTCGTGGGCCCGCACCGGATCCAGGTACTCGCGGTACTCCACGATGCGGTCCTGGCGTGCGCGCGCGAGCAGCGCGTAGTCCTGCGTGTAGGGACGGCCGTCCGCGAGCGTGATCGCGGCGCTGCCGACCCCGAAGGCGACCTCGGGGTCCTCCCCCGGGAAGACCTCCAGGGCGGTCCACCGGAAGGCACTGAAGAGGGCTCCGACCGGCCGGAAGGCGGCGGCGAACGCCTCGCGGCCCTCCATGCGCTTGGGCACCGGGTCAGGCACGAGCGGAGCGAGGACGACCACGTCCTCGTGAAGCAGCTCGAGCCCGCCCTCCACGTCCCCGGCGGCGAGCCGCTCGCACCAGGACTGCAGCAGTGCCGACGCTGAACGTTGCTTCATGCGGACGAGTGTGGCAAGATTTCGACGTCAACGTCAATACGACGCGTCCGGGCGGATCGTACGACACCGCCGGTCGACGTTTGACGGCGGTGTCAAGCGGGTGGTATTGCTGCCCCGTATCTTCCAGCAGCCCACAAGGAGAGACATGTCCGATCACGTCAACGGAGGCCCCGCGTTCGCGGACTTCCCGTCGAGCTTCAAGGGCGCCGTGGTGCGCCCGGGCGACGAGGGATACGCCGAGGCCCGCAAGATCCCGAACGCGCGCCACGATCATCTGCACCCGGCGATCATCGTCCGCTGCACCGACGCGGACGACGTGGTCACCGCCGTGAAGTACGCCAACGAGCAGAACATCGCCATCGCCCTGCGCGGCGGCGGCCACGGCATCGACGGCTTCGCGATGCCCGACGGCGCCTTCGTCGTCGACCTCTCGCTGATGAAGGGCATCGCGGTCGACCCCGACACGGGCGTCGCCCGCGTGGAGGCCGGCTGCCTGCTCGGCGAGATGGACGCAGCCACCCAGGAGCACGGCCTCGTCGTCCCATCCGGCACGGTCTCCGAGACCGGCGTCGGCGGCCTGATCCTCGGAGGCGGCCTCGGCTACAACACGCGCCGACACGGCATGACGGTGGACAACCTGATCGCGGTCGACGTCGTCACCGCGGACGGACGCAAGCTGCGCGCGAGCGCCGAGGAGAACGCCGACCTGTTCTGGGGTCTGCGGGGCGCGGGACACAACCTCGCCATCGCCACGTCGTTCGAGGTGCAGGCGCACCCGATCGGACCCGAGGTGACGAGCGGCCTGATCATCTACCCGATCGACGCCGCGGTCCCGATCCTCAGCCAGATCGACGACTTCATGGCGAGCACCCGCCGGGAGATGACCGTCTACCCCGTCGTGCTGCCGGCCCCGCCGCTCCCCGGCCTGCCGGAGCAGCTGGTCGGCGTGCCGATCTTCGTGCTCATCGTGGTCTACACCGGCCCGCTGGACACCGCCGAGGAGGAGGTCGCGAAGGTCGCGGCGCTCGGGCAGCCGATGGCGAACATGGTGCGTCCGTCCACGTGGATGGAGGCGAACTCGATCCTCGACGTCCTCGCGCCCCCCGGCCGCCGCCAGCACAGCCGCGGCGGCTACCTCGGCGGCATCACCGCCGAGATCGCCCAGATCGTGGTCGACCACGTCTCCAACGCGCCGGCGCCCACCGGCCCCGGTCCCTCCTGCGCGGTCGCCTTCCCGGCGATGGGCGGCGCGGCCGACGACTTCGACGAGGACGCCACGGCGTTCTCCCGCGTCGGCGCCAAGTGGCTTTGGGAGGTCCTGGGCCAGTGGGACCCGCCGGAGTCCGACGCCGAGTACGACGGCTGGGTCGACGGCGTGATGGACGCCCTCAAGCCCCACTCGCTGCGCAACGGCTACGTGAACCTCTCCACCGACCAAGGCCCGGACTGGCTCGAGGGGCTCTACGGCTCGGCCGAGAAGTGGAACCGCATCCTGGAGCTGAAGGCCGAGTGGGACCCGGAGAACCGCCTGCGCCACAACAAGAACGTCAAGGTCGCAAAGGCGACCGCGACGGCGTAGACGCCTGGAGGTCGGCGCGGGCGCCCCACGCGGGGGCCCGCGCTCACCCCACCCGCCGCAGCTCCCGCGCGTGCCGCCGCGCGTTGTCCACGTACCGCTGCACGCCGGCCGAGTAATCGTGACTCGCGGCGCCGTCCGGCACGACCCGCGCCGGGACGCCGAGCGCCATCGCGCCGGCAGGCACGTGGACCCCCGCGGTCACGACCGCCCCCGCCGCCACCACGGCACCCGCGCCGATGCGGGCTTGCGGCAGGACGCCGGCCATCGAGCCGACCAGGCACCGGTCCTCCAGCGTGCAGCCTTCGAGGTAGGCGTTGTGGCCGACGACGCAGCCCGTGCCGATGAGCGTCGGGTACTCCGCGCCCGCGTGCACCACGGTCCCGTCCTGCACCGAGCTGCGCGGACCCACCACGATCCGCCCGAAGTCGCCGCGCAGCACCGCGGTCGGCCAGATGCTCGCGTCGGCCGCTACCGTGACCGAGCCGATGATCACGGCGTCGGGGTGGACGTACGCGCCCGGATCAACCTCCGGAACCTGGTCGCCGAGCGCGTAGACGGGCATTTCGCGGCTACGCCGACGCGCCGCCGAGCCTGACCTGGTTGCGCAGCACGCCGACGCCGTCGACCTCGACCTCGGTGACGTCGCCGTCCTGGAGGAAGCGCCCTTCCGGGCCCCCTTCCATCGCGGTGCCGGACGGCGTGCCCGACAGGATCATGTCCCCTGGCCGCAGCGTCAGGTACTCGGAGATGTGCGCAGCGATCTCGCCGAACGAGTAGTTCATCTCGGCGGTGGTGCCGTCCTGGCGGACCTCGCCGTTGACGCGGCAGACGATGCGCAGCGCCTCGACGCTGGCGCCCTCGTCCACGACGAGGCAAGGCCCGCAGGCGTTCGCGGTGTCGAAGTTCTTCTGGAGCGACCAGGTCAGCGGCCCGTGGTCCACCTTCGTGAGCTTGAACGCGGGGTCGCGGATGCTGAAGTCGTTCCAGGCGGTGTAGCCGAAGATCGGCACGCGGCCGTCGGCGCCGACGGGCTCGCCGGTGAGGACCGCGCCGACCTCCGCCTCGTAGTCGAAGTGCCGCGTGGCCGCTGGCGGCGCGATCTCGGCCTCCGGGCCCACGGTCGTGTACGGGATCACGAAGAAGCCCCACGGCGGCGTGTCGGCCTTCGTCCCCTGCTTGACGCTGTCTGGCAGGTCGAGCTTGGCCACCGCGCCCGCCAGGTGCATCGGGAAGTTGCCGCCCATCGCGAAGACGCGCGCCGCCGGCTCCGGCAGCGGCGGGCGCAGGACGACCCCGGCGGCCGGGCGCAGCACGAGGCCTGCCGTCCTGCCGGACTGCGCCTGCTCCTGCAGCCGCGTGATCGCCTCGCGGTGGTGGGTCCCCCAGCCGGCGATGAGCCCGGCCCAGCTGGCGCCCGGGGCCACGTGCGCCGCCATCGCCTCCGCCGCCCGCGGATCCAGCGCGCCGAGGCTGGCGGAGACGTCGAGCACGCGCGCGTCCGCACCCTCGCCGATGAGCACCCCGGTGTCGTCCGCGTCGAAGCGGACCAGGCGGATCATGCCCGCACCCCGGGCGGCGGCCCCATCAACGCCTCAGGCGGCGGGCCCGAGTTCCATTCGTCGATGACGTGCGGATCCTCGATGCTCCAGGTCCGCGGGACGTAGTGCTCGTCGTCCAAGATGATCTCCTCCTCGACTGAGTATTCGAACCAGATGCCCGCGCCGTCCTGGAAGTAACAGGCGACGTTGTGCCCGGGCCCGTGCCGCAGCGGACCCCACTGCACCTCCACCCCCGCCTGAAGCAGCGCGGCGTGGGTCGCGTAGAAGGAGTCCAGGCTCTTGAGCGTGAACTGCACGTGGTGCAGCACGGGCGCCGGCGTGCTCGCCACGACGAGCTGGTGGTAGAGCAGCCGCCCCGGGAACCGCAGAAAGGTCATGACCGCGGTCCCGTCCGGGGCCAGGACGCGGTTGGAGGGCAGCATGCCCATCACGTCCTGCGCGAAGGCGAGCTCGGCGTCGAAGTCCACCGCGCCGACGCCCAGGTGGTCCGGGCAGATCGGCGCCGGAGCCAGCGCCGGCGGCTCGGCGAGGTGCGCGACCGGGATCTCCGTCGACGGCCCCGTGATGAGCTCCAGCCGGTGCCCGGCCGGTGTGCTGAACCGCACGGTGCCGTCCTCCTGCTGCACCGCGACGCCCCGCGCCTGCAGCGCGGCGGCCGCGCGCTCGAGGGCCTCCGCGTCCGGCACCACGTACGCCGCATGATCAAGCCCCGGCGCCTGCCCCGGCACGTAAACCAGCGCGTACTCGTCGGCGCCGCGCGCCGCCAGCAGGTGGCTGCCGTCGGGATCCGTGCCGGCGAGCGTGAAGCCCAGGTGCTCAGTGGCAAAGGCCGCAGCGGCGGCCGGGTCCGGCGTGGTCAGCGCGACGTGACCGAGCCGCTGGATACCGAGGGACAAGTCAGGACTCCTCATTCGACAGCAGAGTCCAGAATATTACATGAACGTCAGCACTCGGATTGGACACGCGGGTACTTGTACCCGGACTTCGCCAGATCCTCGGGGCCGGTGATGCTCGGCAGGTCCTTCGCGGTCCTGCCCACCTCGCCCGGCTTCGGGATCGGGTAGAAGGTCAGCGGCGAGGCCTTGCCGATCAGGCCCGTGCGCAGCAGCTTGAACATCCCCTGGCTGAGGTTGTCCGGGAGGTTCACCAGCTCGTTCTCGGAGACGATCGGGATCAGCCGGATGACGTGGCCGATCGCGTCGTAGGAGTTCGCCGAGGAGCCCATGCCGACGACGAACGCGGCCACGTCCTGGGTGTACGGCTTGAGGTACTCGATCGCGGGGTTCAGCTGGCAGAGCGTCTGCTTCAGCCGCGGCAGCGCCTTGACCGTGGGACCCGACAGGGCGCGCACCTGCGACAGCGTCTTCGTCAGCGCCGGGGCGGCGGACCCGAGGTCCTTGACGATCCCCCGGCCCTCCTGGGCCGCGGGCTGCAGCGAGCGGACGGCCGGGCGCACCTGGCGGACGGCGGTGGCGAGGTTGTCCAGCACCGGCGATGCCTTGCCGGTGACGGCGCCGACGGTGTCCGAGGTGGCGCGCACCTGCGTGAGCGTCGCCGGCAGCTCGTCGAGCAGCCGCCGCAGCGACGCGTCCTTGGCGCCGATCGCCTGGACGCTCTGCAGGCCCTGGTCGGCCACGGTGCTGATGGCCTGATCGCGTTCGCCGAGGCCGGCCGTCAGCTGGCCGAGTTGCCGCACGAGCCCCGCGACCTGACGGCGGTCGGTGTGCGCGATGTGGACGATGTCGGCCACCGGGATGATCGTCCCGGTGAGGCCGCCGACGACCTGGTTGAGCTCGTCGCCGCGCCCGGTGAGGGCCCGGCCGGTGTTCTGGATCAGGTCGCGCGCCCGCTGCCTCGTGTCGCCGCTGAGGGTCGACAGGACCTGGTCGACGTCGACGAAGTCACCCGCCTGCTTCATCGGCAGCGTCGACCCGTCGGGCAGCGTGCTCCTCGACGTACCGGGGTCGATCGAGACGTAGTTCTCGCCGACCGGCGTGTGCTGGCGCAGCCTGATCGTGGAGTCCTTGGGCAGCGGGTAGACGCTCGACTTCGTGAGCTGCAGCTCGACCATCGCGCCGAGACCCGCGCGCGAGACTTTCGTGACCTTGCCGACCTCGGCACCGGACATCGTCACGCGCGAGCCATTGACGAGGGAGGCGACCGTCGGCATCACGGCCTTGATCCGGTACTTCTTGCCGGGGGCCGTGATGCCTCCGCCGAGGACCATGAGGGCGATGAACCCCGACAGCGCGACGGCGACGAGGCTGAGGGTGACGATGACGTGGGCGCCGAAGCGCGCGGGTCGCTGGTTCATCACTGACCGTCCGAGGGCTTGGCGGGGCGGCCGGCGATCGGCCGGCCGGGGGCGCACGAGCTTCCGAAGAACTCGTCGGGATCGTTCAGCACGCTGCTGGACTGCGCGCCGATGGCGAGGTTGCCGCGCGGGTAGGAGCCGCGAGAGTCGCCGTACTTGCCGAGCGACAGGTTCCACTGGAAGAACCCGACGACGCCCCGCTTGCACAGCACGAGGTCGCGGGTGACCTTGTCGACCACCGGGACCTGCGGCTGCAGGGCGTCGAGCGAGGAGGCCAGATCGTGCGACACCGGCCGCAGCGCCGCCGACAGCGGCACGAGCTTCTCCACCGGCGTGCGCAGGCTGCGGACGGCCGGAGCGGCGCTCGTGTTCAGGCGCTGCAGGTCGGAGAGCGCGCCCGGCAGCTGCTTCGCGACAGGGTGCAGCGACCGCACCGCCGTGTCGACGTCGGGCAGGACGCCGCGGACGGCGGTGAAGCTCGAGTCCACGGCGCGCAACGTCGGCGGCAGCGCGTCGAGCGTCGCCCCCAGGTCGCCGCTTGAGTCCCCGAGCGTCGTGAGGGTCTTCGAGCCGCTGCGCACGAGCGTGGTCAGCTGCTGCTGGCGCCCGGCGATCGCGTCGGTGAGGACGGCCGCGTTGTGCACGAGCCGCTGCACCATCGGCTTGCGAGCGGCCAACTGCCGGGAGATCTGCCCGGCGTCCTGGACGAACGGGATGAACTGCGCGAAGGCGGTGCGCAGCGGCGCGCCGCGGTCCTGCAGCCCGTTCCCGAGCTGGGAGAGGAGCGTCTGCAGCCGGACCCGGACGGGCGCCTTGAAGACCCCGAGGACGTCGTTGATGCTCACCGGCACCTCGGTCTGCCCGGCCGGTAGCGGATCGGAGCCCTTCAGCTCGCCCGCGGCCTTTGTGCCCCGGTCGACGATGTTGAGGTACATGTCCTGCAGCGCGGTGTTCGGTCGCAGCTGAACGTGCGCGTCGCGGTAGACGTGGCCGTACTTCTTCTGGACCTTGGCGGTGATCGTCGCCTGGCCGTCGTGCAGCTCGACCTTCGTGATCGCGCCGGCGGGGATGCCCTTGACGCGCACCTCGTCGGCGCCCTCGACCACGCCGGTCGCGTCGCTGACGACGAACGACATCTCACGGGTCTTGGACAGCAGCGTCTTGGAGACGTTCGCCGCGATGTAGCCGGCGATCGCCAGGCCGACGGCCACGCCGATGACGATCGTGATCAGCGGGCGCGCGCCGCGGCGAGCCTCCAGGCCCAGGCGCGCCACGTGGTCGCGCTCGCCGACGTAGTCGCGGACCTCGATCTCGGGCTCGTCCAGGTGGTCCATGTCAGCCATCAGCGGCGCTTCCGGTTGGCGGGCGGGAGCGGGTCCGTCGGCAGGATGCCGCTGTCGGCGGTCCCGGGAGGGGCTCCGAGCGGGTTGTAGGAGAAGACGCGCTCAAGCGTCTTCTGCAGCGACTCGCACTCGATGGCCTTCGCCTTGTCGGGGTTGTTGATGTACGTCTGGCACGGCAGGTAGATCGGCGCGCTGCCGGCGGTGAGGGCAAAGCGCAACAGGCCGCCGTTGGCGTCGCGCTGGCCGGCGAAGCCGCCGCCCCAGGCTGCCGCAAAGCCGCCGATCGCGTTCGTCGTCGTGTTGCCGGTGCCGGGGTCCTTCGCTGCGAGGTACGGCAGGATCGTGTCGTTCACGCGGTCGATGCTCGAGTCCAGCCCGTTCAGGACCGGCACGCCCTTCTGCGCCGTCCGGGACAAGGAGCGGGCCGTCGGGCGCAGGTCCTTGAGCAGCGGGACCGCGCTCGTGAGCAGCGTGTCGGCGTCGCGCACCGTCGGGTTCAGCTTGGCCAGCGTGGGGCCGACCTGCCCGGCGGGGCGCTTGAGCTCGTCGACGACCGGATCAGCGACGTCGAGCGTGCGGTTCAGGTCGGTGACGGTGGCGTCCGTCCGCTGCAGCACACCAGGGGAGAGCGCGAGTGTGTCGTCGATCGCCCCGGCGTGCGCTCCGGTGCTCTGCAGCGTGGCGGCGGCGCCGGACACAACGTCGTGCAGCTCCGCCTGCGAGCGCCCGAGCACGTCGACGAGCTTCGCGGTGGAGGTGACCAGGTGCTGCAGGTCGGCGTCCTGCTGCTGCCCGCGCAGCGCGCCCACGCCCTTGGCGATGTCGGGGGCGTTGTCGGCCACGTCGTTCAGCAGCTTCGCGGGCAGCGCGTGGTCGCTGAAGGTCTGCGAGAGCTCGCCCGGCATCCGCTGCAGCCCGGTGCGCGCGCCGTCCTTGAAGATCGAGGTCACGTCGTCGAGCTCGACCTGGCCGCTGGTCTGCGCCTGCGGGATCGGGCCGTCCAGCTTGCCGTCGCTCGCGTGCCCGGGATCGACGTCGACGTAGAACGCCGAGCCGAGGATCGTGCGCCAGCGCAGGTTCGCGTGGGCGTCGCGGTGCAGCTCGCCGGCGGCGTCGTCCACCAGCATCGTGACCCGCGTGGCGCGCCCGCCGTCGACGCTCTCCAGCGCCTTCACCTTGCCGACGTCGACGCCGTGCACGCGCACGAAGTTGCCGGTGCGCAGCTGCTGGCTGGACGGGAAGATCGCAACGATCTCGTGCGTGCCGCGCTCGGAGATGAGCCGGCGCAGGATGCCGGTGAAGTTGCCGATGACCACCAGGCCGACGACCGTCAGCATGATCAGGCCGATCAGCCGGGTGCGCCCGCCCACGCGCTGGGAGAGGGCGCTCATTTCTGGGGCACCTTCGTGATCGCCAGCGGGTAGGTCGTCGACAGGTACTTGCACGGCGCCGGGTAGGCGTCCTTGACGAACAGCGGGTCGTTCGTGCCGTCGATGCTCGCGACCTCGCCCAGCGACGGCGCGATCGCCTGCAGCCGGAAGGCCTTCGGCGCGCCGTTCGGGCCGCTGCCGGTGCCCGCCGAGCCGGTCATGCTCCGGAACACGGTGCCGAAGTTCACGATGTCGCAGCCGTAGGTGCCCAGCAGCGTGACCATCGGGTTCAGGTCGTCGCTGACCGCCTTCACGGGCGTGAGCACCGGCTTCAGTGCGGAGGTGACGTCGAGCAGCCTGGGCACCGTCGGGTCCGCCTCCTTCAGCAGGGTGTTCGCCTGCTTCAGCGGCGCGCCGGCCTCGCCGAGCAGCCGGCTCGTCGTCCGCAGGCCGGCCGGCGCGAGCGGCAGCGTGCCCCGCGCGGACACGGCGACCCGGCGGACCGAGGCCAGCAGCCGGGTGCCGCTCGACAGGCCCGCGGTGGCCGCGTCGAGGGTGCCGGGCGCGGCGTCGAGCAGCGAGCGGACGGCGCCGCGCTCGGAGACGACCGGCTGCAGCGCCCGCGAGGTGGCCGGCGCCAGGGCCATGAGGTTGCGGCGGTTGGCGTCCAGCGGCGCGACGCCTGAGCGCACCGACGGCAGCAGGGACGGCACGGCGCCGGTGTCCGTGATCGCCTTGAACAGGCTCTGCGCGTTGACGACCTCGTCGGAGACGCGGCGGAAGAAGACGTTCAGGTCATCGCCGTGGCCCGTGAGCCCGCGGCCCAGGCCGTCGACGGTGTTGCGCAGCTGCCCGCGGGTCTCGCGGTCGAAGGTGTCCAGCGCCTCGGGCACGCCGAACGTGATCGACTGCTTGGCGTCCGGCTTGATCAGGCCGCCGTCGGCGACCATGACGTCGCTGCGACCGGGGACGATCTGCACGAAGCGGGCGCCGAGCAGGCCGTTGGCGCGGACGATCAGCGTGGAGTCGACCGGCAGCTCGGTGCCCGGGCTCAGCTGCATCTCCAGGTGGGCGGTGCCGTCGGAGCTGGCCTCGACGGACTTCACCTGGCCGATGCGCACCCCGGCCAGGCGCACCGGGTCGTGCTGGATGAGATTGCCCACCTGCGGCACGGTCGCCTTCACGTAGCGATAGTGCCGGCCGGGCACGCCGCTGTAGAGGCTTGTGGCGAGGTAGATGAAGCCGAGCAGCAGCAGCGTGACGATGCCGCCGCGCAGCAGCACCTGCCGCGGGGGGACGTGGTTCGTGCGGGCGCGGCGCGATGAGCGGCGGCGGGTGGGGTTGCGGCGCGTGGTGCTCATGGGCCCAGGAGGAAGTCGTGTAGGGACTCGGCGGACTTGCCGGGGGCAGGCGCGGCACCGGCCGGGGGCTGCGCGGCGCCG
>JAOPZJ010000060.1 GCA_025964155.1 Solirubrobacterales bacterium
CGGCCGAGGACGACGCCCGCCGCGCCGTCGCCGACCGCCTGGAAGCTGAGCAGGAGGCCGAGCGACGCGCTGCGGCGGCCGAAGCATCACGCGTTGCCGCGGGGCGCGAGCGCACGGAGCTCGAGGCGGTCCGGGCGCAGGTCCAGGCGGCCCACGACGAGACGCGCGCCGCCCGGACCGAGGCGGACGCCGGTCGCCGCGAGGCCGTCGCGCTGCGTCGACAGACCGATGCGCTGCGTGCCGAGGTGGCCGCAACCCGCGAGCAGGCGGATGCCCTGCGGCTCGAGGCCGAGGCTGCGCGCGAGCAGGCGGTGGCCGCGGCCGCCGAGGCGGAGGCCGCGCACGCGGAGGCCAACGCGTTGCGCGCCCACGCGCAGACCCTCACGCAGCGGATCCGGGACGAGGCCCAGGCGGAGGCGGAGCGCGAAGTGCAGGAGCTGCGCGCCGAGATGGAGCGTCAGCGCGAGGAGCTGCAGGCTGTCGGCGCGCAGGAGCGGGCGGAGCTGCGTGCCGAGCTCGACGCACAGCGTCTGGAGCTGCAGGAGCGGTTCGCCCGCGACGGCGTCGCGATCCAGGAGCAGGCGGACGCGCGCGTCGCGAAGGAGCGCGCCGAGCTGGAGGCGCAGGCCAAGGCCGCTGCCGGCGCCCTCCGTGAGACCATCGAATCCGAGCGCCGACAGGCCCAGGAGGAGGCCGCCGCCGCGCTTCAGGCCGTCGGTGCCGAGGTCGATGCCCTGCTCGCCAAGCGCGAGGCGGAGGCGCTCGCCGGCGCCAAGGCGCGGATCCAAGAAGCGCAGGCGGAGGCGGCCAAGCTTGTCGACGCCGGTCGTCAGGACGCTGCCGAGTCCCGCCGCCAGGCGGAGACCGAGCTGGCCGCCGCGCGGGCCGAGATCCGCGAGCAGCTGCGCACCGCGCGCGAGCAGGCGGCCGCCCTGCTGGCCACCGCCCGACAGGAGAGCGACGCGGCGCAGGCCGACGGCGCCGAGCTGGGCAAGACCGTCAAGGCGCTGACCGACCGCCTCCGGGACATGGGCCGCCGGCTCGAGGTCGACGTGAACCAGGCCCAGAAGCAGATCGCCGAGCGCACCTCACTGCAGTCCGTCCAGGCCCGCACGCGCGCCGAGCAGCCGGACCTGGAGGCCAGCGCCACGGCGATCGCGGCGCAGGTCGTGCGGATCCTCGGTCAGGCCGCCGACGACGCCGGGCCACCCGAGCGCAAGCGGTAGACCCGGGCGCGACGGGGTCCGGGGCCTAGGGCCACTCGGAGCGGAACTCCGCCAACTCTGACACCTCGATGGAATACCCGTGCTCCGGCCCGGGGTAGCGCCTCGTGCGCACGTCCTCCGCGTAGGCGGTCACGCCGGCGATCATGTCGTCGAGGAGGTCGCCGTAGCGCTGCACGAACTTGGCCCCGCGGCCTTCGCGGATGCCGAGCAGGTCGTGGTACACGAGGACCTGGCCGTCGGCCGCCGGTCCCGCCCCGATCCCGATGACCGGGATCTCCATCTTCGGCATGATCGTCTCGGTCACGGCGCTGGGGATCGCCTCGAAGACGATCGAGAAACAGCCGGCCTCCTGCAGGGCTACGGCCTCTCGAGCGATGCGGGTCGCCGCGCCGGCGTTCCGGCCCTGGGCCTTGTACCCGCCCAGGGCGGTCGCCGTCTGCGGCGTCAGGCCGACGTGGCCCATCACGGGGATGCCGGCGTTGACGATCGCGCGGGCGCGCTTGACGGAGGTCTCTCCGCCGCCTTCGAGCTTCACCGCGTCGCACCCAGCCTCCTTCACGAAGCGGAAGGCGGTGGCGACCGCCTGCTCGTCGGAGATCTCGTAGCTGCCGAACGGCAGATCGCCCACGAGGAAGGGCATCTTGAGGCCGCGGCGGGTCGCCCGGGCAAGGACCAGGAGCTCGTCGAGGGTCACCGCGACGGTCGAGTCGTATCCGAGGACCGTCATCGCCCCGGAGTCACCGACGAGCACGAGGTCGACGCCGGCGCTGTCGGCGGCGCGGGCGCTCGGGTAGTCGTAGGCGGTCACCATGACGATCGGCTCACCGAGCGCCTTCTTCTCATGTAGACGCGGGAGCGTCATCGGCAGGCGCGAGGTGTCGGCCGGAAGGTGGAAGGTGGAGGGCATCGTGGACATGAGTCAGCTCCTGACGTGATCGTTGAGTTCCGCTGGGCTAGCGGGGCTCGGAGAGGAGGGTCGCCACCGCGTCGTCCACGGTGATGATCCGGTTCGTGCCGGCCTCCACGTGCACGACGCGGGGCTCGTAGGTCTCCATGTCCTGTCGGTCGTACTGGCCGTAGGAGATGACGATGATCGTGTCGCCGCGGTGGACGAGGCGGGCCGCCGCACCGTTGACCTTCATGCAGCCCGAGCCGCGCTCGCCGGCGATCGTGTACGTCTCGAAGCGGGCGCCGTTGTCGACGTCGACGATGGCGACCTGCTCGTGTTCCATGATGTCCGCGGCCTCGAGGAGGTCCGGATCGATGGTGATGGATCCGACGTAGTGCAGGTCACAGTCGGTGACCGTCGCGCGGTGGATCTTGGACTTCAGCATCGTTCGCTGCATGGTGGCTTCAGCGTCTCCCGTTGGGCGTTGTTCCGAGGGTGGTGTTGTCGATCAGGCGTGTCCCACCGACGTGGGCGGCGACCGCGACGAGCGTGCCGTCATCGATAGCGTCCACGGGGGCCAGGGTCAGGGGGTCGACGAGCGCCAGGTACTCCGGCGCGACCCCAAGGTCGGTCATCGCCGCCAGAGCGGCGGCGTGGACGGTCCCGGCATCACGGGCGCCGGCGGTGAAGGCGCGCTCGGCAGCGGTCAGCCCGGCGCGCAGCGCCAGGGCCAAGGGACGGTCGTCGCCCTGCAGGCGGACGTTGCGTGAGCTGCGCGCGAGGCCATCCGGCTCACGGACGGTGGGCACCGTCTCGATGCGCACGGGCAGGTCCAGGTCGGCGACGAGCTTGCGGATGACGAGCACCTGCTGGGCGTCCTTCTGCCCGAAGAACGCGACATCCGGCTGGACCATGTTGAAGAGCTTCGTCACGACGGTCGTGACGCCGTGGAAATGCGCGGCTCCGCGATGGGCACCCTCCAGCGACTCGGCGATCGGACCCGACAGCTGCACGCTCGTGGCGAAGCCGGGCGGGTAGACCGTCTCCAACGAGGGGGCGAAGAGAAAGTCCGCGCCCGCGTCGGACGCGACCCCGGCGTCCCGCGACTCGTCGCGCGGGTAGGCGGCCAGGTCCGCGGAGGCATTGAACTGGGCCGGGTTCACGAACAGGGAGACGACGACGTGCTCGCACTCCAGGCGCGCGCGCCGGATGAGCTCCAGATGACCGTCGTGCAGCGCGCCCATGGTCGGCACGAGGCCGATGGCGCCGGTCGGATCCTGGCGCCGGGCGGCACGCACGGCCGTGCGCAGTTCCGGGACGGTCCGCAGCGTCCGCATGGCTCAGGCGACCCCTGCGGCGGTCGAGGGCTCGCGGCCGGCCAGGGCCCGTGTGAGATCGGCGAGCACGTCGAACAGGGCACCGAGATCGGGCGTGCGCTCGGCGATGGTGGCGCGCTGGCGCGCCACGGTCTGTTCGTCGCCGCGGGCGATCGGCCCGGTCAGGGCCGCGGGGCCACCGTGCTGCGCCCAGTTGGCGACGGTGGCCTGCACGAGCGGGACGAGCAGATCCCGGGAGGCGCCGGTGGTGGCCAGAAGCCGCTCGGCGGCGTCCTCCAGCGTGACGAGGAAGTTCGACGCGATCGAGGCGGCGGCGTGGTAGGCGGCGCGGTCCTCGTCGGCGATCTGCGCCGGGACCATGCCCAGCACGGTCGCGAGGGCGGTGGCGGCCTGGAGTGCCGCTGCGGTCGTTCCCGCGACGGCACAGCCCGCGCCGGCGAAGCGGGCGCCCTCGCGCGTGACCGTCATGAGCGGGTGCAGGCCGAAGGCTGCGTGTGGCACCAGGACGTCGAGGCCCGTCGCGCCGGAGGTGTGGCCCACCAGGAGCCCCTCGCGCGGCGTGAGGGCCGCGGCGGCCTCCCAGATACGGGCGTCCGGGACGCACAGGAGCACGATGTCGTGGCCGGCCCCGTCGAATCCGTGCGTGAAGGGACCCGCGACGGGCACGCCCGCAGCGCGGAGAGCCGCGGCGAGCGCGGTGCCGAGTCGGCCGGCGCCGACGACGGCGCAGCCCAGGACAGTGGGAATGTTCATGGTCTTCGGGTCCAGCTCCCAAGGGATGCCGGCGCGAGTGACGGTGAAGGTCTGGCGACTGGTCTTGTGAGGTCCGGCCCGGTGAAGGTGACGGCCTCGTCACGAAAAGATACCCGGCGGCGCGCGGAACGCAACACCCCGTCGACTGCACGCTGACGGTGGGTACCCTCCGGGGGTGCCCGCCAGCTCCCAGACGCGTGCCTCCGCCCTCCGCGAACTCCGTGACAGAGCCTCGGTCTGCACCCGGTGCCCCAAGCTGGCGGCCACGCGGACCCAGGTCGTGTTCGGGAGCGGACCGCCCGACGCCGATCTCATGTTCGTGGGCGAGGCCCCGGGGGCGACGGAGGACCGTGACGGCATCCCGTTCGTCGGCGCCGCGGGTCGCCTGCTGGACAAGCTGCTGGCAGAGATCGGCCTGACCCGTGACGACGTCGCGGTCGTGAACATCCTCAAGTGCCGTCCCCCGGACAACCGCAACCCGCTGGCGGGGGAGATCGAGAACTGCCAGGAGTACCTCTTCGGGCAGCTCGAGCTCATGCAGCCGACCGTCGTGTGCACGTTGGGGAACTTCGCGACGCGGTTGCTGCGCGGCAGCACCGAGGGCATCACGAAGGTGCACGGGCACCCGGAGGTCCGGGTGATCGGGCCGCGCGCGGTGCGGTTGTACCCGCTCTTTCACCCGGCGGCGGCGTTGTACACGCCGTCGAACGTCGAGCTTCTGCGCGCGGACATGGCGCGCATCCCCGAGCTGCTGGCGCTCGGCGCGCCGGAGCAGCCGGTCCCGGCGACCGAGCCCGAGCCCTCGGTCGCGGCCGAGCTTCCGGTGCCGGCCGGCGGGGCCGTGCCCGCATCCGTGGACGATCGTCAGCTCGGGTTGTTCTGAGCACCCCTGCATCCTCGCTGGATTCGGACCCCGCCGAATCGTTACAGGCTGACGCAGGTGAGGCCCCATGATGCGCAGCGTGTCCCCGGTCGCTGTCCTGCGCACCCAAGGCGTCGCCCGCCTCCTCGGCTCCTCGCTGCTCGGCCGCATCCCGTCGACGGCAATCGGCCTGCTGCTCATCCTGCGCGTCCGCGACCTCGGCGGGTCCTACGCCGTGGGCGGGCTGGCGGCGGGCGCCTTCTCGCTCGGCCTCGCCGCCAGCTCGCCGCTGCTGGGCCGCGCTGTCGACACGCGCGGGCAGACGCGCGTGCTGCAGCTCGGTGCCTGGGTCAGCGCCCTCGCGCTCGTGGCGCTCGCGCTGCTGCCGGACTCGGCGCCCGCCGCTGCGGTCACGGTGCTCGCGTTCGTCTGTGGTGCGGCGCACCCGCCGCTGTCGGCCTGCATGCGCACGCTGTGGGGCAGCGTGCTGCCGGACGCCGATGCCCGTCACGCGGCGTTCGCGCTCGAGGCCTCCGCGCAGGAGCTGTGCTTCATCTTCGGCCCGCTGCTGCTGGTCAGCGCCGTCGCGGTCCACGACCCGTCGGCGGCGCTCGTGCTCTCGGCGGCGATCCTGCTCGCCGGCACGCTCGCCTTCGTCGCGACCACGGCATCCCGCGAGTGGCGGGGTGTCGTCCACGCCGACGGCGCCGTGCGGGCGCGCGCGCTCGACGCCGCAGGTGTGCGGACGCTGCTCGTCGTCGGCGCCGGCATGGGGTGCTCGTTCGGTGCCATCGAGGTCGGCATCGCCGCCAGCGCCGAAGCCGCCGGGTCGCGTGGGGCGATCGGGATCCTGCTGGCCGTGTGGGGTGTCGGATCGATCATCGGCGGCGTCTGGGCCGCCCGTCACGGCGCGCCGGCGGATCGCGCCGCGCGGATCGTCACGCTGCTGCTCGTGCTCGCCGCTTGCGACGCACTCCTCCTGGCGGCCGGTCCGCTGTGGGCGCTCGGGCTCGCGCTGACCCTGTGCGGGGCGGCGATCGCACCGCTCTTCACCATCGTCTACTCGCTCGCGGGGGATCTGGCGACCGGCGGCACCGTGACCGAGGTCTTCACCTGGCTGGGGACGGGCCTCAGCGCCGGCGTGGCCGCGGGCGCCGCGGTGGCCGGCGTCCTCGTGGAGGGCCCAATGGGCCCGAGTGGTGGCTTCGTGGTGGCCGCGGTGATGGTCGCCGGCGCGGGACTCGCCGCCCGGGTGCGCGTGCGCACGCTCGCGTTCTCAACCATCTAGCCCGCCTGGCCGGCGCCGAGCCGCGCGCAACGCGCGGAGCTGCGCCCGCTCGCGCCGAGCGTCACGCCGCAGGACACCGCGGGCGGCAGCCCGGGTGGCGAACGTCAGCGCCTGGGCCGCGTCGTC
>JAOPZJ010000076.1 GCA_025964155.1 Solirubrobacterales bacterium
TGCCGCCAAGCCGGCCGCCCGCAAGCCCGCCGGCGCCCGCTCTACCACGGCCGCGAGCAAGGTCCCCGCGGCCCGTGCCGCCGCCCGGCGCTCCGCCGCCAAGCGCCCGTCCTGACGGGCGCCCCACCGGCCGCGCCCAGCATCATGGCCACGCCAGAGTTCCGGTCCCCCGAGGAGTTCCGCACGGTGATGGACCGGATCTTCACGATGATGAGCGAGGACGCCGAGATGGGGCCCAAGCTCCACGCCGCGGACGTCCCGCAGCGCTTCGCGTTCCCCGACGTCGACCTCGTGGTGCACATCCGCGCCACGCGCGGCGGCGAGCCGGGCAACCTCACGTGGGTGTGGTCCGACGACGTGGAGTGGGAGCCGAGCGTCCGGATGGAGATGTCCTCGGAGACCGCGAACCGCTACTTCCAGGGTAAGGAGAGCATCGCCCTGGCGATCGCTCGGCGCCGCATCAAGACGAGCGGTGACCTGAAGGCCGCCCTCGCGCTCATCCCGATCACGAAGCCGATCTACGAGGCCTTCACGGCCGTCGTGGCGGCCGAGTTCCCGCACCTGCGCGTGTGAACGCCACCCCGCCCACCGCGCTCAGCACGGCGGAGGTGGCCCGCCGCGTCGGGGTCACGCCCGCAACGCTCAAGCGCTGGGTGTCCACGGGCGTCGTGCCGCTGGCGGCCGACGGCGCATGGACGCACGGCGCGATCGCCCAGGCACGCATCGTGGCCCGCCTGCGGGCCCGCGGGCACTCGCTCGCGGAGATCCGTCAGGCGACCGAGGACGGACGCCTGGCCTTCGGCTACGCCGAGGACCTGCTCCGCGTGGAGGCGGCCGACTACACCCTCGGGGAGGCGGCGGAAGAGACCGGGCTGGAGCCCGCGCTGATCGAGCGCATCGGGTCGTCGCTGGGCTTCAGCACGCTCTGGATCGAGCACATCACCGAGGACGACCTCCAACTGCTGCGCTATGCCGCCGCAGCACTCGCGGCCGGGTTGCCGCTCGTCGCCTTCCTGCAGATGTGCCGCGTCTACGGCCAGGCCCTGGCGCAGGTCGCCGATGCCGAGGTGCGCCTCTTCCACCTCTACGTCCACGAGCCGCTCATCCGCGAGGGGATCCCGGGACTGCAGATGGCCGAGGAGATGGAGGACCTCACCCGTGAGCTGCTGCCGCTGGCCAGCCCCATCATGGACCACCTGCACCAGCGCTTCCTGCACCACTTCGTCGAGCAGGACGTCATCGGCCACATGGAGGCCGACCTGGGTGACACGCAACTCGACCTTGGCCGGCTGCGCGTGGCGATCGCCTTCGCGGACCTCGCCGGCTACACGAGGCTCACGGAGGAGCAGGGCGAGGAGGAGGCCGTCGGGGCGGTCGAGCGCTTCGTCGAGGCGGTCGAGAACACGCTGCCCGAGGACGCCCGGGTCATCAAGACCATCGGCGACGAGGTCATGGTCGTCGGCTCGGACCCGGCGGCGCTCGTCGACTGGGCCGTCGGTTTCCAGGAGCTCATGACCGAGCGCCCGTTGCCGCGGATCGGCGTGCACTACGGCGAGACGCTGTACCGCGACGGCGACTACTACGGGCGTGAGGTCAACCTCGCGGCCCGGGTCGCCGCACGCTCGGCCGGCGGCGAGGTCGTCGTCACCCGGCCGATCGTGGACGCCGCCGGCCCGCACCTGGAGTTCGAGCGCATCGGCGAGGTGCGCCTGAAAGGCTTCACCGAGGCGACCGAGCTGTTCCTGGCGATGCTCGGCGACGCGGAGTAGCACGCCTAGACTGACCGGATGGAACCTGCACCGCCCGGCGCCGTCACCGCGCAGGTGCGCGCCACCGGCCTGCTGCCCGACGGCGGCGCGGTCGTGGTGCTGCTCAGCGGGGGCAGGGATTCCGTCTGCCTCCTGGATGTCGCCGTCGCGCTGGCGGGACGCGATGTCGTGACCGCCCTGCACGTCAACTACGGCCTGCGCGAGGACGCCGACGGGGACGAGGCGCACTGCCAGGCACTCTGTGATCGCCTCGAGGTCGCCCTCGGCGTGCAGCGCGTGCGCCGCCCCGTGGACGCCCCCGGCAACCTGCAGGCATGGGCGCGGGACGTGCGGTACGCGGCGGGGGCCAAGGCGGCGGCCAACGGCGATGCGACGCTCGCCGCCGGCCACACCGCGACCGATCAGGTCGAGACCGTCCTCTACCGCCTGGCGACCTCGCCGGGGCGGCGCGCGCTGCTGGGGATGCCGGCGCGCAGCGGGCGCCTGGTCCGCCCCCTGCTCGGCGTGACGCGCGAGCAGACCGCCGCGCACTGCGCCGCGCGGGGCCTGGCGTGGCGGGAGGACGTGACGAACGCGTCGGACGCGTACGCACGCAGCCGGGTGCGACACGGGCTCGTGCCCGCCCTGAACGCCGTCGACGAACGCGCCCAGGACAAAGTGCTGAGCACCGCCGACATGCTGAGGGACGAGGCTCAGGTCCTGGACACCGTCGTGCAGACCGCGATGGCCGGGCGCGACCACATCCTCGTCGGACAGCTGGCGCTGCTGCCGGTGGCGCTCGGGCGACTCGTCGTCCGGGAGCTGGCGGAGTCGGCGATCGGCGGGCGCCCGTGTCCGCGGGCGGCGTCGCGCGTGCCGGAGATCCTCGAGCTCGGCGACGGCGCGCTGGACGTCGGGGACGGCGCGCGCGCGCTCGTACAGGACGGCGTGCTGCGCTTCGGTCGCACCCCCGAGCGCCCGTCGTGATGTCACCAATGGAGTGTCGTGCGCTCCATTAGCGTGCCCGCCATGACGCCCCCGGACGGTCCCGACATCCAGCGCCTGGCCGCATCGATGATCCTGGCGGGCGCCGCCGAGCAGCTCGAGGTGGCGCTGGAGCCGCGGACGATGGCGCTCCCCGGGGGCGCCACGGTCGACGTGGACGGCGTCGACGCCGGCCAGTCGGTCTTCGTCGAGCTCTTCTTGCGTCAGGGGCGTCTCAAGGGCCCACAGCTGGACAAGGTCGCGCGGGACGCGCTGAAGCTCGTCACGCTCGCACGCACCTACACCGCTGCACGCCTCGCCATCGCCTTCGCGGACGAGACCGCCGCGGCGAGCGTCACCGGACCGAGCTGGCTGTCGGAGTCGCTGCGCATCTGGGGCGTGCAGGTGCTCGTCGTGGAGCTTGCGGACGACGTGCGCGACGCGCTGCGCGCGGCCCAGGGTGGTGGCGGCGGCGGGCCTGCCAGGACCTCTTAGGCGACCGGGAGCAGGCACCGCACGAGGCTGGGCAGCTCGTCCGGCTGCGCACACAGCGCGTCCGCACCGGCCTGCTGCAGCTCCTCGCGGTCCCCGATGCCCCACAGCACGCCGATCGCGGCCATGCCGTGAACGGCCGCGCCTTCGATGTCGTGCCGGCGGTCGCCGACCATCACCG